>DASWLY010000242.1:0-3525 GCA_036400035.1 Allosphingosinicella sp.
GGCGGCGCTCAGGATAAACTGCCGCTTTTGCGGCAGCGACGAAGCAATCCAATTTCCAGCCTCGGCGCGGCTGGATTGCTTCGCTTCGCTCGCAATGACGGTTGGGGAACAAGTTCGGAACATCGCCGTTGGACGGGGAAACTCAACCGAGGGAAGAAACCATGTCTACCCAGCAGGACCAGCAGCCCACGCCCGAGAAGGACCCGGAAGATTGGGTGACCGGCGATGAGTCGATGACGGGGCCGCAAGCCTCCTATCTGAAGACTCTCAGCCAGGAAGCCGGCGAGGATTTCGATCCCGACCTCACCAAGGCCGAAGCCTCCAAGCGCATCGACGAACTTCAGCACGAGACCGGCCGCGGCGTCGACCATTGACGTCATCCCGGCGGAAGCCGGGGCCTCGCGACAAGAAATCCCGGCCGGTCTCCACGAGGCCCCGGCTTTCGCCGAGGTGACGTCTTATCGCTGCGCCCTTGCCTGAGCGACCGCCTCGATCTGCCGCTCAAGCTCCTCCCGCCAGGGCGCGCCGGCGGGGCTGATCGCCAACGCCTGGCGCCAGCGCAGCTCCGCCTCGCCGAGGCGACCGTTCTGGGCGAGAGCGATCCCGTGGAAGATAAGCGGGCCCGGATGCCGCGGTGCGAGCGAGATCGCCCGGCGAAAGGCCAGATCAGCCGCCGGGCTGAGCAGGCCGTTGCCGTGGACCACGAGCGCATCGGCATATCCGGTCCATAAGGTGGCATTGTCCGGATGGGCACGGATCGCCGACCGGACCACTCCGGCGGCGCCGCGAGTGTCGCCGCGGCGCTGGAAGCCCTCGGCGATGGTGAGCCAGCGATCGGCGGAATCGAAGCGCCCGAACATCCCCTCGCGCATCTGGTTGAAGGCGCTTGCCGGCAGGTCCTGCCTCGGCGCCGCCGCCTTCGGCCGGCCGGCGAATCCGGGGCTGCCCTGCCAGGCATAGCCGGCGCAGGCCAGGAGCAGGGCGGAGGCGAGGAACTGAGCTCCCGTCCGGTCGAGGCCGGCAAAGCGCCAGATCGCCGCGAAGGCCGCCAGAGCCAGGAGGATGAGGATCAGCAAGCCCATCACCGCGCCTTGCGCCGGAAGCGGCCGCGGGCGAGGAAGAGGCCGAGCGCGACCAGCAGGACCGGGGCGGCCCAGAGGGGCCAGGTCAGCGGCTCGACCGGCGGCCGATAGCTCACCCAGGCGCCGTAGCGGTCGACTAGCCAGGCCCGGATCGCCTCCGGCGTCTCGCCGGCGGCGATCCGCTCCCGAACGAGGGCGCGCATGTCGCCGGCCATGTCGGCGTCGCTGTCCGCGATCGATTGCCCTTGGCAGACGAGGCAGCGCAGGGTCTCCATCAGCGCCCTGGCCTCAGCCTCCAGCCGCGGGTCCTCGATCTGCGCATAGGCGTAGCGGGCCGGCGGAAGCGCGGATTGGGCGAAGGCGGGCGCGGCGAGGAAGATAGCGGCGAGCAGCGCAACCCCGTCATTGCGAGCGAAGCGAAGCAATCCAGCAGCACCGAGACCGGAAGCTGGATTGCTTCGTCGCTTCGCTCCTCGCATTGACGGGACCGGGCTCATTTCGCGGCCTCGTAGGCGGCGAGGATCTCCGGCACATGCTCCGGACGGATGTCGCCGATATGCTGGTGCCGGATCACGCCCTTACCGTCGACGACGAAGGTCTCCGGCACTCCGGACGAGCCAAGCGCGAACTGCACCCGGCTGGCCGGATCGGCGCCGATCCGCTCGAACGGGTCGCCCCAGTCGGCGAGGAACCTGGCGACGTCCTCGCTTCGGTCGCGGATGGCAACCCCGTCGATCGGTATCCCGCGGTGCCTGAGCGCCATTAGCTGCGGGGCCTCGGCCTTGCACGGCACGCACCAGCTGGCGAAGACGTTGACCAGGCGCGGCTTGCCCGAACGCAGGTTCGCCGCGCTCAGCGGCGGGTGGCCGGGAACCGCGGCTTCCAGGGCGAAATCCGGCATCGGCTTGCCGATCATCCGCGAGCGGATCGGGCTGTCGGCCGGCTTGCGCAGCCCGATAGCGACGGTGACGATGAAGGCGACGAACACCGCCAGCGGCAGCCAGAGGAACAGCCGTTTCATGCGAACGCCTCTTGCCGGAGCGAGCGCCGCTCGCGGCGAACCCGGCCGACCAGAGCGAGCAGGCCGCCGAGGGCGACCAGCGCCCCGCCCAGCCAGATCAGGGTGACGAACGGCTTCCACCACAGGCGAAGCTGCCAGCGTCCCTCCCCGTCGGGCTTGCCGATCACCGTGTAGAGCTGGCCGTCGAAGCGGGTGGCGATCGCCGCCTCGTTGGTCTCGGTCGGCGGGGTGCTGAACATCCGCGCCTGCGGCAGCAGGACGAAGGGGGCGCCGGTGCCGCGGCGGACGACGAGCCTCGCTTCCACCGCCGTCCAGTTCGGCCCGGCCACCGGCTCCACCGAGTCGAAGCGCAGGCGAAAAGGTCCCACCGCCACCGTGTCGCCGACCCGAGCGGCGACCAGGGTCTCCTTGGTGAAAGCGCTTTCGCTCGCCATTCCGGCGAGCGCCACGGCGATGCCGAGATGAGAGATCACCATCCCCCAGATGAAGAGAGGCGTGCGCAGCAGGTTGCGCTTCCAGAGCGGAGCGAGGCTGGCCGCGCCGACGCCCAAGGCCAGCATCAGGCCGAGCAAGGGCAGCACGCCGAGGCCCGGCAGGGCCAGGATCAGCGCAAGCAAGGCCAGAGCGGCAATGAGGATGGGAAGCGCGATCCGTCCCGCCACCTCGCGCAGCCGGTCGCGCCGCCAGCGCAGCAGCGGCCCCGCCGCCATCGCCGCGACGAGGAGGAGCGCGAGCGGCCCGGCGGCGGTGTTGAAATAAGGGGGGCCGACGGAGAGCTTCTCCCCCGTCGCCGCCTCCGCGATCAGCGGATAGAGGGTGCCGACGAGGACGATTCCGAGGATCGCCGAGAGGAGGAGGTTGTTGAGAACGAGCGCGCCCTCGCGGCTGACCGGCTCGAAGGTCGAGCCCTCCTTCACCGTCCCGACGCGCAGTCCGAACAGAGCGAGCGCGCCCCCGATGTAGAAGGCGAGCAGGACCAGGATGAAGGCGCCGCGCTCGGGATCGACGGCGAAGCTGTGGACGCTGGTGAGGATGCCCGAGCGCACCAGGAAGGTGCCGACCATCGACATCGAGAAGGCGACGACGGCCAGCATCACCGTCCAGGCGCGAAGGCCGTCCCGGGTGGCGAGCACCGTCACCGAGTGGAGCAGGGCCGTCGCCGCCAGCCACGGCATAAGCGAGGCGTTCTCGACCGGGTCCCAAAACCACCAGCCGCCCCAGCCCAGCTCGTAATAGGCCCAATAGGATCCGGCGGTGATTCCGAGGGTGAGGAAGACCCACGCGCCGAGCACCCAGGGCCGCATCGCCCGGGCGAACGCCGGGCCGACGTCGCGGGTGACCAATGCCCCAACCGCGAACGAAAAGGCGATCGAGATCCCGACATAGCCGAAATAGAGGGTCGGCGGATGGAAGGCGAGGCCC
>DASWLY010000243.1:0-16745 GCA_036400035.1 Allosphingosinicella sp.
TCGGTACCGGCGGCGTTCATGGATCCCGGATCAAGTCCGGGATGACGATCTCCGCTGTCAGCCGGACCCGTCAGACCGCGATCGGCCTCGCGCTTGCCGTCGGGATCGCGGCCGCCTGGGCGGCGCTCCATGTCGCTTCGATCTTCTTCCTGCCGCTACCGGAGGCGGGCCTTGCCGCGTTCGTCCTCGTGCCGGTGATCTGCTGGCTCAATGTCGGCCTCTTCATCGTCGCTCACGATGCGATGCACGGCTCGCTCGCTCCGGGGCGGCCGGGGGTGAACCTGTGGGCGGGGCGGCTCGCCCTCGCTCTTTATGCGGGCTTCTCGTTCGACCGGCTCCGGCCCAAGCATTTCGAGCATCACCGAAGCCCCGGCACCGCCGAGGATCCGGATTTCAGCGCCGACCATCCTTCCGCCTTCTGGCCTTGGTATCGGGCCTTCCTCCGGCAGTATTTCGGAGGGCGCGAGCTCGCGGTTCTGATGGGGCTGGTCGCGATCTACGTCTTGCTGCTCGGGGCCCCTTACCCGAACCTCCTGCTCTTCTGGGCGCTTCCGGCGATCCTCTCCTCGCTCCAGCTCTTCCTTTTCGGCACCTTCCTTCCGCACCGCGCCGGGGCGGAGGCGTTCGGCGACCGGCACCGGGCGAGGAGCAGCGAGCACGGCTGGCTCGCCTCCCTGATCACCTGCTTCCATTTCGGCTATCATCACGAGCATCACCGTTCGCCCGCCACGCCCTGGTGGCGGCTGCCCGCCGAGCGGCTCAGATCAGCGCCGCCTCGATAAGGTCCGCGGCTCGGCCCAGGCCCCCCGCCTCCCCCATCTCGCGCCGCACCGCCTCGGCGCGTTGCCGGAAGCTGGCCACCGTCCTCACCTCCGCTATGGCCTCCGCGAGCCGCCGCGCCGACGAGCGATAGCTCAGCACCCGGGCGACCCCGGCATGTTCGAGCCGGGCGGCGATCGCCGATTGCTCGAAGGCCAGCGGCATCACCACCATCGGCAACCCGGCCGCGAGCGGCTCCAGCACGGTGTTGATGCCGCCGTGGCAGACGACCACGTCCGCCAAGGCGAGCACCGCCTCCTGAGGCACCCAATCGTGGATGAGCGGATCGCCCGGCAGGTCGCCCGGCTTCAGGCGCCCGAGGCCGCCCTGGCTAATCAGCAACCGAAGGTCGAGCTTGGCGCAAGCCTGGGCGACCTTGCGGAAGATGCCGGCGCGCGAACCCTGGAGGGTGCCGAGCGTGCAGTAGACCAGCGGCCGCTCGTCCCCGGGCGGCAGCTCGAACCGCTCCGGCGCGCCGCGGCGAAAAGGCCCGGTATAATGGAAGGTGGCCGGAAGCGCCTTGCGTGGGAAGTCCAGGCTCGGGACCATCTGCGAGATCTGCAGGCGGGGCGAAAGGCAATCTTCCAGCCGCCGCCGGACCGGCAGGCCGAGGTGTTTAGAATTGCGCTCGATGGAATCGCCCACGCCGCGCATCAGGAAGTCGCTGACCCGCCAGCCGCCGCGATTGCGCTTCAGTCCCTTGTCGCTTGGATCGTAGCGCCAGCCGACATAAGGCGGCGGCACCCCAGGCTCGCGGTTGATCGGCAAGGTGTCGGCAATGCTCGCGAAAGGGAGGCCGAGATGCTCGGCAACGAGGCCGCCGCCTGACTCCAGCTGGTCGACGATCAGAGCGTCGGCGCCGATCCGGCGAAGCACGGCCGGAGCTTCGCGGCAGAACATGTCGGTGAAGCGGACCATTCCGCCCATCACCGAACCGAGGCCGATCACCCCCCGGATCCTCGCCATCGGCCCGGTCCAGCTCGCCACCGGCGGGGCCCCCTGCCCCAGCGCCTCGAAACCCGCGCCTTCCGCTTCGACCAGCGGCGCCGCGTCTTCATGGTGGAGGAAGGTTGCCCGGTGGCCGCGGGCGATCAGCTCCGCGGCCAGGTGCGAAAGCGGCCGGTAGTGACCGCGCAGCGGCGGAGCGACGAACGCGAAATGGGTCATCGGCTCAGCGAGTCCGGATCGCGTCGACCAGGGTCGGAAGCAGGAAAGCGAGCTTTTCCCGGCGCGGGACGATCACTCGGGTCTCCCAGGCCGCCGCTCCAAGGGAGGCCACCCGCCTGCCGATCGCCCCATAGACCCGGGCCGCCGCCAGCACCGCCCATCGGGCTCGGAAAGGCAGCCTGGCGACACCGGAGTGGGCCGAGGCTTCGTAGCGCAGGGCAAGGTCGGTGAGGCGGCCGGCGACGGCGACCAGCTTCTCCCTCTGGTCCGGCCGCAACGGGTCGCGCCGGTCCAGCGCATGCCGCTCGATCCATTCGGCGGGCACGTAGCAGCGCCCCGCCTCGTGATCGTCGCGAAGGTCACGGGCGATGTTCGAAAGCTGAAAGGCGATGCCGAGGTCCGATGCCCGCGCCAGGGTCTGCTCCTCGTCCGGCGATACGCCCATGACGACCGCCATCATGCAGCCGACGGCGCCCGCGACATGATAGCAATAGCGAAGCAGGTCCGCCTCGTCGCGAGGGCGCCAGCCGTCGGCGTCGAGCGCGAATCCCTGCAGATGATCGAGGATATAGCGGCGCGGGACCGGGCACTCCGCCAGAAGAACGCCGAGGGCGTCGAAAGGAAGGATCCCGGTCTTCTCGCCGGCGAGGACCCGGCCGGTGAGCGCTTCCACGTCGCCGCCCCGGCCCGGCTCCCGGCCCGTGGCGAAACCCAGCGCCTGGCCGTCGCAGATATCGTCGCAGTGGCGGCACCAGCAATAGAGGAGCCAGGCCCGCTCGCGGGTCTCGCGGTCGAACAGTCGGCTGGCCATGTGGAAGGATTTCGAGCCGAGTCGGATCGACTCCCCGGCCGCGGCGACGAGCTCGGCGCGGTTCATCCGAGCAGATCCCCGATGACCAGGCCGGCGGTCGCCTTGGCGCTTCCGACGACGCCCGGGATTCCGGCGCCGGGATGGGTGCCGGCGCCGACGAAATAGAGGTTGGGAATGACGTCGTCGCGATTGTGCACCCTGAACCAGGCGCTCTGGGTCAGCCTCGGCTCGAGGCTGAAGGCGGAGCCGAGGTGGGAGTTGAGGTCGCTCTCGAAGTCGGCCGGGCCGTAGTGGAAGAGGATTTCGAGCCGCTCCGAGAGGCCGGGAAGCGCCCGCTCCTCCAGGAGCTGCAGGATCCGGGCCGCATAGACCGGCCCCTCCGCCTCCCAGTCGATTGGAGCGCGGCCGAGATGGGGCACCGGCGCGAGCGCGTAGAAGGTCGACTTGCCCGGAGGAGCCATTGCGGAATCGGTCGCCGTCGGGTGGTGGAGGTAGAGCGACGGATCGTCGGGAAGCGCGCTGCCGCGATAGATCTCGCCGAGCAGCTCCTCGTAGCGCGGCCCGAACAGGATGGAGTGATGCGGAACGTCCGGCCATTCGCCGCGGGTGGAGAAGTGGACGACGAACAGCGACGGCGAGAAGCGCTTGCGCCGGAGCCTGCCGGCCGCTTGGCGGCCTCGCTTGTGGCCGAGCATGTCGTAGGTCCGAACGATGTCGGCGTTGGAGGCGACGGCGTCGAACCGGCCGCTCCAGCCGCTGCGCGTGCGGACGCCGGAGGCGCGGCCGCCTTCCGTCTCGATCCGCTCGACCGGGTCGCCGAGCCGGAGCTTGCCGCCGAGCCGCTCGAAATACCGGACCAGACCGCGCACCAGCGCATGAGTGCCGCCGCGCGCGAACCAGACTCCGCCGTCCCGTTCGAGCTTGTGGATCAGCGCGTAGATGGCGCTGGTCGTCATCGGATTGCCGCCGACGAGCAGCGTGTGGAAGGACAAGGCCTGGCGAAGCTTCTCGTTGCGCACGAAGCCCGACACGACCGAGTAGACCGAGCGCCACGCCTGGTAGCGGGCGAGTTGCGGCGCCGCGCGCAGCATCGATCGGAAGTCGAGGAATGGGACGGCGCCGAGCTTCTCGTAGCCTTCGACGTAGACGCCCGCCGAATAGTCGAGGAAGCGGCGATAGCCCTCGACGTCCGCCGGCTCGAGCGCGGCGATCTGCTCGGCGAGGCGGGCGTCGTCGTCGAGATAGTCGAAGACGGTGCCGTCGGGCCAGGACAGCCGGTAGAAAGGCGACACCGGCAGCAGCTCGACGTCGTCGGCCATGTCGGCGCCGCTCAGGGCCCACAATTCGCGAAGACAGGCCGGGTCGGTGATGACGGTGGGGCCGGCGTCGAAGACATGGCCTTCCTTCTCCCACGCATAAGCGCGGCCGCCGGGCTTGTCC
The DNA here is from genome assembly GCA_036400035.1 of Allosphingosinicella sp. Lineage (GTDB taxonomy): Bacteria > Pseudomonadota > Alphaproteobacteria > Sphingomonadales > Sphingomonadaceae > Allosphingosinicella. The sequence continues at coordinate 4,238 of DASWLY010000243.1, forward strand.
CGCGCCTCGACCAGGGTGGTGGCGATCCCGGCGGACTGCAGGCGAAGCGCCAGCGCGAGGCCTCCGAAGCCGGAGCCGATGACGGCGGCGGTCCGGCTCATGCGCGCCGTTCCCGGATGGCGTGGAGCGCTCTGCCGACCGGGACGGGCGGCCGGCCGCTGAGGATCCGAAGCTTGTCGAACGCGGTGAGGCGGCCGGCATAGAAGCGCGCGATCAGGGCCTCCGGGAGGCGGTAGAAATGCTCGAGCACCCGGTAGCGGAGCCTCGGCTCGGCGGCCCTGAACAGCATCCGGTTGAGCCGCTGGTAGAAGCGGCGCTGATCCCACAAGACTCCCGCCCGGCGCCTGAAGAGGGCGTGGAGAGCCGCGCCGCCGAGGTCCGGCTGATCGGTGATCAGGGCGGCGTTGCGCACCGCGTCTGGCAGCGAATAGCCGGTCGTCGGATGGAAGAAGCCGCCGCGAAGGCCGAGCCGGGCCACCGGCGGATCGCCTGGGCGCCACAGGCTTTCGATGTCGCCGCCGAGGAGCACCGGGAGAACGCCCGATTCCTCGCCGACGATCTCGGCGAGCCCTAAGCCGCGGCGGGCGAAATGGCTTCCGAGCCGCCCGCGAACCATCGGCACGTCGAGGACCGGCGAGGTGGAGTAATAGGTATCCTCGACCATCAGCTCGGTGTCGCTGAAGGGCAGGCTGTAGACGAAGCGATAGCCTTCGTCCTGGGCGACCCGGGCATCCATGATCACCGGCCGCTCGACGCCGTGGCCGGCCGCGAACCGGCAGGTGAGCCCAACGAACTTCTGCCAGGCGAGGTCGAGCCCGGCCGGCGGCGCCGCGCCGCGGGCGTCGATCACCGCGCTCGCCGCGATCCGCTCGCCGCCGGCCAGAGCGACATGCCGCGGCCCGAGCTCGGCGATCCGGGCGCCGAGGCGGTACCGCTCAGGTGCCAGCCTCGAGCGCAGGCGGGCGTCCAGGCCTTCCGATTTCACGGCGTTGTAGCCGAAGCCGAGGGTGCGAAGCCGCTGCGGGAAGCATATCTCATGGTCCGGCCAGCGCCGTGCGACCAGCGGCTCGATCAGCCAGCGGTCGCCTTCGTCCACGTCCGAGTCGAAGAACGACCAGATGTGATTGCCCCCGAACCGGCCGCTTTCCTCGATGAGGAGGAAATCCACGTCCGGCCGCCGCTCCGCCAAAGCGAGCGCGACGAGCCCGCCGGCGAGGCCGCCGCCGGCGATGATCAGCGGGGCGGGGCGGCCGGTCATCGCGCAACCTCGCCCAAAGGCCATGTGGCGAGTCCGGCGTGAAGCGGGTAGCGCGGCGCGCCATGCCCCATCGCCTCATCGCCGCCCCCCTCCTTCTCGTCCTCACCGCGGCCGGCGTGCCGACGGCGGAGTTCGAGATCTCGATCGAGAAGCTGCGCAGCCGGAAAGGCGACGTGCATCTGTGCCTGACCCGGCAGCCCGCGCATTTCCCCGATTGCAAGAGCGATCCCAAGGCGGTGACTCGCAGCGCGCCCGCCACCACGGGGCCGATCCGCATCTCGGGCCTGGCGCCGGGCGGCTACGCTCTTTCGATCTTTCATGACGAGAACCGCAACCGCAAGCTGGACATGATCGTCGGCATCCCGCGCGAGGGCTTCGGCTTTTCGCGAAATCCGGTGGTGCGCTTCGGGGCGCCGAAGTTTCGGCAGGTACGCATCGATCTGAGGGCCGGCTTCACTCGCGAAACCATCCGCATGCAATACCTGCTTTAGTCCATGTGGATTCGCCCCTGCCGCCCCCTTAGGCTTTGTGGCGGGGGCGATGAGCAAGGGACGCGATGATCGAAGCCGCCGCCCGTGAAGGCCTCCCTCCCCTCGATATATTGCTCGCGGCGCCGCGCGGCTTCTGCGCGGGCGTGAGGCGCGCGATCGAGGCGGTCCGGGACGCGCTCCGGGTCCATGGCGCGCCCGTCTACGTCCGCCGGCCGATCGTCCACAATTTGCGGGTGGTGAGGGCCTTGGAAGCCGAGGGCGCCGTCTTCGTCGAGGAGCTTTGGGAGGTGCCGGAAGGGTCGGTGGTGATCCTGTCCGCCCACGGGGTGGCGCCGCAGGTGGCCGAGGAAGCGGCTCTCCTCGGCCTGATCGTCTACGACGCCGTCTGCCCGCTCGTCGCCAAGGTTCACCGCGAGATGGAACGGCATCACCGGAACGGCCGCCATATCGTTCTGCTCGGCCATGAAGGGCACCCGGAGATTGTCGGCACCCTCGGGCATGCGCCGCCCGGGGCGGTCTCGGTGATCCGCGGCACCGCCGACGTCCATGCCCTGCCCTTCCCGGCCGGCAAGCGGCTCGCACTTGCGGTCCAGACCACCTACTCCGTCGAAGAGGCGGCGGAGGTAACCGAAGCGCTCGACGCCCGCTTTGGGGACGTCGCCCGGCCTGCCGCCGGCGACATCTGCTATGCGACCACGAACCGTCAGGCGGCGGTGCGCGCCATCGCCGGTCGTGCCGACGCGATGATCGTCGCCGGCGAAAGCTTCTCCTCCAACGCCTGCCGCCTCGCCGAACTCGCGGTCGCGGCCGGCTGCCGCGCGGTCCAGCGGATCGCCGGTCCGGAGGAGCTCGACTGGTCGAGGATTCCGCTCGGCGGATCGCTCGGGATCACCGCCGCGGCTTCGACTCCCGAAAGCGTCGTCACCGACATCCTGGAGGCGCTCCGGGCGAGCTATCGCCTTCGCATCGAGGAAGTCAGCGCGGTCGAGGAGACCATCGAGTTCCGGCGGGTGGCGATCGGATGACGATGATCGACACCCTCCGCGCCGCCGTCGCGCTCGGCCCCTCGATGCGCCGGGCGGCCGCCGACATCGACGCCTTGTTCGAGGCGATCCTGCCGGATCCGCCCGATCCGCGCCGCCGCCTTTACCAGGCGATGCGCTACGCCGCCGTCGGCGGGGGCAAGAGGCTTCGGCCGCTCCTCACCATCGCCTCCTCCGGCCTCTTCGCCGTCTCGAGGGAAAGCGCCATCCGCGCCGGCCTCGCCGTCGAATGCGTCCACGTCCACTCGCTCATCCACGACGATCTTCCCTGCATGGACGACGACGATCTGCGCCGCGGCAAGCCGACCGTCCACCGCGCCTATGACGAGGCGACCGCCGTCCTCGCCGGCGACGCCCTGCTCGCCTTGGCCTTTGAAATATTGGGCGATCCGGCGATGCCGGTCTCCGGTGAGATCCGCGCCGAATTGATCTTCGAGCTCGCCCGTGCCGCGGGCGCCGCCGGAATGGCGGGCGGGCAGATGCTCGACCTGTTCCCGGCCGAAGCGCTCGATCTCGACGCCATCACCCGCCTCCAGCGCCTCAAGACGGGCGCCCTGATCGGCTGGTGCGTCGAGGCGGGAGCGATCATGGGCCAGGCACCCCCGGACGCTCGGACCAGCCTTCGCGGCTACGCCCATTGCCTCGGCCTCGCCTTCCAGATCGCCGACGACCTGCTCGATCACGGCGGCGACGAAGCCAGGGTCGGCAAGAGGCTCCGCAAGGACGACGATCAGGGCAAGGTTACCTTCGTCACCATGCTCGGCTTCGAGCGGGCGCAGCGCCAGGCGCAGATCCTCGTGGATCAGGCGACCGAGCACCTGCAGGGCTTCGGCCGTGACGCGGACCTGCTGGCCGCGATCGCCCGCTTCGCGATCAGCCGGGATCACTGAGCTGGAGGCCGGCCTCCACGCCCACTCGGATCGCCTCCGCAGAGCTTCCGACGCCGAGCCTGGCGAGCAGGCTGGCGCGATGCATCTTCACCGTCTTCTCGTCGATCGCGAGGAAGCCGGCGATCTGCTTGTTGCGGTAGCCCGAGATCATATGCGCCAGCACCTGAAGCTGGCGCGGAGTCAGCTTTCGCACCCGCTGCTCGGCCCGCTGCCGGCGCGGTGCGGAGAGCCCGGCGCCGCCGCCGACGTCCATCTGCGACCCGAGGAAGTAGGCGACCTCGCCCCCCTCCCCCATCACCGGAGCGACCATCACCGCGTTCAGGAACGCGCTGCCGTCCTTGCGGTAATTGGTGAGCTCGACCAGCGCGGCGCGCCCCCCGGCCACGGCGCTGCGAAGCGTCGCCCGGGCGGCCGGCTCCGTACCCGCGCCGGCCAGGAACCGGCAGTTGCGCCCGATTATCTCCTCCCGGCCATAGCCGGTCAGCTCGCAAAAGGCCTGGTTCACCGCCACGATCGGGTTGTCGGGCAGCCGGGCATCCGTGATCACCGAAGCGATGGGGCTGTGATCGATCGAGGCTAACAGCCCCTCCATGCGGTTCGTCCCGATTGCGGCGCGCGAAACGCCCTTAGAGGCGCTCGTCTAGCATCCCGCGCCGCGCTTGTCCGTCATTGCGAGGAGCCCTTCGACGCCGCCTACGGCGTCGCTCAGGATAAACTGCCGCTTCGCGGCAGCGACCAAGCAATCCCTTCGAACGCCTGAGCCGCTGGATTGCTTCGCTCCGCTCGCAATGACGGAGTGAATCACGCGAGCCAGCGGGGCGCCCGGTAATCGTTCAGGAGGTCCTCCGGCGCCTGCCGCTCGCGGACGACCGCCCAGTCCGCCCCGTTCACCAGCACCTCCGGAGTCAGCGGCCGCGAATTGTAGGTGCTGCCCATGGTCGCGGCATAGGCGCCCGCGGTCCGGATGATCATCAGGTCGCCGGCCCGGACGAGATCGATGCGCCGCGACCGAGCGAATGTGTCGCCGGTCTCGCAGACGGGGCCGACGATGTCGGCGACCATATGCTCGCCGCTCGGCACCACGGCCTCGGCGGCATGCCAGGCATCGTAGAGGCTCGGCCGCATCAGGTCGTTCATCGCCGCGTCCACGATCACGAACGGCACGGCCGCGCCCGGCTTGACCCGGATCACGCTGGTCAGGAGCACTCCCGCATCGCCGACGAGCAGCCGGCCCGGCTCGAAGATCAGGCGCACGTCCCAGCCGCGTGTCACCCGGGCGACCATCGCTCCGTAATCCGCCGGGGCCGGCGGCGGGGCGGCGGCCGGATCGTAGGCGAGGCCCAGCCCACCGCCGAGGTCGGCGGTGCCGATCTCATGTCCGGCCGCGCGAAGCGCCCGGATCAGCTCGCCCAGCCGTTCGAACGCCGCTTCCAGCGGGGCGAGGCTGGTCAGCTGGCTTCCGATATGGACGGCGACTCCGCCGAGCCGGAGGCCGGGCAATTCCCGGATCCGGGCGCAGGCGCCGGGCGCGTCGCCGATCGCCACTCCGAACTTGTTGTGGGCCGCGCCGGTCGAGATCTTGGCATGGGTCCCGGCCTCGACGTCGGGGTTGACCCGCAAGGCGACGACCGCCTCGATTCCCATCGCGGTCGCGACCTGCGACAGCATCTCCGCTTCGGGAACGGATTCCAGGTTGAACTGGCAAAGCCCGCCTTCCAGGGCGAGCGCCATTTCCGCCGCCGTCTTGCCGACCCCGGAAAAGACGATCCGTCCAGGCTCGATCCCGGCCGCCCGGGCGCGCCGATACTCTCCGCCGGAGACCACGTCGGCGCCGAGCCCTTCCGCGGCGAAGGTCGCCAGCACCGCCGGATTGGGATTGGCCTTGACCGCATAGGCGATCAGCGGGTCGGCGAGCGGCGCCAGCGCCGCCTTCAGGCGCCGGACCTGGTCCAGCATCGCCGCGGTCGAATAGACGTAGACCGGAGTGCCCACTTGCGCCGCGATCAGCGGCAGCGGCACGCCCTCGCAATGGACGATTCCGTCCCGAAGCGGGTAATGATCCATGATCCGCATTCCTTCAGCCCGGGCCCCGTCACTCGCCAAGGTGTCGCTCGCCCGGGCAGAGCGAAGGCCGCGGCCCGGATCGGCCGCGGCCCCCTCTATTCCCTCGGATGCCGGACGTGAGCCCGGCCCCCGGCCCCTATCGCAGCCGAAGCCGGATCCCGGCCCGGAACTGGCGCCCGAGCAGGTCGCTGTAGGTGCTGTTCGCGGCCAGCCCGGTTTCGGGAAGCAGGATCGGGGTGGCGTTCAGGATGTTGGTGACGTTGAGGAAGAACTCCCCGTCGCCGTCGCCGAGCGCGCTGAACTTCATCGTCGCGTTGAGATCGAAGTACAAGGCGCCCTTCACGCGGTTGTTGTCGTAGGTCGGGAATTGCGACGTCGAGAGCGGGCAGGCGGTCTGGCACTCGATGGCGTTGGGGAGATACTTGCCCTTGCTCACGCCCCGCGCCACGCCGGTCAGCGAGTAGGTCGGCGTGTCGAAGCCGGCGCTGAAGCGATAGATCCAGTTCGGCGTGCTGCCCTGGCCGCCGTTCGCCCCGACCGTGTTGACCGGAACCGTGCCCGGGATGCCGGTGTCGCGCAGGTTCTCGATGTAGCGCGTCGCCACGGCCTTGAGAAGGAAGCTGCCCTCGGCGAACCGCTTGCGATAGGCGACGTCGAAGTCGACTCCGCGCACCAGGTGGCTGACGAAGTTGAACGGCTGGGTGCGGATCAGCAGATAAGGGTTGTTCGGCAGCGACCGGGTGGGATCGTTGCTGATGGCGTCGCAAAACTCCTGACGGCCCTCGTTGCAGCGGTTGACGATTTCCTGCGCGCTGATCGTGTCGATCGCGTCTTCGAGGTCGATTCTGAAATAGTCGACGGACGCGGTGAACCCGGGCAGGAAGCGCGGTGAGAGCACTGCGCCGATGTTCCAAGAATCGGCCTTTTCCGGGTCGAGATCGGGATTGCCGGTCGTAAGCCCCGAATAGCTGAAGAACTGCGGGCCGTTCGCCAGATCCGGAGTGAACTTGGGATTGCGGACGGAATCGCTGTTGGCCGTACCCGCCTGGAAAAGTTCGTTGAGGTTGGGAGCGCGGATGTCGCGCGAGCGGGTCACCCGGAACCTTATGTCCTCGATCGGAGCCCAGGTCGCGCCCAGCTTCCAGGTGGTGACGTAGCCGGAGTTCGAATAGTCCGTGGCCCGGACCGCGCCGTTGAACTCGAACCCGAAGCCGAGCGGGACGACGGTCTCGAGATAAGCTTCCTTGACGTTGTACTTGCCGGTGAAGGGCAGATAATTGCCGACCGAGAAGCGGTTGGTCGTCGTTCCGTTGGCGTTGATGATCGGCTGGAATTCGGCCGGAACGGAGCCGCGGATCTTCTCTTCCCGATATTCCGCGCCGACGGCGACGCTGACGTCGCCCGCCCAGGTGGCGAAGGGCGTCAGCGACAGGTTCGCGCCGGTGACGGTCTGCTCGAGCACCTGGTCGCGGAACGGGTCGCCCAGGGCGTAAGCGATCGCCGCCGGGTTGGCGACGCCGATGCCCAGCCGGTTGAGCGGCACGCAATTCGGGTCGTTGTTCGTCGCGTTGGCATCCAGGTTGATCAGGCACTGGATCGAGCCCGGGGCAAATCCGCCGGCATTGCCCACCGGAGCGAAGGCGACGTTGGTGGCGTTCGCAAGCCGGGTGATGTTCTGGATGTTGCGCAGCTGCTCGCGAACGTCGGACCGGCTATACTGGGCATAGACATCCCACCGCGCGGGATTGTTGAACGCGTCGAAGGAGCCCTCCGCGCCGACCACGTAGCGCTGCACCTCGCGCTTGTTGTTGATTCCGCGGAACGGCAGGTCGGCCCCGGTCGAAGTGACGCTGATCTGGGTCACCCCGGCAAGCTGTGCCGCGCCAAGCGTCTGAAGCGCGAAGGCGTTGCAGGTGATCGGCACCGGCACGGTGGTGCAGCCGGTCGTGTTCAGGTTGAAGGAGCCGAGGTTGGGGCCGGCGTTGAAAAACACTTCCTGGTGGTTGTACGAACCCTCCGCGAACAGCTCGACGCCGTCCACGACCTCGAAGCTCGCCCGGCCGAAGAAGCCGTAACGGTCGTCCTCGGGGGTGAGGCCGATCCGACGGCCCGAATCGTTGAGCCGGAAATCGCCGCCGACGGTGCGGGTCGGAGCGGCGGCGATCCCCAGCCTCGGCGAGTTCACGCCGCCATATTGGAACTGGAGAACCTGCCCGTTCTGGCCGAAATAGCGGCCGCGAAGCGCGTTCGCGACGGTGCCCGTCGAACCGGTGATGAAGCCGCCCGGCGCCTGGTTCGTCTGGCCGGCCCCGCGCCGGAACGTGATGAATTGCGGCGTCGTGCTTGTCGCCGCCACGAAATTCGGATCCTGGAAGGCCAGATAGCCCCGATGGTTCCAAGGGCGGTCGTTCGGATCGACCGAGAAGATGCCGTCCTGATGCGCGATCTCGGCGCTGAAGATGACATGGCCGCGCCCGCCCGCGAAGGCGGTGCCGCCGGCGATGCTGCCCGAATAGTTGAAATTGTCGCCGACGGTGGTGATGCCCATGTCGCCTTCGATGCGCAGGCCTTCCATCTTCTTGTTGAGCACGAAGTTGACCACGCCCGCGACCGCGTCCGAGCCGTAGGCGGACGAGGCGCCGCCGGTGACGACCTCGACCCGGTCGACCAGCGCCTGCGGAATGTTGTTGATGTCGACCCAGCCGAAGATCGTCGAACCCACCGAGCGGCGGCCGTCGATCAGGATCAGCGTCCGGCCCTCGCCCAGGTTGCGCAGGTTCAGAGCGTTTATGCCGGCCGAGCCGTTAGAAATGTTGAGGCGCGAGTTGGCCGGCTTGGTCGAACCGGCCAGCTGCGGCAGCTGGTTGACGAAGTCGGCGATGTTGTTGGTCGGCGAGGTGTTCTCGATGTCTTCGCTGGTCAGCACGGTGAGCGGCGTCGGCGACTGGAAACCGTCGCGGACGACGCGCGTGCCGGTGACGACGATGTCCTCGCGATTTTCCTCCGCGCCCGCCTCCGCTCCGGGGGCCTGGGCAAGGGTGGTCTCGGCCGCCGCCTCGTCCTCGGCCGGAGCGGTCTGGGCCGAAGCGGGCCCCGCCATGGACACCGCGGCCGCGGCGCAGGCGGCTCCGGAAAACAGAGCCGTTTTCAACGATGTGCGACGAAACATGTCTTGAATCCCCCTGAGGTCCGCATTTGCTGCGTGATTAGGGGACATTAAGTAGCAAGAACGCCGCGACCCGTCATAGTTTCTCTTGGCCCAGCCATAACCTCTCGCCATCCTCGCGACACGATTGCGACCAAACCGTGACTCCCGCGCAACAGGCGGCTTGAACCCCTCCCGCTTGCCTGGGCCGGAGCGTCCATCGCGAGCCTTCCCGGCCGCAGGCCAATCATTTTGCAACGCAACGACGCAACGATGTCGTGCCACTCCCGGACGCCATGCGGTTTTTGAATGCCTCCGAGGGCCCTCCATAATTGCAGCTTCGCTGCTCGGGAGAGCAGGTTTTGGCGAGTCGTCCACGAGCCGCTGCCTCGTTGCGTCTCATTCATTCCAGGCAGGTGCTGACCTATCTGAGGCTCCTGGATCTGCCGCTGGGCCTGGTCATGAACTTCGGCGGCGGGACCTTTTGCGAGGGCCTGAAGCGGGTCGCCAACTCGCATCGACATTGACTGTTCAGCCCCGGCAGTGAAGCTTCGCGCGCAATGAGCGAAGCCGCCGCCACCGCGCCCCCGCCCCCCGTCGTCCGCCCCGGCCTCGGGCGGATGGCGCTCTACGTCCTGCTCGGCTTCTCCGCCGGGCTGCCCTTCTACATGTTCTCGACGGTGCTGGCGCTGAGGCTTCAGGCGCACGGCGTGGTGCTGGTGGTGATCGGCTTCTTCGCCTGGGTGCAGCTCCTGCCGACCTTCAAGTTCCTCTGGGCGCCGCTGCTCGACCGCTACGACGTCCCCGGCTTCGCCCGCTTCTGGGGCAAAAGGCGCGGCTGGATCATGCTCTCGCAGCTCGGCATCTTCACCTCGATGGTGGCGATGGCGCTGACCTCGTCGGACTCGAACCTCGCCGTCACCGCCCTCTTCGCGGTCCTGCTCGCCTTCTGGACCACCACGCTCGAGGTCGCCGCCGACGCCTGGCGGATCGAGCTCGCTCCGACCCAGGACGAGCAGGGCCCGATCGCCGCCGCCAACCTGTGGGGCTACCGGACCGCGATGGTCGCGGCCGGAAGCGGCGCCTTGCTCGTCGCCGATCCGTCGGGCAAGGCGGCGCCCTGGCTGGCCGGCATGGGAATCGAGGCGGGCTGGACCACCGCCTATCTGCTGATCGCGGCGGCCGCCTTCGTTCCGCTTCCCATCCTCGCCGCCATGCCTCCCGATCCGAACCGCCGCGGCTCGCGCTGGCCGGCGCTGGCGATGGGCCTTGCCGCGAGCGCCGCGATCCTCGCCGCCGCGGTCGCCCTGACCGCCGCGATCGGCTGGCTGGTCCTCGGCGCCGCCGGCAACGCGGGCATCGACAGCAAGACCAACGTCACGCCCTACGTGCTGGCGGTCTGCATGGTCCCCTTCCTGATCATGGCCGCCGCGCTCCCCAGGATCCGGAAGGCGCCGCCCGATTCCGCCATCCGCCGCTCCGCCGCCATCGGCCCCTATGTCGATTTCTTCTGGCGCTACGGCTTCGGGGCGCTCGTCGTCATGGCCTTCGTCTCCCTCTACCGGATGGGCGACGTGCTGGCGCTCAACCTGTCCAAGCCGATGATCAAGGGCCTGGGCTATTCGCTCGACCAGATCGGCTATGCCGACAGCCTCGTCGCCCTGGTCTCCAGCATAGTCGGGGTCGGCCTCGGCGGGCTGATGGTCGTCTACTGGCGGATGGGCATCGCCCTGGCGATCGGAGCGGCCTTCGCCGCCTTCGGCAATTTCGGCTTCTTCTGGCTCGCCCACCAGCCGATCGACGTCTGGATGCTCTACGTCGCCACCGCCGCCGACCAGTTCGGCAACGGCATGGCGGGGGCGGTGTTCGTCGTCTACCTCTCGATGCTGGTGAACCCGCGCTATCCGGGCGCCCAATATGCCTTCCTCTCCGGCTTCGCCTTCCTCCTGCCCCGCTTGCTGTCGGGCGCGGGGGGCGCGATCGTGAAGTCGCTCGACGAGGCCGGCTATAACGGCTTCGACCTCTTCTTCATCCTCTCCGGCGTGCTCAGCCTGGCGGCGATCCTGTTCCTGCCCTTCCTCGCCCGGATCGAGGCGAGGCCGGACGACCGATGATCGACCAGGCCTTCGCTCCGGCCGCGGCGGCGGTGGCGGACGGACGCGTCCCCGGGGCGGCGCTGGGGATCGTCGCCGCCGACGGCCGCCGCTGGACGAAAGTCGCGGGCATGGCCGCCCTCATCCCCGAGCCCGAGCCGCTCACTCAGGGCCATTGGTTCGATCTCGCCTCCCTCACCAAGGTCATCGCCACCACGGCCATGATCCTTCGCCTCGCCGACGAGGGCCGCCTCGATCTGGATCGGCCGCTCACCGATGCCATCCCCGACCTTCGCCAGTACGACGTCGAGGGCGCCGCCGAGCGCCGCCTGACCTTCCGCGACTGCCTCGCCCACCGGACCTTCCTTCCCGCCGTCGAGCCCGTCTACACCTACGGCGGCGATCCCGACCGCCTTCGCGCCTTCGTCCTCCAGCGCGACTGGCGCCGCGGCCCGCCCGTCTACTCGGACATCAACTTCATCCTGCTCGGGATCGCGGTCGAGCGGATCACCGGGGCGCCGCTGTCGGCATGGCCGCTGCCGGAGGGGCTGAGCTTCGGCCCTCCTCCCGGCCCCGCCGTGGCCACCGAGCGCTGCACCTGGCGCGGGCGAGTGCTGCGCGGCGAGGTCCACGACGAGAATGCCTCCGCTCTGGGCGGAGCGGCGGGGCATGCCGGCCTGTTCGGAACGGTCGCCGGAGTGCTCGACTTCGCGCTTGGACTGCTCGACGGCAGCGGCGCCTCGCCGGCGATGCTGGAAGCGATCCGGACGCGGGTCCGGGACGAGAGGACCTGCGGCTGGGAAAGCCGCTTCGAAGGCTGGCACGGCGGCGACTCCTGCACCGCCGCCACGATCGGCCACACCGGCTTCACCGGCACCGGCCTCTGGGTCGATTTCGACCGCGGCCTCGCCTGGACCCTCCTCACCAACCGGGTCCACCCGACGCGCCATCGGGAGAGCGGCATCGCCGAGTTGCGGCGCGCAACGGGCGAAGCGGTCATCCAGGGCTGGCTTGGTTGAAAACCCCTCTCCCTATAGGGGAGAGGGACAGGCGAGCGAAGCTCGCCAGGGTGAGGCACAGCCTCGCTCGCCCAGGCCCTCACCCTCCCACCTGCCTACGGCAGGCGGGCCCCTCCCTCTCCCCTCCAGGGAGAGGGGCTAGGCGGTATCGACATTCAGCGGTCAGTCCTTTTCCCTCTCCCGTCCTTACGGGAGAGGAGGGGCCCACCGCGAAGCGGTGGGAGGTGAGGGTCTTGCCGAGTCCGGCGTACAGACCCTCACCTCCCAAGCTTCGCTTGGGCCCCTCCTCTCCCGCGAAAAGCGGGAGAGGGGTTTACGCGGCTCCAACCCATGCTGAATGTCGATACAGCCTCGTTCGCCCCCCCGTATCTTCCGTCGACATAGAGCAGCGGGTCGACGTCCCCCCGAACCGTCACCTCCTCGACCTCGCCGACGAAGATCGAGTGGGTCCCGTAGGGGAAATGCCTGATCCGCCGGCACAGGATCGCCGCCTGGGCTTCGGCGA
>DASWLY010000244.1:0-23265 GCA_036400035.1 Allosphingosinicella sp.
GATGTCGAGGCTGTCGGCGCCGAGATCGTCGATGAAGCTGGCTTCCTCGGTGACCTTCTCGGCTTCGACGCCGAGATGCTCGACGACGATTTTCTTCACGCGATCGGACGTCTCGCTCATGTGTGTGCCCTTCTTCCCTAGTCGTAGTTTTGCGATGCCCTAGCCGCTCCCAGCCGGGGCTGGCAAGGGGCGGTAACTCAAACGGATCATTCCTCCTTGCGTCACAGCATCGCCATTCCGCCGTTCACGTGGAGGGTCTGTCCCGTAACGTAACCGGCCTCGCGGCTGGCGAGGTAAACGGCGGCCGCGGCCACGTCGTTCCCGGCCCCGAGCCGCCCGGACGGAATGCGGCCGACGAGCTTCTCCTTCTGGGCGTCGGGAAGGGCGTCGGTCATCGCCGACTGGATGAAGCCGGGGGCGATGCAGTTCACCGTGATGCCGCGGCTTGCGACCTCCTGGGCGAGCGCCTTGGACATTCCGACCACCCCGGCCTTGGAGGCGGCGTAATTGGCCTGGCCGGGATTGCCGGTGGCGCCGACGACGGAGGTGATCGAGATGATGCGGCCGTGCCGGGCGCGCATCATCGGCTTGAGCGCCGCTCGCGCCAGCCGGAACGCGGCCTCGAGGTTGATGCGGATGACGTCCGACCATTCCTCGTCCTTCATCCGCATGGCGAGGTTGTCGCGGGTGACCCCGGCGTTGTTGATGAGGATGTCGAGCCTGCCGCCTAGCGCCTCGACCGCCTGCGGCACCAGCGCATCGACGGCGGCGGCGTCCGAGAGGTTGGCGGGAAGCGCCACATGGTCGCCGCCAAGCCCGACGCGAAAGGCCTCCAGCTTCTCGACATTCGACCCGGAGACGGCAAGCCGCGCCCCCTGCCCCGCCAACGCCTCCGCGATGGCGGAACCGATACCGCCGGAGGCCCCGGTGACGAGAGCGGTCATTCCAGTGAGATCAAACATTCATTCCTCCGTCATCCCGGCGAAAGCCGGGATCTCAGGGAGTCCCGGCACTTGCCGATGAGACCCCGGCGTGGGCCGGGGTGACGCGCGTGGCGCCTCAAACTTCCTTCACCAGCGCGTCGATGTCGTCCATCGTGACGACGCTGGTCACCTTCGCGTCGGGGGCGATGCGTTTGACCATCGGGCCAAGGACCTTGCCGCCGAACTCGACGAAGTGGTCGACGCCCGCTTCGGCCAACGCCGCCACGCTCTCGCGCCAGCGGACCATCCCGGTGACCTGCTCGACGAGCAGGGCGCGGATCTCGGCCGGGTCCTCGACCGGCGCGGCGGTGACGTTGGCGTAGAGGCGGACGGCGGGCTCGTCGATCTCCACCCCGGCAAGCGCCTGCTCCATTTCCCGGGCGGCGGGCTCCATGAGCGGCGAATGGAAGGGGGCGGAGACGGGAAGGAGAACCGCGCGCTTGGCGCCCTTTTCCTTGGCGATCGCCAGCGCCCGTTCGACCGCTCCGCGATGGCCGGAGATGACCACCTGTGAGGGATCGTTGTCGTTGGCGACGACGCACACCTCGCCCTGCGCCGCCGCGTCCGCGATCGCCCGGGCGATCTCGACGCTGGCGCCAAGCAGGGCCGCCATCGCCCCCTGCCCCACCGGCACCGCCCGCTGCATCGCCTCGCCGCGAAGCTTGAGCAGCCGCGCCGCGGTCGGGATGTCGAACGCGCCCGCGGCGCACAGGGCGCTATATTCGCCGAGGCTGTGGCCGGCGACGAAATCGGCCTTGTCGATCGAGATGCCGGAGACCCTGAAGGTCGCCATCGCATTGGCCATGATCGCCGGCTGGGCATTCTCGGTGAGGGTGAGCTCGTCCTGGGGCCCTTCGGCCATCAGGCGGAACAGCTTCTGCCGAAGCGCCTCGTCAACTTCCTCGAACAGGTGGCGGGCGACCACGCTCGCTTCGGCGAGCGCCTTGCCCATTCCGACGGACTGGCTCCCCTGCCCGGGGAAGATGAACGCGCGCATCGGCTCTCCTCTGGTTGCGGCGAGCGCCTAGGCCAGCACGGCGGCGGGGGTCAACCGGGGGGAACTTGTCCCAGCCGTCCCGGTTCTAGCGGCACCTTCCCAAGTGACCGGAGAAAACCATGAAATACAAGAGTTTACTTGCGTTAGTGATTGCCCCGCTGGCCGCCAGCGCCGCGCTTTCCGCGCCCCCGCAGACTTTCCTCCGCCAGGCGGCGCTGAACGACAATAGCGAGATTCAGCTCGGCGCCCTCGCCGAGGCGCGCGGCGCCTCGCCCGCCACGCGCGACGCCGGCCGAAGGCTCCAGGCCGACCACCGCGCCTCGCAAGCGGCCGCGGCGCCGCTCATGGCCCGCTACCGGGTCCGCCCGCCCGTCGGCGTTCTGCCCGAGGCGCGGATCGAGATGCGCCGGCTCCAGCGCCTGTCCGGCCGCGCCTTCGACCGCGAGGTGGCCGCCTTCAACGTCGCCTCCCACCAGAGGGCGATCGCGATGTTCCAGATGCAGGCGCGGACCGGCGACCGCGAGACGGCGGCGTTCGCCCGCGCCCAGCTGCCGGTGCTTCGCCATCACCTGCAGATGGCCCGCCAGCTGCTCCGGGCCACTCGCTAGGGGTCCTAAGCGCTTGCGAAATGCCGGGCTTCTGCTATGGAGCCGGCAACCGGGGCGGAGAGCCATGTGCTTTCCGCCCCGGTTCAATTCTCAGACGACAGCCGGAGGGGCGTCCGCATTGGGCGGCGTCAGCGATCGGCCAAAGACAAGGAACAGCGCAGCCATGCCGCTTTACGAGCATGTGTTCATCGCGCGTCAGGACCTGGCCCAGGCCCAGGTGGACGCGCTGGCGGAAGCCGCCACCAACATCATCACCACCGCCGGCGGCAACGTCGTCAAGACCGAGACCTGGGGCCTTCGCTCGCTCGCCTACCGGATCGCGAAGAACCGCAAGGGCCATTATGTGATGCTCGACTTCGACGCGCCGCCCGCGGCCGTCGCCGAGCTCGAGCGCCAGACCCAGATCAACGAGGACGTGATCCGCTACATGACCGTGCGCGTCGACGCTCACGAGCAGGGCCCCTCGGCGATGATGCGCCGCGGCGAGCGCGAGCGCGAGCGCGGCGATCGCGGCGACCGCGGGGATCGCGGCGGCCGCGACCGCGACCGCGGGGATCGTGGGGACCGCGGCGACCGCGCGCCCCGCCCCGACTTCGCCGACGCGTAACGAGAAAGGACCAGCAACATGGCACGCCCATTTTTCCGCCGCCGCAAGAGCTGCCCCTTCTCGGGCAAGGAAGCCCCGGTCATCGACTATAAGGACGTCCGCCTGCTCCAGGGCTTCGTCTCCGAGCGCGGCAAGATCGTCCCGAGCCGCATCACCGCCGTCTCCGGCAAGAAGCAGCGCGAGCTGGCCACCG
This sequence comes from Allosphingosinicella sp., assembly GCA_036400035.1. GTDB lineage: Bacteria > Pseudomonadota > Alphaproteobacteria > Sphingomonadales > Sphingomonadaceae > Allosphingosinicella. Next base: position 3,389 of record DASWLY010000244.1, read on the forward strand.
CGATCAAGCGCGCCCGGCATCTCGGCCTTCTCCCCTACGTCGTGAAATAAGGAGCGCGAGCAATGGATGTCATTCTCCTCGAGAGGATCGAGAAGCTCGGCGCGATCGGCGACGTGGTGAAGGTGAAGAACGGCTTCGCCCGCAACTTCCTGCTTCCCAACGGCAAGGCGCTCCGGGCCAACGAGTCGAACCGCAAGGTGTTCGAGAGCAACCGCGAACGCATCGAGTCGCAGAACGCCGAGCGCCGCGCCGCCGCCGAAGCGGATTCGAAGGGCATCGACGGCATCACCGTCCAGCTCATCCGCCAGGCGTCGAACACCGGCCAGCTCTACGGCTCGGTTTCGGCCCGGGATCTGACCGAGCTGCTCGAAGCCGAGGGACATAAGATCGCCAAGAACCAGATCGTCCTCGACCGCCCGATCAAGGCGATCGGCATGCAGGACGTCAGGATCGCCCTCCACCCGGAGGTTTCGGTGACGATCAAGGTCAACGTCGCCCGCTCGCCCGAAGAGGCCGAGCTCCAGGCTCAGGGCGTCGACGTGATGGCCGACATGTTCGAGAAGGACAGCGCCGGCTTCACCGAGGATTACGATCCGAACGCCGAGCCGGGCGAGATCACGCCCGACGCTTCCCCCGAAGCCGATGCCGGCGACGGCGAGGCGGCGAGCGCGTAACAGATCGAGCCGGGACACCCGTCATTCCGGCGAAAGCCGGGATCTCGGGGAGACCGCCGAGACTTCTCGACCTGGGATCCCGGCTTTCGCCGGGATGACGATTGGAAGGCCGCTGCCCCATACCGGGCGGCGGCCTTTTTCTTTGCCCGCTGGACAGCGGGCCCAAGCTGATGTTCAGGGGCGGCGGCGCACAGGAGACGACATGCTGAAGCTCATCATCGGCAACAAGGCCTATTCCTCCTGGTCGCTGCGCGGCTGGCTCGCGGTCAAGCAGTCGGGGATCGCGTTCGAGGAGATCACCGTCCCCTTGTTCGACGAAGAATGGGAGAAGATCCGCGAAGGCAACGAATTCGCCCCTTCGGGCGGCAAGGTGCCGGTGCTGTGGGACGACCAGGCGGTGATCTGGGATTCGCTCGCCATCATCGAATGGCTGTCCGACAAGACAGACCGCGACCGCTTCTGGCCCAAGGACGAGGTTGCCCGCGGAATGGCTCGGTCGATGGCGGCGGAGATGCATTCGAGCTACGACAACCTGCGCCGCGAATGCCCGATGAACCTCAGGAAGCAATTCCCGCCCAAGGAGATGTCCGACAAGGTCCGGCAGGAGGTGGTGAGGATCCTCGAGCTCTGGGCCCAGGCGCGGGCCCGGCACGGCGGCGGCGGGCCCTATCTGTTCGGCACCTTCGGAGCGGTCGACATCATGTTCGCCCCGGTCGTCACCCGCTTCGTCACCTACTCGGTCCCGGTGCCGCGCTTCGCCGCCGCCTATATGGAGGGGATGCTCGCGCACCCCTGGCTCCGCGAGTGGGTGGAAGCGGCCCAGGAGGAGCCCTGGGTCATCGAGAGATACGAGACGGCGGCTGAGTAGTAACCCGGAGTCGTGATCCGGAGTAGTAGCCCGTCATCCCGGCGAAAGCCGGGACCTCGGCGGGTGAAAGGCGCCGGCGTTCTTCACCCCCTGGGGTCCCGGCTTTCGCCGGGACGACGATGTGTCAATAAGGCGTCCCCTCCTTGCGGGTGAAGCGGCTGGTCGCGCCGTCGAGGTGCAGGTCGATGTCCGGATAATGGCAGTCCGTGGTCGCCGGCCTGCCGACGGCGATGAACACGCACGGCGCCTCGCCCCGGTTGACCAGCCGGTGCCCGTCGGCGACGCCCTTGGGAAAGGCGGCGCAGTCCCCTGCCCTCATGACCGTCTCCCCGCCTTCCTCCTCCAGCACCGCCTCGCCCTCGAGCATGACAACGAACTCGTCCTCCTCTTCGTGCCAGTGCCGCTGGCTGGAAATGCCTCCGGGCTCCAGCGTCACATGGCTCACCCCAAAGTCCTCGAGGCCGCCGGCCGGGCCGAGCCGGCGGTAGTGGCGCTTCGCCATCTCCTCCCGCCACGGCGACGGATAGCCCGTGGCGTTGGTCTGCGGGAGGGAGTCGAGGTCGAGCTTGGGCATGGCGGGCCTTTCGCTGGGCAAGGGCTGGGCCCCTTGCTAGGCGAAGCGTCATGACCCGCGCAATCGACCCGGTGGAGCTCGCCTCGAAGCTGATCGCCTGCCCAAGCGTCACGCCCGCCCGCGGCGCCGTCTTCGACGCGCTTGAAGAGACCCTTCGCCCGCTCGGCTTCGAGGTACACCGCTTCGTCAGCGGCGAGGTCGAGAACCTGTTCGCGACTCGCCGCGGCGGAAGCCCGCATTTCGGCTTCGCGGGCCATCTCGACGTCGTCCCGCCGGGCGAGGGGTGGAGCGGCGACGCCTTCCGCCCCGATATCCGCGGCGGTCTGCTCTACGGGCGCGGCGCGGTCGACATGAAGGGCGCAATCGCCGCCTTCGTCGCCGCCGCGGCACAGGTGGCGGAGCATCGCGGCACCTTGAGCCTGCTCATCACCGGCGATGAGGAGGGCCCCGCTATCCACGGCACCCGCGCGATCATGGCGTGGATGGCGGAGCGCGGCATCCGCCCCGACATGATCCTGATCGGGGAGCCGACCTCCGAGGCGCGGCTCGGCGACACGGTCAAGATCGGGCGGCGCGGGTCGGTCAACATGTGGATCAGGGTCCCGGGCGTTCAGGGCCACGTCGCCTACCCGCACCGGGCGGACAATCCGGTGCCGAAGCTGGCGAGGGTGATCGCGGCGCTCGAGGCCATTCACCTCGACGACGGCAGCGAGGCCTTCCAGCCTTCCAACCTGGAGGTGACCGCGGTCGAGACGGGCAGCAGTGCGACCAACCTCATCCCCGGCAGCGCCACCGCTCAGCTCAACATCCGCTTCAACAACCTTCACCGCGGCGAGGACCTCGTGGCGCTCGTTCGGAGGACGGCCGAGGCCGAGGCACCGGGCGCCACGGTCGAGGCGATGATCTCCGGCGAGGCGTTCCTCACGCCCGCGGGGCCGCTCTACGAGCTGATTACCCGGGCGATCCGGGAGGAGACGGGCGTTGAGCCGATGCTGTCGACGAGCGGCGGCACGTCGGACGGCCGCTTCCTGATCGAGCTCTGCCCGGTCGTCGACTTCGGGCTTCCCAACGCAACCATGCACAAGCTGGACGAGGCGGCGGCGGTCGAGGACATGCGCGCCCTCGAGCGCATCTACGCCCGCATACTGAGGGCCGCGCTCGGATAGGCTTCCTGGGCCAGGCTTCGGGCGCAGTCCTGAGCCTCGGCCCAGGCCAGGAAGGCGTCCTCCGGCATCGGAGCGACGCCCGGAAAACCCTGCAGGCTGTCGCAGCCGAGGGCGCGAAGCACCTCGACCTGGTCCTGCCGCTCGACTCCGGCCGCCACCGCCTCGCAGCCCAGGCCATGGACGAGGTTGATGAGCGAGGCGGCAACGCTCTTCGCCCGATCCGACCGGTCGATATCGGCCACGATCCCGCGATCGAGTCGGAAGCGGTGCATCGGCAGGCTCGCGAAGCCGGAGAGACGGGCGCGGCCGGATCCGAAATCGCTGACGCAGACCTCGACCCCGTCGCCGCGCAGCCGCTCGAGCTCGGCGACGACCCATTTGTCGCAGCCCGACGCCGCGGCCTCGTTGAGCTCGATCTCGACGCCCCACGGCCCCCTTCCGGCGCGGGCGAGGGCGCCGCGAAGGCGCTCGATGAAGTCGAGCCGCTCGAATTGTCGGGCGGCGACGGGAAAGCAGAGCCGGTGGTCGAGCCCCGCGGCGCGCCAGCGTTCGAGCGCGCTGGACACTGCGTCGAGGGTCCAGTCGCCGAGATGGACCGCGAGCCCCGTTTCCTGAAGCATCGCCTCCTCGCCGGAGAGGAGCCGGCTGCCGCCGGCGCCGTTCCAGCGGATCTGCGCCTCGGCGGCGGTGATCGCGCCGCTGCGCAGGCACAGCCGCGGCTCGAAGACGAGCTCCAGCTCATGGCGCTCGACGGCCCGGCGGACGGAGGCTTCGAGGGCGCTTCGAGCCTCGGAGGCGCGCGCGAGGCTGGGCTCGTAGCTGCACAGCCGCGATCGGCCGGAGGCCTTGGCATGGTACATGGCGATGTCGGCCGCCTTCATCAGCTCGGTGAGGTCGGAGCCGTGCTCGGGGGCCAGAGCCACGCCGATCGAGCCGCCGATGAGGACGGCGCCGTCCGCCGATTTGAAAGGCTCGGCCAAGGCGGCGAGCGCCCGGGCCGCGATCCGCTCCGCTTCGTCGCGGGTCGTGACCTCGGGAAGAAGCATGGTGAATTCGTCGCCGGCGAGGCGGGCGAGCAAAGGCGGCGCCAGGGTTCCGTCGGCCACCTCGGCCTTGAGCACGACCCGAAGGCGGTTGGCGACCATGATGAGGACCTGATCGCCCTGCGCGTGGCCGAGGCGGTCGTTGACCTCCTTGAAGCCGTCGAGATCGATGAACAGCAAAGCCGCCCCGCTGTCCCGGGAGGCGAGGATCCGCTCCGCTTCCCGGCGGAAATGGACGCGGTTGGGGAGCGCGGTCACCGGGTCGTACATCGCCATCGCCTGGGCGTCGTCGAGGTTGGAGCGGACCTGGTCGAACAGGCCTTCGACGGCGGCGGCCAAGGCCGGCATCTCGGATTTCAGGGCCTGGGGTGCGGGCGAGGTGAGGTCGCCGCGGCCGACCGCGAGCAGCCGGTCGATCAGCGCCGCGACGGCGCGGGCGTGGGCGCTGTTGGGACGCTCGGCCGCGAGATAGACGATGGTGAGCGCGAAGAGGCCGAACACGACCGACGCCGCCACCTGCTGATCGAGGCTCCCGAGGAGCAGGAAGCCCAACAGGGTGAGGACGAATGCCGACACACCCGCCGAAACCGAGAGCACGCGATTGCTGACTTTTACGACCGTCGAAGCCATGATCGGCGGTGTTCCTGTCCGGTCCTGTCGCCTCGCCCCCCTCAGGCGCGCGTTAGCGATGCAGATTATGCCGCAGGCGTTACCATTTGGTATCCATCAACCCCGGGGGCGCCGAAGAACGATGTAAAGCGCGCCCGCGCCTCCGTGGCGCGGATGGGCGTTGCGCACCGCCGCGATCGCTCCGGCGTGCCTCGAGGCGTGGAGCCAGTCGCCGACGGCGGCTCGGATCGCCCCTCGCTTGGCCGGGCCGCCTGGACCGGGCGGCTTGCCGGTCACGAGGAGCAGCAGCCGAGCTCCGGACCGGATCGCCTCGTCCAGCCGGCGGTCGAGCAGATCGTAGGCGGTGGCGAGGTTATGGCCGTGCAGGTCGAGCATCGCGTCGGGAGACGCGAGCCCGCGGCTGAGCCGGCGGTCCCAGCTTCCGTCCAGAGTCTCGCCGGGAACCTTGCGAGGGGCGGGCGGCGGCGGCGGAGCGGTTCCCCGGCGAAGGCCGGGGTCCGGCGGAGGCGCCTCCTGGGCCCCGGCCTCCGCCGGGGCGCTCGGCGCCTGAGGCGAAGCGACGCCGCCGAGCGGCCGCACCGACTCGACGACCTTCGCCCACAATCTCGCTTCGTCAGGGTTGAGGCGTCGCATCGAGCCGGGCCAGTACGCCCTTGGGCACCAGCACATAGGCGCGGCCTCGGCCCTGCATGCCCCCGGCGATCCGAGCCGCGTCGGCGCCGGCGCCCCAGAAGGTGTCGAAGCGGTTGGAGCCCTTGATCGCCCCGCCCGTGTCCTGCGCCACCCAGAGGCCGTTCGCCTCGGCGCGGTCGAGCTGGAGAAGCACGGGAGCGCCCATCGGCACATATTTGGGGTCGGTCGCGACGGTGGCCCGGCCGGTGACCGGAAGGCCCAGCGCCCCGAGCGGCCCCGCCCCGGTCAGCTCCTGGAAGAAGATGTAGCTCTTGTTCTCGCGCATGATCGCGCGGCCCTCTTCGGGGTTGGCGCGAAGCCAGGCGACGATCCCCTGCATCGTGGTCTGCCCCGGGCCGAGCAGCCCCCGGTCCTTCATCAGCTTGCCGATACCGACATATTCGCGGCCGTTCTGGCCGGCATAGCCGATCCGCATCACTCCGCCGTCGGGCAGGCGAAGCCGCCCCGAACCCTGGATTTGGAGGAAGAAGAAGTCGATCTCGTCGGCCGCCCAGGCGATTTCGAGGCCCCGGTTGGCGAGCGCCCCCGCCTCGATCTCGGTCCGGTCGTAATAAGGAACCATGACTCCGTTCTCGAGCCGTCCGCGCCGCGGCGTGCCGGCCGCCTCGGCGGTGGCCGCGTCGACTTCGACGAGATCGGGCGGCTTGCGGTAGACCGGCACCTCGTAGCCTGGCTGGCGGGTGCGCGAGCCCGCTATCTCCGGCTCGAAATAGCCGGTGACGAAGGCCGCGCCGTCGCCGACCTGGACGAGCTCGAAATGCTCGGCGAAGAAAGCGGAGGCGGAGCCCGGGCCGGCGAGCGTCGCGGCGTCGCAGGCCGGCTGCCAGTCCTGCGGGCGGGTCAGGCCGCTGGCGTCGGTCCGCTTGACCAGGACGGGGCAGCTTATCCGGAAGGCCAGCAGGGCGCGCTCGGCCTCGGCTTCATTCATCGCCGGAAGGGGCGGACCCGCCGAGACTCCGAGCAATGCCGCGGTCGGCGGCTTGGCCGGGGCCGGGGCCGGCGCGGGGACCTGCGCGGCCGGCGCGGGCTGAGGCGCGGGTGTCGCCGGCCGCCGCTCCTTGGGCACGCAGCTGGCGAGGAGGATCATCGCCGCGAGCGGCGGAAGGTTGAGGAGGTTCAGCCTCCCCCTTGATTCGGTTCTGCGCACGCGGGGAACGATACGCGCTAGCTCGTAGGGAGGGAAAGGACTTTGCCTCCCCATCGTAAGATGGGGAGGGGGGACCATGCGAAGCATGGTGGAGGGGTAGCTGGCGCTGGCTGAGAAGGACGCGCTCGAACCCACCAGGTCCGCGCCGATTACCCCTCCACCACCCTTCGGGTGGTCCCCCTCCCCATGCTGCGCATGGGGAGGCAGAATCAATCCGCTTCGTCGGTCTCGACGAGCAGCCAGTTGGGGTCGCCGCTGGCGAGGTTGCGGCGGAAGGTCCAGACGTCGTGGGTCGGGATGGCGTCGCTCATCGTCCCGGCGATGACCTTGCCCTCGCGGTCGCGGGTCACGGCGGCGATGTCGGCATCGAAGCGGACGTCGACCTCGGCGGTCCGGCCGGTGAGGCGGGCGTCCTGGATGACGGCCTTCTCGATCTGGACCAGGCGGTTGTCGAGCTGCTCGCCCGCTTCCTCGCGGGCGGTAATGGCGTCTTCGAACGTGGCGAGGACTTCCCCGGCGACGAGATGGCGAAGCTCCTCGCGATCGCCGCGCCAGAAGGCCTCCAGGATCATCCGGTAGGCCGCCTGGGCGCCTTCGAGGAAACGACCGACGTCGAAATCGCCGTCGGCGGCGACGATGGCGCGGATGCCCGGAGTGGCCGGCTCCTCGTAGACGAATCCGCCCGTTTCGGGCCGGTCGACGGAGACCTCCGCGGCGGGCGCGGCGGCTTCGGTTCCGGCCGCGGTCTCGGCCGGCCGGAGGATCGGCTGCTGCTCGTGCCCGGTGCGGCGGCCCAGCACGGAATACAGCCTCAACCCCACGAACAAGGCCACCATCGCCAGGAGCACTATCTCGGTCACCGCAATCTCCGAACTCAACGAGCCTCTACATAGGCCGTCGACGCCAAGGATTCAAATGGGGCGAGGGTTCCATGTTCGCCGTGGCGGCCTGTTGCACGGTCCGGCCGCGCCTGCTACCCGCCCGGGCGCACCGGGTCCCGCACCGCCGCGACCCGCTTCCACCCAATTTTCGAAGGCGAATCAAATGGCCGAAGACCAGGGCAACCCCGCCGAGCAGCAGCCCAACGGCAACGACACCGCGCCCCAGGTCGGAGTCATCTCCCAATATGTGAAGGACCTTTCCTTCGAGAATCCGAACTCTCCGGCCGTCTACCAGTGGCAGAACCAGCCGAAGATCGAGGTCGACTTCAACATCGGCTCGAGCAAGCTCAACGAAGAGATTTACGAAGTCGCGCTGCGGATCGAGGTCCGCGCCACCGCCGACGGCCAGACCGCCTTCGCGGTCGACCTCATGTATGCGGGCCTGATCGGGATCCGCAATGTCTCCGACGAGGGCGAGATCCAGGCGTTCCTGCTCGCCGAGGCTCCGCGGATCCTCTTCCCCTTCGCCCGCCACATCATCGCCCAGACGGTGCAGGAAGGCGGCTTCCCGTCGCTGATGCTCGACCCCATCGACTTCCACGCCCTCTACCTCTCCCGGGCGCAGCAGGATCTGGCCGGCGAGATCGGCCAGGCCTGACCCTGCAAGGCCCGGGGGCGGCGCCATGAACCTCTGGAAGGCGACCGGGACGATCGGCGGGCTCACCATGGTGAGCCGAATCCTCGGCTTCGTCCGGGAGGTGGTCGTCGCGCGCGTGCTCGGAGCCTCGGCGGCGGCCGACGTCTTCACGCTCGCCTTCTTGATACCCAATCTCTTCCGCCGGCTGTTCGGCGAGGGCGCGTTCTCGGCCGGCTTCGTCCCGCTTTTCAGTCAGAGGCTGAAGGACGATGACAGCAGCGCGGAGGCTCGGCGCTTCGCCGAGGAGGTCCTGGCGGTCTTCCTTCCCCTGCTCCTCGTCATCACCGCCGTCTTCATGGTCTTCATGCCGCTGTTCATCGGCCTCATCGTCGGGGGCGAGTGGGGCGGCGATGCGGGGAAGACCGATTTCGCGGTGGCGATGACCCGGATCACCATGCCCTATCTCGTCTTTATCTGCCTGCTGTCGCTTGTGTCCGGCGTCCTCAACTCCGTCGGGCGGTTCGCCGCGGCCGCCTTCGCCCCCGCGCTTCTCAATATCGCCCTTGTGATCGCCCTAATCCTCGTGCCCGAAGGGGGGCGGCCGACCGTGCAGGCCATGTGCTGGTCCGTCCTCGCGGGGGGCGTGGCGCAGCTCGGACTCACCTGGGCGAGCATGGTACGGGCGGGCGTTCCGCTGAAGTTGCGGGCGCCGCGGATCACGCCCGGGGTGCGGGAGCTCTTCACGCTCGTTCTCCCCGCCACGCTCGCCGGCGGCACCTATTATATCAGCCAGTTCTTCTACGTTTATTTTGCCAGCCGCCTCCCGGAGGGGTCGCTCCTCATCCTCGGCCAGGCCGACCGCCTGAACCAGCTCCCGCTGGCCCTCATCGGCTCGGCGCTGGGAGTCGCCATCCTTCCCTCCATCAGCCGCGCTATCGGTAGATCGGATGAAGCGGCCGCGGGGCAGGTCCAGGCCCAGGCGATAGAGATCGGAATGCTTCTGACCATCCCGGCCGCGATCGCGCTCGCGGTAGCTTCCGCCCCGATCGCCACCGTGATCTTCGAGGGCGGCCGCTTCACCGAGGAGAATGCAGCCGTCACGGGAGCCGTGCTCGCGACGCTCGTGCTCGGACTTCCCGCCTACGTCCTCATCAAGATCCTCTCGCCCGGTTTCTATGCGCGGCGCGACATCAAGACTCCGGTGCTCGTCGCCGTCGGGACCTTGCTGGGCAGCGTCATGCTCAACTTCATCCTGGTGCCCCGGCTCGGGATCGTCGCCCTTCCCCTTTCGACCGCGATCGGCGCGTGGGCGAACGCGCTTCTGCTCGCGGCGCTTCTCCATGCGCGCGGGCACTTCCGAATACCGGCTTGGCTCGCCTCCCGGCTGGTGCGGCAGATCCTCGCCGGCGCGGCGATGGGGGCGACTTTGTGGCTGGTCGAGCGCGCGCTCGCCGACCGCTTCGCCGGCTCGACCGGCGACCGGGTCCTGGCGATGGGAGCGCTGGTCGCGGCGGGGGGGATCGTCTATTTCGGAATTGCCTGGATCATCGGCGCGATGAACCGCGACGACATCCTGATCCTGCTTCGGCGCAAGAAGCCGGCCTGAGGAAGAATCGATGCGCGTGCTTTCGGGGATCCAGCCCACGGGGAACCTCCACCTCGGCAATTTCCTCGGGGCGATCAAGCCGTGGACGAAGCTCCAGGACAGCGGCGCCGAATGCTTCTTCTTCCTCGCCGACCTCCACGCCATCACCGTCTTCGTCGAGCCGGACGAGCTTCGCCGCAACGTCCGCGAGATGACGGCGGGGCTGGTCGCCTGCGGGCTCGATCCCGACAAGGTCGTGCTGTTCAACCACGCCCGGGTGCCGGCGCACCCCGAGCTCACCTGGATTCTCAACTGCGTCGCCCGCCTCGGCTGGCTCAACCGGATGACGCAGTTCAAGGAAAAATCGGGAAAGAACCGCGAAGCCTCCAGCATCGGCCTCTACGATTATCCGGTGCTGCAGGCGGCGGACATCCTGCTCTACCAGCCTACCCACATCCCCGTCGGCGACGACCAGCGCCAGCATATCGAGCTTTGCCGCGACATCGCGATCAAGTTCAATACCGACTACAAACGCGAGGTGTTCCGGGTGCCGGAGCCGCTCATCGGAGCGACCGGGGCCCGGGTCATGAGCCTTCGCGACGGAACGGCGAAGATGTCGAAGTCCGACCCGTCCGACATGAGCCGCGTGAACCTCACCGACGATTCGGACCTCATCGCCCAGAAGATCCGCAAGGCGAAGACCGACCCCGAGCCGCTGCCCGAGGCGATGGACGATCTCGCCGAGCGGCCGGAGGTGAAGAACCTTGTGACCATCTATTCGGCGCTCTCGGGCGAATCCGCGGACTTGGTGCTCGCCCGCTTCGCCGGCCGGGGCTTCGGCGCTTTCAAGCCGGCGCTGACGGATTTGGTGGTCGAGACGATGCGGCCGATCAAAAGCCGCTTCGACGAGCTTCGCGCCGATCATGAGCGGCTCGACCGAATCCTCGCCAGCGGCGCCGAGAAGGCGGCTGCGGCCGCCAAGCCGACGCTCGACGCCGCCTACGAGGCGGTGGGGCTTCGGCACGGCGGCTGACCGGCGGCCCGGCGGGCCGCCCCTTCAGCGGCCGTTCAGCCGTCTTTTGTAGAAAGGCGCTGTTTCCTATATAGTTACAGCCACGGCCCCGTTCCCAAAGAGGATGCGTTCCATGTCCCTTGCCAAGAAGTTGCTGACCCTCGCCGCGCCGGCGGCCCTGCTCGCGCTGGGCGGCTGCGCCACCGGCCTTCCGACCCAGGTCTCCCGCTACCAGGCGATGCCCGCCCCCGCCGGCCAGAGCTTCGCCATCCAGGCCGCCGATCCGGAAAACCGCGGCGGCCTCGAATTCTCCCGCTACGCCGAGCTCGTCCGCCGGCACATGATCGCCCAGGGCTATAGCGAGGCGGCCTCGCCGCAGCAGGCCTCGCTGATCGTCTCGCTCGATTACGGCGTCGACGACGGCCGCCAGCAGGTCGTGACCCGGCCCGCGCTCGGCTACAGCCGGTTCGGCTACGACCGCTTCGGCTATGGCGGTTTCGGCTACCGGCCTTACTGGTCGCGCTTCGGCGGCTACGGCCGGCTCCGCTCGCCTTTCTATTACGGCTGGGACGATCCCTTCTGGTATCGCGGCTATGGCGAGGAAATCGACGTCTACACCGTCTATAACAGCTTCCTCGACATGGACATCCGCCGGCCCGACGGCCAGGCCGTCTTCGAAGGCACGGCCAAGGCGCGCTCGCGCACCGACGAGCTCGGAGTGCTGGTGCCGAACCTGATCGAAGCGATGTTCACCGGCTTTCCGGGCAATTCGGGAGAGACGGTGAAGATCACGGTGGCGCCCGAGCGCAGGCGCTAGGGCCGATCCCTCGTCATTGCGAGGAGCGTAGTGACGAAGCAATCCAGGGGCCTCGAGGCCGCACTGGATTGCTTCGCTCCGCTCGCAATGACGAGGGCCGGCGACGGCTCTCCCTTATCTTTCGGCCCGCATTCAACGGGCGTTCATCCGCCAACCCGAATTCCACGCCGACAGGGGAAGAACAAGAATCTCGGGGAGGGTGAATGCTGAAATATCTTGGAGCGGCCGCGATGGCCGCGACCGTTTTCGCGTCCGCGGCGCCGGCGCCGGCGCAGAAGCCGGCGCAGGCTAAAGCCGACGACCGTGCCCAGGTCGAGGACATCGTCGTCACGGGCCGAAGGAGCGGCGTACCGATGTGGACCGTGCGCAGCGAGCAGACCACACTCGTCCTCATCGGCGGAATCAACGGCATCTCGAAGACGACGAAGTGGGACCCGACCGCTCTGGCGGAGGCTCTGCGCAAGGCCGACCGGGTGATGTTCCCGCAGTCCCACGCACTGACCGCCTCGCCCTTCCGGGCGATCGGCTGGATCGCCAAATGGAACGCGATGGGCAGCCTTCCCAAGGGGCAGAGCCTCACCGCGATGGCGGGCCCCGATACGGCGCGCCGGCTGGCGGCGCTTCGCGCGCGCGGCCTCGTCCAGGCCGATTACGACCGCCGCCACCCGCTCCACCTCTCCAACGACATCAGGGACCGCGGCAAGGGCGACATCGAATATGGCCGCAACGTCGCGGACTACGTCGCCAAGGCGGTGAAGAAGTACAAGCTGGTGGAGGTCGTCCCGGTGCAGCGCTCCAAGGCCAAGCCGGTGGTCAAGGATCTGTTCGCTTCGACCCCGCAGGAGCATTTGCCGTGCCTGCAGGGGGCGATCATGTTCGCCGAGGCCGGCCCGGCGGCGATCCAGGCCCGCTCCGATGCCTGGGCGGCGCGGCGGGTCCCCGACGTGCTGGCCTCTCCGGCGGACGCGGTCTACGGGCGCTGCTGGCCAAGCGGCATCTTCGCCGAGCGCGACGCGGAGCTCCTCCCGCAGATGAAGCGGATCCTGGGCGAGAGCCAGGTGACCGTCGCGGTGCTCGGGCTGCGTACGCTCGCCGAGCGGGACGGGATATTGGACGGGCTCGCCGCGGCGGGCTTCGACATCCAGGGCCCGGCTTGGAAGTGACGGCCTACGATAATTCCTCCCCGAGATTTCTCGGGGAGGGGGACCGCGCATAGCGCGGTGGAGGGGTTCTTCCCGCATCAGAAAGGCCCCTCCACCATGCTTCGCATGGTCCCCCTCCCCTGCAAATGCAGGGGAGGAATTAGGAGATCGGCGTCAGCGGCGGACCAGGAAGGCGCCGGCCAGGACCAGAAGCACCCCCGCGATTCTCGTCGGGCTGATCTCGACTCGCGGGATTCCGAAGGCGCCGAGCCGGTCGAGGACCAGCGCCATGGCGAGCTGGCCGGCAATCGCCACCATCAGGAAATAGGTCACCCCCAGGCGCGGGGCGGCAAAGGCGGCGACCGCGACGAAGACGGCGCCGTAGAGGCCGCCCGTCCAGGCATACCAGGGGAGCGCCCTCACCTCCCCGCCGCTCGGGCGGACTCCGAGCGCCATCGCCACCGCGATCAGAGCCACGGTGCCGACGGCGAAGGAGATGAGGGCCGCGTTGACGGGCGATCCGGCCGCGCGGGCTAGCAGGGCGTTGGTCGGCGCCTGAAGGGCGACCAGGGTTCCGCCGACGAAGGCGCCGATCAGCGCGAAGAGGAGGAGCGGGTTCACCGGCCTTGCGGCATCCCGCGCCCGCTCAGCCCTCGAGCTGGCGGGTGAGCAGGCGGATGTCGGAGTCGAGCTCGCTGTCCTGCGCGCGCAGCTTCTCGATCTGGCGCACGGCGTGGATCACGGTCGTATGGTCGCGCCCGCCGAAGCGGCGGCCGATCTCGGGCAGCGAGCGCGGGGTGAGCTGCTTGGAGAGGTACATGGCGACCTGGCGCGGGCGGGCAACCTCCCGGGCCCGACGGGCGGAGGTCATCTCGGCCTTGCGGATCCGGTAATGCTCGGAGACCCGGGTCTGAATCTCGTCGATCGAGATCCGGCGCTGGTTGGCGCGAAGCGTGTTGGCGAGCACCTCCGTGACGAAATCGAGGTCGATCACTCGGTTCTGCATGGTCGCGTAAGCGGCGATGCGGTTGAGCGCGCCTTCGAGCTCGCGCACGTTGGAGCTGATCCTCTTGGCGAGGAACATGACGACGTCCTCCGGCACCGCGACCTCCGGAAGAGCCTCCAGCTTCTTGAGGATGATGTTGAGCCTGAGCTCCAGGTCCGCCTGGTTGATGTCGGCGACGAGGCCCCAGGACAGGCGTGAGAGGATCCGCGGCTCGATGCCGTCCAGATCCTGCGGCGCCCGGTCCGAGCTGATGACGAGGCGGCGGCCGGCCGAGATGATCTCGTTCATCGTGTGGAAGAATTCTTCCTGGGTAGATTCCTTGCCGGCGATGAACTGGACGTCGTCGATCATCAGCAGGTCGGCCGCGCGCAGGTGCTGCTTGAACTGGATGGTGTCGTTGGCGCGCAGGGCGGCGACGAACTCGACCATGAACTTCTCGGCCGACATGTAGATGATCTTGGCCCGCGGCCTCAGGCGGTGGAATTCGTGGCCGATGGCGTGGAGCAGGTGGGTCTTGCCGCGACCGGTGCCGCCGTGGAGGAAGAGCGGGTTGAAGGCGACGTTGTCGGCGGTGGCGAGCGTGGACGCGGCGCTGAACGCGACCTCGTTGGCCTTGCCGACGACGAAATTCTCGAACCGGTAGCGCGGCTCGAGCGCGACCGCGTAGAGCGCATCGCCGGGCGCGGGCTCCTCGGCGGGGGGCGGGGCCGGAATCTCGACGACCGCGGCCGTCTTCGGAGCGGCCGCTCCGACCCGGACGGCGATGTGGCGGACGGCCGGACAGGCGGCGCGCCAGGCGAGGGTCAGGCGCTCGGAGAAATGGGTCTGCACCCAATCGGCCATGAACTGGGAGGGAAGCTCGAGGCGCAGAGCGCCGCTTTCGGGGTCGTAGGCGCCGAGCGCGATCGGCCGAAGCCAGCCGTCGAAGGTGCGGGCTCCGCAATCGCGCCTCAGCCCCGCCCGAATCGCCTCCCATGCCGCCTGAAGCGCGCCCCGCTCCATCACGTCCACCAAAGGATTGCCTCCCGCCGTCTTCACAGTCACGAAACGCACCCCCTCTTCATACCCAGGCCTCTATCCATCGGACCCTGACTGGCGCAAACCTCTCCCGACGCACGGCAACCCCCCGGCGGTCGCCGATTCGAAAGATCGTTCTTGCTGTGGCGTCCAGCAGGAGATTCGCCCCGCCGGAGCGACCGTTTTGGAAGTCTCGGCCTGGGCTTGCAAGGCCGAAATTAGGGTCACAAAAAAGAAACATGCTTGACATAGGTTTTCTACGGCTCGCCGTTGAAAACCGCAGAAAACAGCCATTTTTTGCAATTCGGGCACCGCGAATCGCCGGAAGTCCTAGGGTTTCGCGTTACGTTCCAAAGACACGAAAAAGCCCGCCGGAAACGGGTTCCGACGGGCTATGTCCGAAGCTTAAGAGAGGCTTAGGCGAGCGCGGCGATGCGACGCGTCAAGCGGGAGAATTTCCGGGCCGCGGTGTTCTTGTGGAACACGCCCTTGGCCACCCCGCGGGCGAGCTCGGGCTGGACCCTGGAGATGGCGGCCAGCGCCGTCGCCTTGTCGCCGGCTTCGATCGCGGCCTCGACCTGCTTGACGAAGGTGCGGATGCGGCTGACGCGGGTCCGGTTGATCTCGGTCCGGCGCTCGTTGCGGCGGATTCGCTTTTTTGCCTGCGGCGTGTTCGCCATCGTCTGACTGCCTCTTGTCGATAAAATGAAAAGGGCGCGGCCTGTCACCGCACCCGCTCGGCTGCGCCTCTACGCCAAGCGGCCCCGAAAGGTCAACCTCAAGCGCGCTGGCAGCGGGGGCAGAAAAAGGTGGATCGGCCCGAATCGACCCGGCGCCGGATAGCGCTCCCGCAGCCGCACGCCTCCCCTTCCCGGCCGTAGACGCGCCATTGCTTCGAGAAATGGCCGAGCTCGCCCGACGGCCGCGCATAATCGCGAAGCGACGATCCGCCCGCCTCGATCGCCGCCGCCAGGACGTCCTTGATGGCCCGCACGAGCCGCTCGAGCCTGGGTCGCGAGATCCTGCCGCCGGCGCGCGTCGGTGCGATGCCGGCCATGTGCAGCGCCTCGCAGACGTAGATGTTGCCGAGACCCGCGACGATCCTCTGGTCGAGGAGCAGGGCCTTGATCGGGGCGGAGCGGCCTTGAAGGGCCTCCAGGAGATAGCCGGCGCTGAATTCATCGCCGAGCGGCTCGGGACCCATGGCGGCGAACGGCGCGGAGCGGTCCAGGGCCTCGGTGAGGACCAGGTCGAGCGACCCGAAGCGCCGCGAGTCGTTGAGCGACAGCCGCCTCCCCTCCTCTGTCCCGAGCAGGAAATGATCGTGCGCGCCGAGCTCCGCCGGGTCGATCCGCCAGCGGCCGGACATGCCGAGGTGGAAGACCAGCGTGTCGCCGCGATCGGTGGCGATCAGGCCGTATTTGGCCCGCCGCGAGAGGCCGGTGACCGTCGCGCCCGTCAGCCGCTGGCGCAGATCGATGGGAAAGGCCCGGCGCAGGTCGGCCCGGCGCGCTTCGACCGAGACGAGCCTTCGCCCCTGCAGCACGGGAACAAGGCCCTGCACCGTGGTTTCGACCTCGGGCAGCTCAGGCATGGCTCGTCATCCCGGCCAAAGCCGGGACCTCAGGTCGGGAACTCTCTGCGGGTCCCCCCGAGGTCCCGGCTTTCGCCGGGATGACGGGACGGGAAAGAAGGCAAGTGCACATGCGCCGAAACCCCTGCTAGAGCCGGGCGCCATGGACAAGGTTTCTTTCGGCTTCGAGGAAGTCCCGCCCGAGGAGAAGACCCGGCGCGTCGGCGCCGTCTTCTCCAGCGTGGCCAGGCGCTACGACCTGATGAACGACCTCATGTCGGGCGGCCTTCACCGTCAGTGGAAGGACCTGTTCGTCCGGCGCGTTCGCCCGCGCAACGGCGAATCGATCCTCGACATGGCCGGCGGCACCGGAGACGTCGCCTTCCGCCTCGCCCGGCACGGGGCGAAGGTCATGGTGGCCGACATCAACCCCGACATGCTCGAAGTCGGGCGCGAGCGGGCCCGGAGCAGGCGCATCGAGGGTCTCGGCTGGTCCGTCGAGAATGCCGAGTCCGTGAGCTTCGGCGACTCCGCCTTCGACGCCTATACGATCGCCTTCGGGATCCGCAACGTCACGGATATCGACGCCGCGCTGAGGGAAGCGCACCGGGTACTCAAGACCGGCGGCCGCTTCTTCTGCCTCGAATTCTCGACCACGCGCTGGCCGGGCTTCGCCAGCCTCTACGACGCTTATTCGATGCACGCGGTGCCGCGCATCGGCAAGGCCGTGGCCGGCGACGAGGAGAGCTATCGCTACCTGGTCGAGTCCATCCGCCGCTTCCCGCCGATGGACAGGTTCGCGGGCATGATCGCCAAGGCCGGCTTCGCTCAGGTGAAGGCGGAGCCGATCCTCGGCGGCCTCGTCGCCATCCACAGCGGCTGGAAGATCTGATGGACGCTCCCCGTCATCCCGGCGAAAGCCGGGACCTCAGGTCGGAAAATCTCGGCGGGTCTCCACGAGATCCCGGCTTCCGCCGGGATGACGGGGTAGCATGACCCGCCCCGTCGTCCATGTCTGGCGCCTTCTGAAATGGGGGCGGGTGCTGGCCCGGCACGGCGCGCTTAGGGGGATCGAGCGCGACCTCAACACCCCGCAGCCGGTGCGCCGGCTCGCCCGTATCGCCCGCTTCGGCGCCCGGGTGCCGCGAGTGCCGACCTATGGCGAGGCCTTCCAGGAGCTGGGCCCGGCGGCGATCAAGTTCGGCCAGGCGCTGGCGACAAGGCCGGACCTGGTAGGAATCGAGGCCGCGCGCGACCTCCAGATGCTCCAGGACAGCCTTCCGCCGGCGCCGTTCGAGCAGGTGCGGCGGGCGATCGAGCAGGGGCTCGAGAAGCCGCTCGAGGACGTCTTCGCGGACATCGACCCGGAGCCGGTCGGCGCCGCGTCGATCGCTCAGGTCCACCGCGCCCACACGACCGACGGCAAGCTGGTCGCGGTCAAGGTGCTTCGGCCCAACATCGAGGAGGATTTCGCCCGCGCCCTCGACACCTACGAATGGGCGGCGGCGCAGGTTGAGAATATGGGCGCCGAAGCGGCGCGCCTGAGGCCGCGGGCGGTCATCGCCTACTTTCGGCAATGGACGGCGCGCGAGCTCGACCTTCGCCGCGAGGCGGCCTCGGCCTCGGAGCTGCGCGAGAACCTCGTCGCCGAGAGCGGCTTCTACGTGCCCGCGATCGACTGGACCCGCACCTCGCGCCGGGTGCTGACTCTCGAATGGATCGACGGCATCAAGCTCACCGACCGGCAGGCGCTGGTCGACGCCGGGCACGACCTCAAGGAACTGGCGGCGATCCTGGTCCGCGCTTTCCTTCGCCAGTCGGTGATCGACGGCTTCTTCCATGCCGATCTCCACCAGGGCAATCTGTTCGCCCTCCCCGACGGCCGGCTGGCGGCGATCGACTTCGGGATCATGGGGCGGATAGACCGTCAGTCTCGGGTCTGGCTGGCCGAGATCCTCTACGGCCTGCTCACCGGCAATTACCGCCGGGTCGCCGAGATCCATTTCGAGGCGCAATATGTCCCCTCCCACCACGACGTCGACGAGTTCGCCACGGCGCTGAGGGCGGTCGGCGAGCCGATCCGCGGCCTTCCCGTCAAGGACATCTCGATCGGCCAGATGCTCGACGGGCTGTTCACCATCACCCGCGACTTCGAGATGCCGGTCCAGCCCCACCTCCTTCTCCTCCAGAAGACGATGGTGATGGAGGAGGGCGTGGCGCACGCGCTCGATCCCGACATCAACATGTGGGAGACGGCGGAACCGTTCCTGAGGGAGTGGGTGCGCGGCGAGCTCGGGCCGGAGGCGGCGCTGGCCGACCGCATCGTTCGCGACTTCCGAACCTTCGCCAAGATCCCGGAGCTGATCCGCCGCATAGATCATTATTACCCGCCGCCGGGCGCCGCGCCGCCGGACCCGCCGTTCGCCGACGTGGTCGTCGTGAGGCCGCGCCGCTACGGGCGCTATGCCGTGACGGCGATTGTTTCGGCGGCGGCTGGCGCGGCGGCGATGCTGGCCCTATTCTAATCGCATGATTCGAGAGGATGTCCTTTCGGTGCTTCGGCCGCTTGAACCGGAGCTCAAGCGGCTCGGTTTCGCGAAGCTCTATTTGTTCGGATCGGCTGCACGCTCCGAGCCCGGCGCGCGCGACGTCGATCTGCTGTACGAGGCCGAAGGTCATCTCAGACCCGGCTTCCACGAGCTTGCCGATGCTTGGGACCGGCTAGAGGGGCTTCTCGGTAAGCGCGTCGACCTCGTCGACAGAAAGCTGCTCCATCGACGCATCCGCCCGCGCGTCGAGAACGAGATGATCGAGGTCTATTGATGGACGCGGGGCCGGAAGCGGATGCGCTTTACCTCGACGAGATAGTGGAGCTGGTCCAGCTTATCCGGGAGAGCCTCGCCGGAACCGACGAGGCCGGATTCCTGCTCGACCGGACGAAAGGAGACGCAACGGCGCTCCGCCTCGGTGCCATCGGCGAAGCCAGCCGCAAGCTCTCGGCAGGATTGCAGGAACGGCATCCTGAGATAGAATGGCGCAAGATGTACGGACTTCGCAACATCGTCGCTCACCATTATCGTCGGCTCAACTACCGCATTCTTTGGCAGATCGCGACCGAGACGCTGGATCCGCTGAACGATGCCTGTCGCGAAGAGCTTGCGCGCCTCGACGAATGAACGGCAAGCGCATCCTCCTCATCGTCGGCGGCGGGATCGCCGCCTATAAGGCGTGCGAGCTCATCCGGCTGATCCGCAAGGCGGGGGGAAGCGTACGCTGCGTGCTGACGGCCGGGGGCGCGCAGTTCGTCACCCCGATGACCCTGGCGGCGCTTTCCGAGCAGCCGGTGCATACCAGCCTCTGGGACCTCAAGGACGAGGTCGAGATGGGGCATATCCAGCTCAGCCGGGAGGCC
>DASWLY010000245.1:0-34302 GCA_036400035.1 Allosphingosinicella sp.
GCGGAGAATCGGTCGTGAGCGGGGAATCGGTCGTGAGCGGAGAATCGGTCGTGAGCGGAGAATCGGTCGTGAGCGAGGAACGGCGCGAGCCGATCCTCCGGGTGGTGCCGAGGCCGGGCGACATCAATTCGAACGGCCACATCTTCGGCGGCTGGGTGCTCTCGCAGATGGACATCGCCGCCGGGATCGTGGCGGCACGCGAATCGGACGGGCCGGTGGCGACGGTGGCGGTCGACGCGATGAAGTTCCTCGCCCCGATCCTCCTCCACGACCTCATCTCGGTCTATGCCTGGATCGAGCGGATCGGCCGCACTTCGATCGCGATCCGCATCGACGTGATCGCGATTCGCGACCGCGGCGCCAGCGAGGTCAAGGTGACGGAAGGCCTGTTCACCTTCGTCGCGCTCGACGAGAACAACCGGCCGCGGCCGGTGAAGCGGGGCTAGCGCCTGTCGAGGCGGTAGCGAAGGCTGGCTTCGCCGTTGGCCGGCACCATGACGGTCCAGAGCGGCCGTCCGTCGCGGTCTGCGAGCGGAGTCGGCGAGGTCAGCTCCAGATCGCCTCCCATCAGCTGCGCCTCGAAGCGGACCGGCGCGGGCTGGGCGTTGCTGACGGTGAGCTCCCACTCCTCCTTTCCATCCGCTTCGACCGACAGCCGGGCCGCCCGAGCGGCGACCGAGTTCGCCGGGCCGACCGGGATCTCCACCTTCTCGCCGACGGCACGATCGCCGACGAAGCCGCGCCCGAGCAGGAGCGGCCGCGCCCGGCCCATGCCGAACAGGACCAGCCGCCCCGCCGGAAGCGGAAGGCCGAGCCCCTCCTGAAGCGTGTTGCGGGTGCTGAGGACCCGCGTCACCACGAGGCTGCCGGTGCCTCGGGTACTGGCATCGACGCGGTAGACGGTCTCCACCTTCACCCCTTCGCGGGCGAGCAGCGCCACCTGCTTCTGGCTTCGCGCGGCGACCGTCACCGGCTCGGGGATCCGGTACAGCTTGAGGTCTCCGAGCTCCTCCTGCCGGGCCATCATCGCCGGCGGCGGGGACGGCGGCGGGAGCGGCGTCTCCACCATCGGCACCTCCATTGCCATCATGAGCCGAGAACCGGTGACGACGATCTCCTCCTTCTCGAAGACTTTCTCCTCGAGGTCGCTGGTGGTGGTTCCGGCCGGCCAGCACCTCAGCACGAGCGGCGGCGCCTGCGGCCGGGGCGGACTCGCCGAGCTTCGGTTTACCCGGCCGGCGACGGCCTGGGTTGCCGCGTCCCGGAAACCGGTCTCGTCCCCATTGGCCAGCGTCAGCCAGGCGAACAGGTCCATCTTCGCGCCGTCGGGCGAGAGCTCGGCGACATAGTCGGCCTGCCAGTCGAAGCCGCTGGCGATGTAGGAGAGGGTGACCGTCGCCCGGTGCCGGCGCGGACTGCGCACGCGCACCGACAGCGTCGGCCTGGCGGAGAGGCCGGCCGGCACCCGGTCGTAGGCGAGGGTGGAGCGAAGCCCGTCGCACCGCAGGGATTCGACTCCGTCCGGGGTTTCGAGCACCACCGCTCCGCCGGCGCCGGAGCGGACCACCGCCTCCGTCTCGCGCACGGCGCCGGTCGCCGGCGAGGTGCGGCGCAGGTGCACTCGGCGGCCGAGCGAGGCGTCGAGCAGGCTCCCGGGCGAGAGCAGCCAGCGGTCCTGGTTCTTCTCCCTCACCCCGTCCGGGAAGCCGCTGACGATCGAGCTTTCGGGCAGGATCCCGCCGGCGACCCCTTCGAAGCGGACCTCCGAATCGCCTGCGGGGATCGAGATCCGCCGGGTCTCGGTGACGAGCGCGAAGCCGTTCAGCCAGCGAAGGTCCATCCCCTCGCCCGGGCCTCGGCCGGGCGCCCGGTAGACGGTGACGGCCACGGCCTGGGGCCCTGCGGAGCGCGCCACCGGCTGGGCGCCCGCCGCCGCCGCCGCGGCGAGGAGCAGCCCGGCCAGCAAGGCTCGGTACCCGCCCATGCGCGGGTCAGTAGCGCGAATCGAAGGTGGCGGTGACTGTCGCATCGCCATTGGCCGGGACCGTGACCCGCCACATCGCCTCTTCGGCGGAGCGCCGAATGCTCTTCAGGCTCTCCTGGGCAATCCGGACATCGCCCCAGAGGCCGGACTGGATCAGGTCGACGGCCACCGGCGCCGGCCGGGCGTTGGTGAGGACATAGCGCATGGTCGTCCGCCAGCGGCTTCCCCTCTGTTCCCGGGTCACCACAAGCGGCTGGATCTTGACGTCGAAGGCCTGCCCGGTGGTGATCGCCACGTCCGAGCCCATCGGCGTGTGGCCGATCCGGTTCTCGCCGATGAACTGGGCGTTCCCGCGTGCGTCCTTCATGTAGACCCGCACCGTTCCGGCCGGCAGCGCGTCTCCGAGCCCCTGGTCGCGCGAGCTGGAGAATTGCAGGACCGTGTCCGCGCTCGCAGCCTCGGTGAGCGTTCCCAGCCAGGCGTTGCGGAAGACATAGGCGCGCCGCCCCGCGGCGCCCGCGACATCGAGGAAGCTCACCTGCTTGGTCTGCTGGTTGGCGATCGTGGTGCGCTCGCGAAGCGGGTAGAGATAGAAATCGCCGAGGACCTCCCGGCCCGGCGTTTCGGTGCCCGGACGGTTGCCCGGCGGCGGCGGCGGAAGGCGATAGCCGCGCCCATATTCGTCATAGCCGCCTCCGCGGCCCCCAATCTCTCCGGCGACGAGCAGGGTATCGGCATTCTCGAAGGTCGTGCCCGTCGTGTTGGTCAACGTCACCCAGCCCTGGACGTCGATCTTCCCCGCTCCCTCGTCGAACAAGGTGACGTAGTCGGCCTTCCAGCTCATGCCCGGCGTCAGGTAGCTCAGAGTGACTGGGCGGGGGCCGGCCCGAGCGGTCTCGAGGGTCACCGACAAGGTCGGCCGGGCGCGAAGGTTCTCGGGCACCCGGTCGAAGATCGCCCGGACCGGCAGGCCGTCGTCGCGCAGCACCTCGATCCGGTTCCCGATCTGGAGCACCACGCCGCCATTGACCGCCAGCACCTTCGCCCGTTCCCGAGTTTCCGCCCCCGTGGCCGGATTGGTGCGCAGCAAGGTGATCTCCTCGCCGACCGCCTTCTCCATCAGCTTGGAGGGAGAGAGCAGGTCGAAGTCGAAATTCTGCTCGACGATACCGACGCCCAGCGCGTTCAACGTCACGGTCTCGGGGCTGATCTGCCCGGAGACGTTGGGGAATTCCTGGCGGGAGCGGCCGGCCGGCAGGTTGAGCTGCCGAGTGTCCTGCACAAGCGCCAGATTCTGGTTGTAGATGGTGACGGCGAGGTTGCCCTGGCCCGACTGGGCGAGGCCGGGTGCGGAAAGAGCGGCAAGACCGACGGTAAGGAGTAGGCGGCGCATGAACTGGCTCCCTGCTTCGACGGCAAGGAGCATGTTACAATGTTACCTTGCGGTCAACCGCTCAGAACTCGAGCTGCGCCCTGAGCCCATAAGTGTCCACTCCAAAGCTTCGGCGGTTGGCCGGATCGATCGAAATCGGGTTCACCGTCGCGGCGCGCGGTCCGCCTTCGTAGGCGCCGTGCGCATATTGCGCCTGGATGCGGACGTAATCGATCGGGTTCCAGATCAGGCTGAGGGCGTAGCCGAGCTGGCGGCCGCCATTGACATAGGCCGGAGCGGCCGGCGCCCCGTCGAGGACCCGGTCGCGCAGGTCCAGCCAGTCGAGGCGGGCGTTGAGCTGGAGCGCGCCCCAGCCGTCCTTGCCGACGGGATGCAGGATCTTGGGCCGGTCCCAGCGGCCGTTCTTGTAGCCCCGGCTTTCGCCGGTGAGGAACCAGCCGAGCTCCGCATAGGCCGACCGGAAATCGGGATCGCCGGCGTAGAACAGCCCCGCCCCCGGGCCGTCATTGGGGCCGAAGGCGCGGCCGGGCCGGAAGCCCCGCACCCAGACCTGCTGGGCCTCGGCGGCGAAATGGAAGGATTTGACGATCGCGCCGAGCTCCAGGCCGACGATGTCGTCGCCGTCGGCGGCGATGGCGCCGGTGTCCACGAAGCGCTGGTCGGTAACCTGGGTGAAGGGACGCGCCCGATACTGAACGTTGCGGGCGTCGCTCTGGGCGACCCGGTGCTGGAAGTTGGCGCCGAGGTGGAGGCGGGCATCGCCCAGCTCCGGCGCGAAGGTCCCGCGAACGCTCGCCTGCCAGCCGTTGCGGTTGAAGCTGGCGTTGTTGATCTCCTGCCCGAACAGTCCGGCGGTGAGCGTGTAACGGTCCTTGTCGGGATCGAGCAGGGCGACCGCCACTCCGAGACGGCGGTTGTAGTTGAAGGCGTCGGTGAACGAGGCGCGCTCCAGGAAGCTGGTGAGGCGCGAGCTGGTCATCGTCTCGAGGCTGGAGAGCGGATAGAAATTGCCGGCTCGAAGCTGGATGGGGCTGTCCGGCGCCTGCCAGGTCAGGACGACGTCCTCATAGTCGACGCTGCCCTGGGCGAGGTTGAACTCGACATTGTAGCCGAAGCCGCCCGGCAGCGCCCCTTCGGCGCCGATCACCAGCCGCCGCGCCCGGCTGTTCCAGCCCAGATTGTTGTAGTTGAGCCCGCCGACGGTGCCGCTGCGCTCCGGGCCCGGCGTTCCGACGAAGCCGGCGTCGAACTGGAGCAGGCCCTTGGGCTTGAAGGTGAAGCCGGACTTCTTGTCGCTGAACTGGGGCGCGCCCCTCCAGGCCGGGGCCTCCGCGGCGGGCGCGACGGCGGCGGTGGGAGCCGCCTCGGCCGCGGCCGGCGGAGCGGCTTCGCGGCCGGCCGCGGCCGCCTTGAGATCGGCTACCTCGGCTCGGAGGCTCCGCAGCTCGGCCCGCATCGCCGCCACCTCGGCGGCGAGATCCGCCTCCTGCGCCCAGGCGGGCGAGGTCAGGAAGGAGGCCGAGAGCAAAGCCGCCAGCCCAGTCGATCGCTTCATCTTCATCCTCCGCCAGATCGCCTTCCCCTACCGATATTGCAGACAGATGACAGGTCCGTGACATCGCGGTGACGGTTGCGGCGGTGCGGCGGTGCGGCGGTGCGGAGTGCGGCGGTGCGGGGTGCGGCGGCCGCAAAAGAAAACGGCGGCCCCGAAAGGGACCGCCGCTTCGCTCGACAGGGTTTTGCAGGCTCAGGCCGCGGGCGCGATGTCCGCGTCGCCGTCCTCGCGGGGTCGTCGGGTGCGGCGGCGCGGCGCCTTGGGCGGCGCGTCGCCTTCGATCACCGCGATCGCCGGCGGAAGCACGTCGAGCGAGATGCGCTCGTCGGAATCGTTCTGAGCTTCGACTCGAACCTGCCGTTCGCGGCGCGGACGGAGACCCTCCGGGCGGCGCTCGCCGTTGCGCTCCTCGCGCGGCTGGAACTCGCGGCGCGGCCGTTCCGGCTGCTCGCTGCGTTCGACACGCTCAGGGCGTTCGGCCCGCTCCGGACGATCGTTGCGCTCCGCCCGCTCGACCCGTTCCGGGCGCTCGTTGCGCTCCGCCCGCTCGACCCGCTCCGGACGATCGTTGCGCTCCGCCCGCTCGACACGCTCCGGGCGCTCGTTGCGCTCCGGGCGTTCATTCCGCTCCGCCCGCTCCGTCCGATAGCCGCGATCGTCCCGGTTGCCGCGGTCCTCGCGGCTGGGGCGGTCGTCGCGCATGGAGCGGTCGTCGCCGTCCTCATCGCCGTCGTCGCCGTCGGCCATGCCGTCGTCCTGATCCTCATCCTCGTCCGACGCATAATCGTCGCGGCGGGGGCGCTGCTCCTCGAAGCGGGCGCGGCTCTCGTTGAGGACCCGATGATAATGCTCGGCGAATTGCAGCCAATATTCGGATTGCACGCGGTCGCCCTGGAGCTGCGCGTCACGCGCGAGCGACTTGTACTTCTCCAGGAGCTGCGCCGCGTTGCCGCGCGAGCGGGTGTCCTGGCGATTGCCCACGTTGGGCGACTGGTTCGGCGAACGCGGTCCGCCGCCACCGCGGCCGCGACGGCGGCCGTTCTGACGATTGTTTATCAAATGTAGGTCCTCGTCCTCGTGGTCCTATTCAAGCCACTGTGACAACCGGGCCCCTCCCGGCCGCTTTATTCTGCGCGACACCCGGGCAGGGCCGCACATGCGGCCTCCGCCACCTCACGCTGCGACCGTCCATGGACGTCTAAGCAATCGGGGGTCGGCGACGGCTGGCCTCACGCATGCTTCGCTGTGAAGAGCCCCGTCCCTGAACCCCTATGTAGCTATGCCCGCAACGAAATCCAAGCGGAAATTAGATGACGTGGATTAACGACTTAGCAGCAGGCAGCGCTCGATCCCGCTAAGATCCTCGAGCGACGATATCGTGAATCCCGCCGGCTCGAACAAAGCCGCCACCGGGCCCCGCTGCCCCGCGCCGAGCTCCAGGCAGGCGAGGCCGCCCGGCCCCAGCAGGCGCGGGATTTCGGAAGCGAGGCGGCGATATTCCGACAGCCCGTCGGCGCCGGCGTACAGGGCTTCAGGCGGCTCCCATTCCGCCACGTCGCGGGGAAGGTCGGCTCCGCTCTCGACGTAAGGCGGGTTGCACAAGATGAGGTCGAACCGCTCCTCGATCCCCTCCCCCCAGTTGCCCGCGCGAAACTCCGCCCGTTCGCACAGGACGAGCCGCCGGGCGTTGCGGCGGGCCTGTTCGAGCGCGGCTTCCGAGGCATCGATGCCGACGCCGGTCGCCCGCGGCCATTGATCGAGCGCCGCGAGCAGCAAGGTTCCGGGGCCGGTGCCGAGATCGAGGATCCGCCTCGGCCCGGTCTCGCCGAAATAGGCGACGGCGGCTTCGATCAGGCTTTCGCTGTCGGGCCGGGGAATGAGGACGCCCGGGCCGACCTCAAGCTCGATCGTCCAGAAGGCGCGGCGGCCGGTGATATAGGCGACCGGCTCGCCGGCTTCGCGCCGGGCGACGAGGGCGGCGAAGCCGGGAGGCGCCGGCGCGTCGAGGCGCGAGAGGATCATTTCCTCTCGAGTCACTCCCAGATCGTGGGCCATGAGGAGCTCGGCGTCGAGGCGGGGTGTGTCGCTGAGTGCGGCGAGCCGGGACGTTGCCGCGGCCAGGGCGGCGCGGACCGAAAGCCCCTCCCCTTCAGGGGAGGGGTTGGGGTGGGGCAGGTGTAGGGAAAAAGGTTCGGCGTCCTTCATCTCCGACTCCCCCACCCCAACCCCTCCCCGGAAGGGGAGGGGCTTAGGATCACGCCTCATCCAGGCTCGCCAGGCGGTCGGCCTCGTCCTCCGAGATGAGCGCGCCGATCAGTTCGTCGAGCTGGCCTTCGAGTATCTCGGGCAGCCGGTGCAGGGTCAGGTTGATCCGGTGGTCGGTCACTCGCCCCTGCGGGAAATTGTAGGTGCGGATCCGCTCCGAGCGGTCGCCGGAGCCGACCATCGACTTGCGGGCGCCGGCGCGCTCCGAGGCGAGGCGCTCGCGCTCCTGCTCGTAGAGGCGGGTTCGGAGAACCTTGAGCGCCTTGGCCTTGTTCTTGTGCTGCGATTTCTCGTCCTGCTGGATGACGACGAGGCCGGTGGGAAGATGGGTGATGCGCACCGCGCTGTCGGTGGTGTTGACCGACTGCCCGCCGGGACCGGAGGAGCGGTAGACGTCGATGCGAAGATCGGCGTCGTTGATCTGGACGTCGACCTCCTCGGCCTCCGGAAGCACCGCCACCGTCGCCGCGGAGGTGTGGATCCGGCCGCCGCTCTCCGTGACGGGAACGCGCTGGACGCGGTGGACTCCGCTTTCATATTTGAGCCGGGCGAACACGCCCTGGCCGCGGACGGAGGCGACCACTTCCTTATAGCCCCCCACTTCGGCCGAGCTGGCCGAGATGAGCTCCACCTTCCAGCCCTGGTTCTCGGCGTAGCGCTGGTACATCCGGAAGAGGTCGCCGGCGAAGAGCGCCGCCTCGTCGCCGCCGGTGCCGGCGCGGATCTCGAGCATCGCCGGCCGTTCGTCGGCGGCGTCGCGCGGGAGCAGCTTCAGGGCCAGCGCCCGCTCCGCCTCCGGCAGCTGCGCCTGCAGGTGGGCGAGCTCCTCGCCGGCCATCTCGCGGATCTCGGGGCTGGAATCGGCCAGCATCTCGGCGAGCAGCTCGATCTCCGCGCGAAGCCGCCGGACCTCCCGCGCCGCCACCGCGACCGGCTCGATCTCGGCATAATCCTTGGACAGGCGGACGAACTCGTCCGGAGCGACGCCCCCGGCGGACATCGCGTTCTGCAACTCCTCGCGCCGCGCCTCGATGGCGGCGATCCGTCCGGCCGAGATCGAGGTCATGCGTTGCTACCGCTGGCCAGGAAAGGAATGTCCGGACGAAACGCATTTTGGACAGCGATGCGGACCTCATCCTGCCTGGCGGGATCAAGATCGAAATAACTCAGATGTGTCCCGCCGGTGGACATGGGGTCGCCGCGCACGATGATGGCACCTCGGAGATTACGCTTGCGCGCCATCTCGATCTGACGCTTCGCATTGCCGCGATAGGCGATATCCACCGCCAATCCGCGGCTGCGCAAGCGCGCTATGAGAGCAGTGGCCGCGGCAGCCAGCTCCGGCTTGTCGGGAACGACAGCCACCACGATCTGAGTTGCCGGTTTCTCGATCAGCATGCCCAGCCGCTCGATCCCCGCCGCCCAGCCGACGGCCGGCGTGTGCGGGCCGCCCAGGCTCTCGATGAGGCCGTCATAGCGGCCGCCGGCGATGACCGCGCTCTGGGCGCCGAGGTCGGCGGTGACGAACTCGAAGGCGGTGTGCCGGTAATAATCGAGGCCGCGCACCAGCCGCGGGTCGCGCGTCCAGGCGATGCCGGCGGCGTCGAGGCCCGAGGTCACTTGGCCGAAATAGTCGGAAGCCTCCTGGGTGAGGTAACCGTCGACCACCGGAGAGGCGTCGACGATCGGCCGGTCCTGAGGCTCCTTGCTGTCGAGGATGCGCAGCGGGTTCTTCTCCAGCCTGAGCTTGCTCTCGGCGGACAGATCCTCGCGATGATCCTGGAAGTATTCGACCAGCGCGTCGCGCCAATTATCCCGCGTTGCCGGGTCTCCGAGGGTATTGAGCTTCAGATCGACGCGCCCGGCAATGCCGAGCTCGGCGATGAGCTGCGCACCCATGGCGATGATCTCGACGTCGGCCGCTGGCTCGCCGGCGCCGATGATCTCGGCGTCGAGCTGGTGGAACTGGCGGTACCGACCCTTCTGCGGGCGCTCGTAGCGGAAAGCCGGCCCATGCGTGGCGATCTTCACCGGGGCGTGCTGCTGCCAGCCTTCGGAGAGGTAGGCGCGGCAGATGCCGGCGGTGAATTCCGGGCGAAGGGTGAGGCTGTCGCCGCCGCGGTCCTCGAAGCTGTACATCTCCTTGGAGACGATGTCGGTGGTCTCGCCGATCGAGCGGGCGAAGACGGCGGTGCTCTCGAACACCGGCATCTCGACCCGGCCGAAGCCGTAGAGGCGGCGCACGCGCTCGAACGCGGCGACCACCTTCTGGAAGCGGTCGGCGTCCTCGCCCCAGATGTCCTGGGTGCCCCTTACTCTCTGCGGCCCTTTGCTCATCGGCGGGGGCCTTAGCATTTTTGGGAGCGGGGGGAAGGGACGGGGTTTGAGCCCACACGTCATCCCGGCGGAAGCCGGGATCTCAGGACAAGAAGTCTCGGGGGGTCTCCCCGAGATCCCGGCTTTCGCCGGGATGACGGGTACAGTGGCTGGACGCGCGGCAAACGAATCGCCATCGAAGCCCCGGTAAACTCAGGAGAGTCGCAAACATGCGCCGCACCGCCCCCCTTTTCGCCATCGCCCTTCTCGCCACGGCCGCCGCCGCCCAGCGCGCGCCGGAATTCAGCTCGGCCGAATCCGCCACCGCCAACACCAAGGCGGCGCTGAAGCGGATCAAGGCGCTCAACCCCCGGGTCAACGCGGTCATCGCCACCGATCCGACGGCTCTCGACCAGGCGCGCTCGCTCGACCGCAACCGGCGCTCGCGCGGCCCGCTGTTCGGGATGCCGATCCTGATCAAGGACAATATCGAGACCCTCGGACCCTTGCCCACGACGGCCGGGAGCCTCGCGCTCGCCGCCAACGTCACCAACCGCGACGCTCCGCTGGTGGCGCGGCTTCGCCAGGCGGGCGCGGTGATCGTCGGCAAGGCCAATCTGTCGGAATGGGCGAACATCCGGGACAACGATTCGATCTCCGGCTGGAGTGCAGTCGGCGGCCAGACCCGCAACCCGCACGCGCTCAACCGCAACGCCTGCGGCTCGAGCACCGGCAGCGGAGTGGCGGTGGCGGCCGGGATGGTGCCGGCGGCCATCGGCACCGAGACCGACGGATCGATCACCTGCCCGGCCTCGATCAACGGGATCGTCGGCTTCAAGCCCACGGTCGGCCTCGTCAGCCGAACCCATGTCGTCCCGATCAGCCACAGCCAGGATACGCCGGGCCCGATGACCCGGACGGTGCGCGACGCCGCCCTCGTCCTCTCGGCGATCGCGGGAAGCGACCCCGCGGATCCGCAGACCCGCGAGGCGGACGCCCGGCGGGCGGATTTCGCGGCCGGCCTTTCGGCGGACTCGCTGCGCGGCAAGAGGATCGGAGTGATGCGCTTCGCCAGCGGCTTCGGGACCGACGCTCCGTTCGAGGCGGCGCTCCAGACCCTGAAGGCGCAAGGCGCGGTGCTGGTGGAGATCGCCAAGTTCGAGCGGAAGCCCGAAATGGGCGCCGGCGAGTTCAAGGTCCTGCTCACCGAGCTCAAGGCGGATCTCAACGCCTATCTCGCCACCACTCCGCCGAGCGTCAGGACCCGAAGCCTCGCGGAGGTCATCGCCTTCAACAAGGGCTCCGCCCGGGAGCTGGCGCTGTTCGGACAGGACACGTTCGAGGAGGCGGAGAAGACCAAGGGCCTCGACGATCCGGAATATAAGAAGGCGCGGGAGACGAGCCTGCGCCTCGCCGGGCCGGAGGGCATCGACAGGATGCTCAAGGACAACAATGTCGTCGCCCTGGTCGGGCCGACGGTGGCGCCGGCCTGGCTGATCGATTCGGTCCATGGCGACATGTATCCCGGCGGCGGCGCCGGCGGGTTCGCGGCGGTGGCGGGCTATCCGCACCTCACCGTTCCGATGGGCGCGGTGAAGGGGCTGCCGGTGGGCCTGAGCTTCATTGGCCCGCAATGGTCGGACGGGATGATCCTGTCGCTGGGCTATGCCTATGAGCAGGCGTCGAGGAAGCGGGTGGAGCCGCGCTTCCTGCCGTCGATCGAGGAAAGCCCGGAGATCGCGCCGCATCTGCGACCGGGGCGGCGGTAACCGTCATCCCGGCGAAAGCCGGGACCTCGTGGAGACCCGCACCCGTCATCCCGGCGAAAGCCGGGATGACGGCTAAGCCGCCGTGAGCCTCAGGCCCACGATGCAGGCGATGAGGGCGAGCAGGAGGAGGATCCGGATCGAATTGAACGGCTCCCCGAACCAGAGAATTCCGACCAGCACCGTCCCCGCCGCTCCTATGCCGCCCCAGATCGCGTAGGCGGTGCCCATCGGGATGTCGCGGGCTGCGCGCTCGAGCAGGCCCATGGACAGGATCACCGAGGCCAGGAAGCCCAGGGTCCAGGGCAGATTGCGGAAGCCGTCGACGAAACGAAGGCAGGTGGTGAAGCCGACCTCGAAAAGCCCGCCGACGATGAGGAGCAGCCAGGCCATCAGGCGCCCGCCTCGACCGCCGGCATCGGCGCCGTGTGGGGCCGGGTGGCGGCCCAGCAGGCGACGACGATCATCGCCGCCCCGACCAGGGTGAGCGGCTGCACCGGCTCGGCGAAGATCAGGAAGCCGAAGATCGCGGCCCAGATGAAACCGGTATATTCGACCGGAGCCAGCCGCTGCGCCTCCGCTCTGGCATAAGCCCAGGAGAGCAGGATGAGCGACCCGAAGGCGAGCGCGGCGGCGCCCAGGATCGCGGGAAGCTGCTCGACCGGCGGCGGCACGGCGAGGAACGGCGCCGCGAGGGCGAAGCAGGCGACCATGATCAGAGCGGTGAAGAAGGCGATCTCCACCGGGCCGGCGAGCTGCGCCTGCTGCCGCATCAGGATGATGTTCCAGGCGTAGAGCGCCGCGGAACCGAGGATGGCGATGGAGCCGAGCAAGGCCTCGCGGCCGAGATCCGCCTGCGCCTGGCCGGCCAGGATGACGACGACTCCGGCGAAGCCGAGCAGGGAGGCGAGGATCGCCGCGCGCTCGATCCGCTCCTTCAGCATCACCGCCGCGAGGTACAGGGCGATCAGGGGCGCGACGAAGGCAAGGGCGATGGCCTGCGCCATCGGCACCCGCGCCAGGCCCCAGAAGAAGGCGAACGCCATGACGCTGCCCATGATGCCTCTGATCAGGTGAACGCGCATCGCGGCACGGCCCGGCCGCGGCGAGCGGAGCGCGAAGTAGACGGCGCCGCCGATCGCCGCCCCCGCCAAGGTCCGCCAGAGCAGGGCGTTGTAGGTGCCGATAGCCAGCGACAGGATCTTCATCAGGGCGTCCATGACGGAGAAGAGCGCGATTCCCAAAGTCGCCACCGCGAACGGTATCATCGGCCGGGGATGGAGCTTGGACGCGGTCATGCGCCGCCGATAGCGGGCGCCGGGCGGCGGCGCTACTGCAGGCGCATCTGGTCCTTGCTCATCTCCACCGACGAGATCCGGGAGAGATAGGCCTGGCCGAGCAGCGGCTGGTCCAGCCCCTCGGCAATTGCGGCGTCGATGTTTCGGACCTCCTTGCCGTCGACCGACACCCGGTCGAGGCGGATCGCCTTGCCGCGCACCGGCCCCGACGCGCCCCGCCCGATGACGACGAACTCGCTCTCGGAGAAGGGGATGCCGAGCCGTCGGGCGGTCTCGACCGGAAGCACGACGTCGGTCGCGCCGGTATCGACGACGAAATTGACGAGGTCGCCGTTCACTTCCGCATCGACGTAGAAATGCCCGTCCGACTGCCGCTTCAGCAGAGTCTCCTGCCCCTCCGTCGCCGACTCGTGGGCGGGCGCGGGCGACTGGGCGCTCGGCCACATCAAACCGATCCCGGCCCCGGCCGCGACGACGAGGAAGACCGCCTTCTGCATGGCGCCAGGCTAGAGGCGGACGGTGAAGGAAGGGCTAAGGTGTTCTCTTCCTCTCCCGCTTTCCGCGGGAGAGGGGGGAGCCAAGCCGCAGGCTTGGGGGTGAGGGTCTTGCTGACTCAGCGGTACAGACCCTCACCTCCCACCGCTTCGCGGCGGGCCCGTCCTCTCCCGTAAGAACGGGAGAGGGATTGGGCGCTACTCCGCCGGGTGCGGCGGCGCGGCGCGGAATTGCGGCCAGGCGTCGCGGGTCACCTTCAGCGAGGAGCGGAAGAAGAGGAAGGCGATGACCGCCGCGATCGCGACGTCCGGCCAGGGCGAGGCCGTGGCGGAGACGAGCAGGGCCGCCGCCAGCACGCCGATATTGGCGAAGACGTCGTTGCGCGAGCATTCGAAGGTGCTCGAAAGGTTCACGTCGTGCCGGCGATACGGCCAGAGCAGGCCGACGCAGCTGAGGTTAACGACCAGCGCCATTGCGCCGAAGATCAGCATGATCCCGGACTCCGGCGGGTGGCCCCAGATGATCTTGAGCACGATCTGGACGATAACTCCCAGGCCCAGAGCGAGGATGAAGCCGGCCTTGGCGAGCGCCATTCCGGCGCGCCAGCGCAGGCTTCGGTTGAGCGCGTAGAGGCTGATTCCATAGACCAGCCCGTCGCCGAGCATGTCCACCGAATCCGCCATGAGGGCCGCCGAATCGGCGATGATCCCGGCTCCGAACTCGAGCACGAACATCATCAGGTTCAGCATCATCACGACGACGAGGACCCGGCGTATGTCCTTGTGAAGCGCGATCCGCTCGAGCTCGTGGCCCTTGTCGTGGCAGCAATGGGCGCTCATTCCGCGGCTGCCGGTATCGGCGCGTCGATCATCGCGCCTTCGATCTCGGCCGCCTTGTCTTCGACGAGGCGGACGATGTGATCGACCATCTCCTCGTCGCGGACATGGTGGTCGGTCACCCCCGAGAGATAGACCATGTGCTTGCCGTTGCCGCCGCCGGTGATCCCGATATCGGTCTCGCGCGCCTCCCCGGGGCCGTTGACGACGCAGCCGAGGACGGAAAGGGACATGGGGGTCCTTATATGCGCAAGCCGGTCTTCCAAAGTCTGAACGGTTCGGATGACGTCGAACCCCTGGCGGGCGCAGCTCGGGCAGGAGACGACCCGAACGCCGCGGTTGCGGATTCCGAGCGCCTTGAGGATCTCGAAGCCGGCGCGGACCTCCTCCTCGGGCTCGGCCGAGAGCGAGACCCGGATCGTGTCGCCGATCCCGAACCAGAGCAGTGAGCCGATCCCGATGGCGCTCTTCACGGTTCCGCCGCGAAGCCCCCCCGCCTCGGTGATCCCGAGGTGAAGCGGACAGTCGACGGCGTCGGCGAGCTGCTGGTAGGCGGCGACGGCGAGGAAGACGTCGGAGGCCTTCACCGCCACCTTATATTCGCGGAAGTCATGATCCTCGAGCAGCCGGATATGGTCGAGCGCGCTCTCGACCAGGGCCTCCGGACAAGGCTCGCCATATTTTTCGAGCAGGTCGCGCTCGAGGCTCCCGGCATTCACCCCGATCCGGATGGCGCAGCCGTTCGCCTTGGCGGCGTTGACCACCTCGCGCACCCGGTCGGCCGAGCCGATGTTACCGGGATTGATCCGAAGGCAGGCCGCGCCGGCGTCGGCGGCCTCGAGCGCCCGCTTGTAGTGGAAGTGGATGTCGGCGACGATCGGAACCCGCGAAGCGCGAACGATCTGCTTCAGCGCCCGGGTCGAATCCTCGTCCGGGCAGGAGACCCGCACGATGTCCGCGCCCGCTTCCTCGCAGCGCCGTATCTGCTCCACAGTGGCCCTGACGTCCGACGTAAGGGTGTTGGTCATGGTCTGAACGGTGACGGGCGCGTCTCCGCCGACCGGCACATTGCCGACCATGATCTGGCGGGAGGGACGACGCGCAATGTCGCGCCAGGGTCGGATGCTCATCCGCCCCATATAATCATACCGATGCCCGTGGGAAAGCCGCACCGCCATGGAGGCGGTGCGGCTTAGGCGTGGAGCGGCCGTGCAGGAGGGGACGACCCGCTAAAGGTAGAAGTCCGAGGCGATCAGATACACGTCGTCGGTGAAGACGATCTCGAAATCGGCGACCGAGTCCCCGTCGACGTCGGCCTGAAGCCAGGTGTCGGTGCCGTCGAAGGCGTGGCGAAGCTCGCCCGCCGTGCCGGAGAAGGCCGCGGTGCCGATGAAGCTGAACGCCTGGTCGCCGGCCAGGCCCGCATTGGCATCGATGGCGCTGAGATCGATCTGATCGACGACGACGGCGAAATCGGTGATCCGGTCGGCCGCGGCGCCGGTGCCGGTATCGCCCGGCGAGAACCGGAACATGTCGCCTTCGCTGCCGCCGGTGAGGACGTCCGCCCCGGCGCCTCCGAGCAGCAGGTCGTCGCCTCCACCGCCGTGAAGGACATCGTTGCCGGCATGGCCGATGAGCTCGTCCGCGCCGTTCTGGCCGTCGAGGATGTCGTCATTGGCCCGGCCGACGAGGATGTTGGGCAGATTGTTGCCGATGAAGAGCAAGGCAGGGTCGCCGGCGCCGTTGAAGGTGAGATTCTCGACATGCTCGCTGAGCATGTAGTTGGTGAGCGAGGTGTAGACATGGTCGGTACCCTCGCCGCCCAGCTCGATGACCCAGTCTCCCTCATAATCGACGATGAAGACGTCGTTGCCTTCGCCTCCGTACAGGGTGTCGGAGCCTTCGCCTCCGTTCAGAATATCGTGATCGCCGCCGCCGTGGAGCTCGTCGTCTCCGGCGCCGCCGTTCAGCGTGTCGTGGCCGAAGCCGCCGTGGAGATAGTCGACGTTGGTGCCGCCGGTGATCAGGTTCGAGAGGGAATTGCCGGTTCCGGTGAACAGGTGATTGGTCGTGTTGGTCAGCTTCTCGACGAAGTCGGGGAGCGTGTAGCTCGCGAGGTTGCGGATCCGGACCTCGTCCGAGCCGCCCCCGGCGGCCTCGATGACGACGTCCCCTTGATTGTCGACAAAATAGATGTCGCCGCCGTTACGGCCTTCCATCACGTCGGCGCCGAGTCCGCCGTCGATGACGCTGACTCCGCCGAGGGCGCGAAGGACGTCGTCATAGGGGCTGCCGGTGAGGTTCTCGATGCTGATGAAGCCGTCGTCGGCCGCCTCTCCCCCAAAGGCCAGGGTCAACAGGTCGATGCTCACCGCGGCGGTATAAACGTAGGAGACGGTGTCGAGGCCGGAGCTGCCGCTCACCGACTGGGCTCCGGTGCCCATGTAGAAGACGTTGTTGGCGGAATTGCCGGTGACCGAGATCGGGCCGGAAAAATGATGGAGGTCGGCATTCTCGAAATGGCCGAGCAAAGTATAGCTCGACATCCTGACCTTGACGGTGTCGGTGCCCTCCCCGGCATATTCGATCACGACGTCGCTGGCAGAATCGACGTGATAGACGTCGTCGCCGGGGCCGCCGATCATCGTGTCGTTGCCCTTCCAGCCGTCGAGCTCGTCGTTGCCGGTGCCGCCCTCGAGATGATCGTCGCCGCCTCCGCCGAAGAGCCGGTCGTTGCCGCCGCGGCCGTCGAGCCAGTCGTTGCCGGTGCTCGAGCTGAGGAAATTGTTGCCGGGGCTGCCCAGGAGGGTGGCGTTCCCCATCTCGGAATAATAGACCTGCTCGACGAAGGCCGAGCCCAGGTCGAAATAGGCGGCGGAGACCTGGACGATGTCGATATCGCCGTCCGCCTCGGTCTCCACGATCGTATCGCCGGAATCGTCGACATAATAAGTGTCGTCGCCGTCGCCGCCGGCCATCAGGTCGGCGCCGGCTTCGCCGTTCAGCATGTCGTTGCCGTCGCCGCCGACCAGAAGATCGTTGCCGCCGCCGCCGTAAAGAAGATCCTGGCCATCCAGGCCGTAAATCTCGTCGTCCGAAATGTCGCCGATGAGGGTTTCGTTGCCGATCGTGCCTTCTATGATTGCCATGGGAAGCGCCCCTCTCTAGCGCGCCGCGAAAGGCGGCGCGTTGTTGCGATCGTTACTCCCCAACCTTGCCAAAATCCTTCCCCTGCTGACCGTTAGGTCGGAAACGAACCAATTAGTTGTGGACCTTTTCGCGCAGCGCGGAGTCTTCCCCAACGGAGAAGCCGCCGGACCTGGGCAGGGGCCGCGCGAACTCGGCGCCCCTGCCCGGCCCTGGAGCTAGAGCAGGAAGTCCCAGCTGGCGAGCGTCACCACGCCGTCCAAGCGGATTTCGAAGTCGGCGAGTCCGTCCCCGGTGATGTCGCCCTGGATCCAGGTGTCGACGCCGTCGAAAAAGGTGCGCAGCTCTCCGGCTGTCGAGGTGAAGGCGTCGCTGTCGATGAAGGTGAAGGCCTGGTTGCCCGGGGCGTTGAAGTCGGCGTCCCAGCCGGAAAGGTCGATCAGGTCGATGCCGGTCTCGAAGTCGGTGATCCGGTCGGCATCGACACCGGTGCCGCTGTCGAAATAGCCGATCTGGATCAGATCCGAGTTCGCGCCGCCGGTATAGATGTCGGCGCCGGAGCTTCCGATCAGATAATCGTCGCCGACGCCGCCGTCCAGAATGTCGTTGCCGCCGCTGCCGCGAAGCTCGTCATTGCCGTCGGCGCCGCTCAGCGTGTCGTCGCTGCCGCCGCCGTAGACGACGTTGTCGAGCCCGTTGCCGGTGCCGGTGAAGCTGCCCGAGCCGTTCCACTGCAGATTCTCCACCTCGGCGGCCAGGGTGTAGGTGGCGAGGAAGGAATAGACGATGTCGGCACCCTCGCCGCTCACCTCCGTGACGACGTCGCCGACATTGTCGACCACATAGGCGTCGTTGCCGTCATTGCCCGCCATCGTGTCGGCGCCGGTGCCGCCCGAGAGCACGTCATGGCCGAGGCCACCGTGAAGGCTGTCGTCGCCGCCATTGCCTGTCAGATTGTCGTGACCGTCGCCGCCGGAGAGCGTGTCGTTGCCGCCGGCGCCGTAAATCTGGTTGTTGAGGTCGTTGCCGGTGCCGATGAAATCGCCGCTTCCGATGAAGCGCAGATGCTCGACATGGGCGGTGAGGGCGTAGCTGGCGAGGGTGGTGCGGACCGTGTCGGTGCCTTCGCCCGAATTCTCGTTCACCACGTCCCCTGCGTCGTCGACTATGTAGGTGTCGTTGCCGGTGCCGCCGTTCATCGTGTCGGCGCCGGTGCCGCCGTCGAGAGTGTCGCTGCCGCCGCCGCCGTTCAAGGTGTCGTCGCCGCCAAAGCCGAAAATCTGGTCCGAGCTCGCCGTGCCGGTGAGCATGTCGTTGGCGGCCGTGCCGTTGATGATAGCCATGTCGAAGCCCCTTTCCCCATCGCGCCGCGGGAGGCGGCGCGGTCGGAAGGCTTTACTCCCGCTCCGAGACGAAATCTGTCCCGCACCGGGAATCGGGTCCGGAACGAACCAATTTACCGCTTGCCCTTGGCCGTCGCCGCGCGCGCCTCGTCGTACGAACGCTGACGGCGCGCCGGCGCGAGCGCCGACACGCTCGGAGTCCGGATCCCTACGGAGGAACGAACATGGCGCTGCCCAACGGCGAGGAATGCCGCTTCGAAAACCATCGTTGGACGGAAAGGCGGCGGAGGCGGCGGACCGAGCGCCGCCGCCGCTGCCGGGAACGTCCGTTGTGGGATCCGAGACGGTGGGCCTGCGAGATCGTCAACGCCATCGTCGATGTCGTCGAAGAGACGGTCCATGTCTCGCGGAGGCTGGTCTGCACTGCGGTCGAGGCGATCGAGGAAATCGTGCCGATCGCCGACAGCGTGGCCAAGGCATCATGGGGGGCGATCGAAAATGTGGTGGGGCTGCTTACCGGCAACGCTACGGGCCAGCTGCCGATCATCGCCAGCCAGGCCCGCCGAGTGCCGTCCCGGCCCAATGCGGAAGCATTTGGTCGCAGCATGGCGCTTGGCCTTCGCACCGCGTCGCCGGCACTGCCCTACAACCAGGATGGCGCCTTCGTCGCTCTGACCCTCGTCGACGGCGTCGTCCATGGCGACATCGGTGGAACGAACGCACCGCTGGCGCCCGGAGCGGGCGAGCTCCCCGGATTCGCGATCCCGTTCGTGGCGGCCGGGCGCAGCGGACCTCTTGCGGTGTCCTACGATCGACTTCGGCTCGGCGTCTGGGGGGAGCCGCCTCCGTTCGATCTGATTGCCGCCGCCGGGGACCGGGCGATCGCGAAGGCCACCGGGACCGATGCGCTGTTCATGCTGCTGTTCGCCAACCCGTATCGCCACCGCACGGCCGCGGGCATGATCGACCTGCCGCAATCCTACTTCAAACTGGACCCGGAATGCGGCCGAAGCACCGCGTCCCGGGCCGATCTGCTCGCGCACGTGGCGATCCGGGGCGATGACGAAGGCCACCCGGCCACGGAAAGATTTCCGCTGTTCCGATTCATGTTCCGGAATCTGTCCCTCGACATCATGGATGTCCTGGCGGCCCCCCTGATCTGGACCAAGATCGACGGTCGACCGCGCCGCGATACGTCCGATCCGCCGCGCCGCTACCCGACCTACGACCATGTCACCTATCGCAGCAACCTGCCCGGCCGGTTCGGCAACATCGTCCGCAAGTCCGTCCGCTACGAACGCGTGCTGGATCTCGGCATAGGATCGAGCCATCTCCACGAACAGCATGACAACCGGTTTGGGGGAGAGGCAGATGCCCTTTCGGGTCGAGGCGGGTTTACCGGCGAACTGCTAGTGCCGGCCCGCCGGGCGCTGTTCGGGGACGAGGCGTTCGAAGCCGCTTACAGGTTCGCGAACGGGCCCATCGAGGATTATGGCGGCTGGGTCGACGGGACCTGCCTCTATTTCCAGCTGGTGCAGATGAAGTCCGACGAGGCGATTGCCCGGGGGGAGTGGGAGGAAGCCTATGCCGTGCTCTGGATCGACGAGCAGATGTCGTTCACCGAGAGATGGCGGGTTCTGCACCCCTTCGACCGCGACTTCACCTCGCCCTTTCAACCGATCCTGGGCATAATCGGCCGTAGCGAGAGCGAATTTTATCCGGACTCGCCTTTTTCGGGCGAGCGCTTCTTCTGTCCCTTGCTCCAGGGCCATGTCCGCCCCGACAGCCGGATGGCGGTCGCCCGCCAGCACATCGCGCTTACCGGGGTGGACCCGGAGACCGGCGAAAGCGAAGTCTACACGATCCATTTCTCCTGGCCGACCATGGACAAAAGCTGGCGGCGCCGCCCGCTGCCCGGGAACGGAACCGGCAAAGACGGGCAAGACGCCGC
This sequence comes from Allosphingosinicella sp., assembly GCA_036400035.1. Lineage (GTDB taxonomy): Bacteria > Pseudomonadota > Alphaproteobacteria > Sphingomonadales > Sphingomonadaceae > Allosphingosinicella. The sequence continues at coordinate 20,350 of DASWLY010000245.1, forward strand.
GGTCGAATCTGTGGCGGGCGAGCTTCGGCTCCGCGAGGACCAGACGCTGCTTCTTCCCGGCCGCCACCGATCCGGCCTGCGCGAAAGCCAGGGGTGGTTCTTCCAGCACGTCCTCCCCGCCAGCGGCCAGGAAACGCCCTCGGTCGCGGAGCTCGGCGCGCAGCCGGAGTTCACGGCGCCCGGGCGGCGCTACAGCCATCCTTGGCGATTCGTCGGCCAGGACGTCGGGGTCCACGCCGACGCCACCTACAGCCATTTCGGAATCCACGAGGCCGTGGATGGACGCGATCAGCTCTACCAGATCGCGCTCCATGGCGGCAGCGATCCCGATCGTATCGAACGTGCCATATGGCTCGACGCGGACGACGCCCTTCGGATCCGGCATGAACGGCTGAACTACGCGCGGCTCGCCGACACGCTCGAGGGTCTCGGCGCCCGCGCGCTGGACGTTGGCGGAGCGCTTGTGCGCCTGCTGACCCGCGAGGGGCAGCGACCGCTCGCCTTAACCGCCCGGGCTTTTGCCGACGCGGCCTCCTCGGCAGCGGAGACGCGGACTCGTCCTTCGATATACAATTCGCGGATGAGGGTGAGGCTGGGCCGGCGGGGAGCGCTGGGCTGGACCATGACGATGGCCGATCGCCGGGACGACAAATTGATCGGCTTCGACGCCTTGCCGGAAAAGCGATCGGTCCGGCTGGTTGACTCGGCCGATGCCGGCCACGTCGTCGAGATCGGGCTGTTGGCGCACCGCCGCAATGCCCGGGATTTGCACGGCCTGAGCGTCGGCAGCGAGGTGGACGCCTTGTCGCCGCCCGCAATCGAGGCCGCGACCTTGCGGCCGCAGCTCGGCAGCTCCCGGCGCATCAGCAAGGTCTCGGTGACCCTGAGCCTGGCCCGGCGGCCCGACGAGGCCAGCGCCTATGATCGCTTTGACGAGTGGGTTGCCAGCAACCTGTGGCGGGTGCGGCTGGCGGCGATCACCGGGGAGAGAACCATCCGCCTGTTCGATCTCGCCGTTTTCGAGGATTTCCGGCGCTCGGGTAATTTGCTCGAAGCCACTTGGGAGGTGCCGGCAGTCCTGGATTTGCCGATGCCACTGGAAGCGCTTCTGTCTCCAGCCGGCCAAATCTCCTATTTCGTCAGCCTCTGGGGGGTCGGGCCCAGCGGATTGGCGGCCATCCCAGACGAGCTGATCATCTCCGGTTGAACGGTAACCGCCGTTTCACCGCTCTTCGCCACGCGCCGGGCGGCCGCGCTTCCTCGACTCCGGAGGCTCCAGCTTCACCCCGCGCCGCTGGAGCGCCTCGCGCAAAAGGCACTCGATCTCGGCGTTGACGCTGCGCAGGTCGGCCGCCGCCGCGCGTTCGAGCGCGGCCCAAAGGGCCGGCTCGATGCGCAGCGGGAACGCCTTCTTCGGGGGCGGCGGCATCCGGCCGGCTCTATTGGTAGAGTGTGCCGGTATTGACGATCGGCTGGGTGTCGCGCTCGGAGCAGAGCACCACCATCAGGTTCGAGACCATCGCCGCGCGGCGCTCGTCGTCCAGCTCGACCACATTCTTCTCGGAGAGGAGCTGGAGAGCGCTTTCCACCATGGAGACGGCGCCGACGACGATCTTCTGGCGCGCCGCGATCACCGCTTCGGCCTGCTGGCGGCGAAGCATCGACTGGGCGATCTCCGGGGCATAAGCGAGGTGGGTGAGGCGGCATTCGTCGATGCTGATGCCGGCGACTCCGACTCGCTCCTGAAGCTCCTCCTTCAGCTCCTGGCTGACGACGTCGGCATGGCCGCGAAGGGTCGTCTCCTGATGCTCGATATCGTCATAGGGATATTTGGCCGCGATCGCCCTGACCGCGCTTTCGATCTGGACGAAGACGAACTTGGTGTAATCGTCGACGTCGAACAGCGCCTGGGCGGTGTCGGTGACCCTCCAGACGACGTTGGTGGCGATCTCGATCGGGTTGCCGCGCAGGTCGTTCACCTTGAGCCGCTCGGAGGTGACGTTGTGGACGCGGGTGGAGATCTTGGTCCGGGTCAGCCACGGCCAGCGCCAGCGCAGGCCCGCGGTGCGATCGCTCCCCTTATAGTCGCCGAAGAGGAGCAGGGCCGCCGCCTGGTTGGGCTGGAGCAGGTAGAAGCCGGGGCCGATGACGAGGCAGGCGATGGCGCCGAGGATGAGGAGCAGGAAGCCCGGCACCTCCGCCCGAGCGGCGAGCAGCACCGGGCCGGCGAGCGTCGCGAGGAAGACCACCAGCAGGGCCAGCAGCATGACATAGCCGCTATAGGTCCTGGCCGGCCGCTCCCGCGACAGCCGAAGCGCGTTGAGATCGGAAGTTCCGTGGGTGGTGGTCGTCATCTTGCCCTCCTGTAATGATGATATCATAATTATTTGATTGGAGGGGTCAAGCGGATTCGGACGGTCCACCGTCATCCCGGCGAAAGCCGGGATCTCGTGGAGAAGGGCTGGGTGCCCCATTCTCGCCGAGACCCCGGCTTTCGCCGGGGTGACGGGTGTCGCCCGAACTTGCCCCCCTGACCACCGGCGGATAGGGCACGCTTCCCTACGTTGCCGGCCGAACGGAGCCAGAAGAATGACCGACCAAGTCCCCTGGAAGCTCGTCGTCCACGGCGGCGCCGGAGTGATCGAGCGGGGGCAGTCGACTCCGGAGCAGGACCGGGAGATCCGGGCGTCGCTGGAGCGGGCGCTCGCCGCCGGCGGAGCGGTCCTGGCGGAAGGGGGAAGCGCGCTGGATGCGGTGGAGCGGGCCGCCTGCATCCTCGAGGACGATCCCCATTTCAACGCCGGCCGAGGCGCCGTCTTCACCTACCAGGGCACGAACGAGCTCGACGCCGCGCTGATGGACGGCCGCGATCGCAATGCCGGAGCGGTCACCGGGGTCACCGCGACGAAGAATCCGGTCAGCCTCGCCCGGGCCGTCATGGAGCACAGCCCCCATGTGTTCCTGAGCCGCGAAGGGGCCGACCAATTTTCGCGCGAGCAGGGCCTCGAGCAGGTCGGGCCCGAATGGTTCGCGACGCCCGAGCGGCGCCATCAGCTCGAGCTGATGCGGGCGCAGGGCGACGATTATTTCGACGAGGCGCTGAAATATGGCACGGTCGGGGCCGTCGCGGTCGACCGCGACGGCCATGTCGCCGCCGCGACCTCGACGGGCGGGATCACCGGCAAGAGGTGGGCCCGGATCGGCGACTCGCCGATGATCGGCGCCGGCACCTATGCCGACGACCGCTCCGGCGCCGTCTCCGCCACCGGATCGGGCGAATATTTCATCCGCGCCGCCGTCGCCTCCGAAGTGTGCGCCCGGATGCGGATGCTCGGCGAAAGCGCCTCGGTCGCCGCGGACGCGGTGATCGCCGATGTCGGCTCGCTGGGCGGAAGCGGCGGAGTCATCCTGGTCACGCCGCGGGGCGAAGCCGCCTGGGCATTCAACACCCCCGGAATGTATCGCGGCCTCGCCTCGGCGGAAGGCACGACGGTGGCGATCTACTCGGACGAGTGATCCGTCATCCCGGCGGAAGCCGGGACCTCATGACAGCGAGGCGCCGAGCTCTTCCGCGCGGAGATCCCGGCTTTCCCTGGGATGACGACCTATGGCTATTGCGGAAGCACGGTCACCGCCCGGCGGTTGCGGGCCCAGGCGCCTTCGTCGGAGCCGAGATCCTCCGGCCGTTCCTTGCCGTAGCTGATCACCGTCATCCGGCCGGCCGAGACTCCGCGCGCGGCGAGGTGGTTCTTGGCGGCGTTGGCGCGGCGGTCGCCAAGGGCGAGGTTGTAGTCGCGGGTGCCGCGCTCGTCGGCATGGCCCTCGATCGTGACCCGAACCGTCGGATAGCGGGCGAGCCAAGTCGCCTGGGCGTCGAGCGTCGCCCGGTCGCGGTCGTCGAGGTCGTACTGGTCGGTGTCGAAGAAGACCCGGTCGCCTTCGAGGCCGACCGAGCGGATGAAATCCTCGCGCGAGCCCGGGCCCACTCCACCGGAGGGGTCTTCCGTGGAACCGTCGTCGACGCCGGTGGCAGTTCCGGCGTCCGCGCTGCCGCCAGGCGCCGGCGGCAGCTCCTTGGGCGCCTTCTTGCTGCAACCGGCGGTGAGCGCCAGCGCCGCCGCGATCGCCGCGGCCTTCCAGGGGGTTGCTCTCATCGTCTCTCTCCTTCGATCGGGTTCACGGCAAGATCGGCCCCCAGGCGGGGTCCGATCCGTCCAGCGGGGTGGGTATCCGGCGTTCGTTGCGGCCGGTGAGGTCGACCTGCCAGACGCTGGACTTGCCGCCGCGGCCCTGGCTGGTCCGGAAGAATTGCAGGACCCGGCCATTGGGCGACCAGCTCGGCGCCTCGTCCTGCCAGCTGTCGGTCAGAAGCCGCTCGCCCGACCCGTCGGGGCTCATCACCCCGACCCGGAAATTGCCGGCGATCCGGGTGAAGGCGATGAGGTCGCCGCGCGGGCTCCATTCCGGAGTCGCATAGCCGCCGCCGCCGAAGCTGATCCGGCGCTGGTTGGAGCCGTCCGCGTCCATCACGTAGAGCTGCTGGCGGCCGGAGCGATCGCTTTCGAAGACGATCCTCGTCCCGTCGGGCGAATAGCTGCCGCCGACGTCGATCCCGGGCGAGCTGGTCAGCCGCACCGGCGCGCCGCCTTGGGCGGAGACCCGGTAGATGTCCGTATTGCCGCCCACCGACATGGCATAGAGGATCCAGCGACCGTCGGGGGAGAAGCGCGGAGCGAAGGTCTGGTTCGAGCTCTCGGTGACGATGCGCTGGCGGCCGGTGCCGATGTCGTAGATGTAGATTCGCGGCCTTTTCTCGACATAGCTCAGATAGACGATCTGCTTGTAGTCGGGCGAGAAGCGCGGGGTGAGCACGGTCGACTGGCCGTTGGTCAGGAAGCGGTGGTTGGCGCCGTCCGAATCCATGATGGCGAGGCGCTTCACCCGCCGGTCCTTGGGGCCGCTCTCGGCGATGTAGGCGATCCGGCTGTCGAAGAAGGGGCTCTCGCCCGACAGCCGCGAATAGATGGCGTCGGCGCATTTGTGCGCGGCCCGGCGCCAGTCGCGCGGCGCGACGACATAGCCCTGGCGGGTGAGCTCGGACTGAAGCGCGACGTCGTACAGGTAGCAGCCGACGGTGAGCTGGCCGTCGGCATTGGCCCGGACGAACCCCTGGACGAGGGCGGCGGCGCCGGCGCCGCTCCAGGCGGCATAGGCCGGCGCGGTCACCTCGGCGAAAGGCACGGCGCGGATTCCGCCAGGGCCGACGGGGCGGAACAGGCCGCTGCCGCGAAGGTCGGCGGCCACGACTTCGGCGACCTGACGACCGAGGGCCTCGGTGCTCCCGGCGGGCGTGTCGGCGCTCTGCGGGGTCGGCATGACGGGAACGGCGATGACGAGATCCTCGGAGCCTTCAGCGGTGACGTCCACCTTCAGCTGGGCGGCGGCGGGAGCGGCCGCGAGCCAGCAGACGGCGAAGGCGGCGAGGAGCTTGGCGGTCTTCATTGGCTGAGCCTCAGATCGAGAGTGACGTTGAGCTGCCTCCAGGCATCGTAATATTTGTCCGGCAGATTGAACGGCGAGGCGAGCGTCACGGCTTTCCTGGCGCGCTCCTGGTGGAGCGCCACCTGTGGGCGGTTGCTCGGAGTCACCCCGGTCGTGCCGACGACGTCGATGCCGGTGACCCGGCCGTCGCGGGCGAGGGTGAGGCTGAGCTGGGTCCTTAGAGCCTCGGCGTCGGCACCGGTCGGCACCGCGCGCTGCCAGTGCGGCTTCACCTGCCGCCGGACCTCGGCGACGAGCGACGCCTCGACCTGCGGCCCGGCGGCGGCGGCGGGCGGAGTGGTGGACCGGCTCGCACTCGGCCGCTCGCTGAGGCCGGCGACGACGCTGTTCAGCCCCGAGGCGCTTCGCCTGGGCGTGGCCTGCTTCGAAGGCGCCGCCGAGGCCTTGGCAGGAGCGGGCCGCGGCTTTGGCGTCGCCGCGGCCTTGGGCGGCGCGGCCTTGGTTGGCGCGGCCTTGGGCGGTGCGGGCCGCGGCTTGGGCGTGGGCACCGGCTTCGGCGCCGGCGTCGCGGCGCGCGGCTGGGGTTGCGGTTGCGGTTGCGGCTGAGGCTGGGGCTGGGGCTGGGGCTGGGGCTGCGGCGCGGGGACGTGCTGCATTTCGGGAGGCGCCGGCATGGCGGGCATCGGCGGCCCGTCCTCCGGCCCCGCCAACGGCGCGGGCTCGACCGCCATGGGCTCGGGAGAGGTGCTTTCGAGGCCGGTCTCGTCGACGAAGGCGACTTCGATCGGGTCGCTCCTGGGCACGGGAAGCTTAGTGGTGGCGACGCCGTAGGTGAGGGCGGCCAGCAGAGCGATGTGGCCCGCGGTGGCGACTCCCAGGCCCGTGGCTTCGGCGCGGTCCATCAGCGCTCCTGCCCCTGGGTGCTGACCAGGGCGACCTTGCGAAGGCCGGCGGCGTTGATCTCGCCCATCACCGCCATCACCCGGCCGTAGTCGAGGGCGCGGTCGGCGCGAAGGAAGATTCGGGGGCCGCCGGGCTCCCCGGAGGCGGCGGCGATGGCGGCGAGACGGGGCCCGAGCTCGGCGGGTTGGACCGGCCGGTCGTCGACGGTGAGGACGCCCTGCGAGTCGAGGGAGATCTGGACGGGCTTCTTCTCCTGGTCGAGCGCTCCCGCCTTGCTGTCGGGCAGGTCGACGGGGACTCCGGCGACAAGCAAGGGCGCCGTCACCATGAAGATGATGAGCAGGACGAGCATCACGTCGACCATCGGCGTGACGTTGATCTCCGCCATCGGCGAGCGCCGGGCGCGTCGGTGGGAGCCGAGGATCGGGCCCATGGCCATCTAAAGCTCCTCCCCGGACTGGGGAGGGGGACCGCCGGCGAAGCCGGTGGTGGAGGGGTCGCGAGCGTAGCGAGCATGGCGAGGCTGGGCCCCCTCCACCATGCTTCGCATGGTCCCCCTCCCCGTTCCGGGGAGGAACAAGGGAGGCACCCCCCTCACCCTTCCAGCTCCAGCTCGCGGCTCAGCGTGGCGTGGAAGCCGTCCGCGAAGCGCTGGAGGCGCGCCTCCAGGCGGTTGATGCCGAAGCTCATGCGATTGTAGGCGATCACCGCCGGGATGGCGGCGAACAGGCCCAGCGCGGTGGCGAACAAAGCTTCGGCGATTCCCGGAGCGACGACGGCGAGGCTGGTATTGTTGGCGCCGGCGATGGCGGTGAAGCTTCGCATGATCCCCCAGACGGTGCCGAACAGGCCGACGAAAGGCGCCACGGACCCGATCGTGGCGAGGATGTTGAGGCGCACCGCGAGCTTGTCGACCTCCTCGGTCAGAGCCGAATGCATGACGAGGGCGAGGCGCGAGCGGGCGCCCTCGCGGTCGACACTCTTGCCGCCTGTCGAGCGGCGCCATTCGGCGATCCCGGCGGCGAGCACCTTGGCGCTGGGTATGTCGGCCTTGCCGCGGGCCTCGTAGAAGCCGTCGATATCGCCCGCCTTCCAGAAATCGCGCTCGAAGGCCTGCGACCCCTGCGACGCCCGGCGCAGCTTGAGAGCGTGGCCGACGATGATCGCCCAGGTCCAGATGCTGGCAAGGAGCAGGCCCACTATCACCGCTTTGACGACGAAGTCCGCCTGCAGGAACAAGGCGAGCGGCGACATGCTGCTTCCCGTCATCGCCAGTTCGTTCACGCGCGTCCTTCCTTGTGCAATCGTTCGAAAGTCTCGACCCACTCGCGCGGGTGGCGCCGGGGCCGGCCCTCCGGTGTCAGGAAGGCGGCCGTGACCCTGGCGTCGGCCAAAAGTTCATCCCCGCGCATGACCCGCTGATGAATGAGCACGGTCGCCGCCCGCACCGCCTCGATCTGGGTAAGGACGAGGAGGTCGTCGGCGAGCTTGGCGGGCGCGCGATACTTCACCGATACCTCGGCCACGACGTAGACGCCCTCCCCGCCCTCCAGAGCGCCGCGCTGGTCCACCCCGATCAGTCGGAGCATGTCGGAGCGGGCGCGTTCGATGAAGCGCAGGTAATTGGCGTAATAGACGATCCCGGCGACGTCGGTGTCCTCGAAATAGACGCGCAGCGGGAAGAGGTGAGTTGCCCCCCGCATGACTCCGTCCGCCGGTCTTGGATCGTCCCCACCCATGGGAGCGGCTGTATCGGCTGCGGATTCGCCGGGGCAACCCCTAAGGGGTGTGCCGGGACGAGGCGTGAGGATTTTGCGTCGGGGCTATACCGCCATCCCGGCGGAAGCCGGGACCTCAGGCCCGCAAGGCACTGCGGGTCTCCCCCAGATCCCGGCTTTCGCCGGGATGACGGGTGCGGGTTCTCGACCAGATCCCGGCTTTCGCCGGGATGACGGGTGCGGGTTCTCGACCAGATCCCGGCTTTCGCCGGGATGACGGTTTCGCGCTCGCCCGCGGGTCAGCGCTTCGCCGCCTGCGCCTCCACCAGGCGGATGAGGTCGCCCTGGGCAAGGTTCATGTCGACGAGGTGGAGGCCCCAGCCGGGGTTGAGCTTCCCGCCTATGTAGACGTCCCCGGGAATTCGGTCGGTGCGAGCATCCTTCGGGTCGGCATTCTCGGTGACGGCGAGAAAGCCGGCCTGGCCGCTGTGGCGGCATTCGGCGGTGACGAGACCTTCCGTTCGAAGGAAGGGCGTCGGCGGCTTCCCCTGGCTGGACCAGACGACCGGCTCCGCGCCGGGCGCGGGCGGGGACATGGTGAACCAATAGGAATCGAGCCGGGCCCTGCCGCCGCGAAGCGCCGCCGGGTTGGTGCAGCCGGCGGTCATGCCCGGCCTCGCGGCGCGGCCGAGGAAGGAGCCGGCGGGCGGCGGGGCCGAGGCGCGGAAGCTCATGTAGGTGATGACGCAGCCGGTCTGGCCGACCCTGGTGCAGAGCGGAGTCGACTTGAGGCTGCCGCCGACCAGCTTGCCTTCCGGAACCTCGACCGCCCAGCCGAGCAGGATGGCGGAAAGCATCCTTTTCGCCACCGGCTTGCCCTCGATCTCGTCGGCGAGCAGCTTCAGCAGATGGATCGACCCCTGGCTGTGGCCGATGAGGACGAACGGCCGGTCCTTCTTGCGGCTGGCCAGGAACTCCTTCCAGGCCGCCAGCACATCCCCGTAAGCGGTCGCGAAATTTGGTCTTATGTCCTCACCGGCGAAGGCGCGGGGGAGCGCCGTGGCGGTCACCTGCCGGTAGAGTGGGGCGTAAGTCTTGCAGACGCTTGCGAACCGGGCGAGCTGCACCGCCGCCGTCGCCTGCTCCTCCCGTCCCGGCTCGAGGTCGCTGTTCAGGCCCGGATCGCGGGAGACGGTCGGGTAGACGTAGAAACAGTCGGCCTTCGCTTGCCTGTCCGCCAGCGCCTGGCCGGTCGAGCCGTAGCCGTTGGCGTTGAGGGCGGTGGTGGCGAGAGGCGTACCGCAGGGGTCGGACCGGCCGGGAAGGCAGAGCCAGGCCGAATCCTGCTGGTAATGCGGCCCGTCGTGAGTGGCGGCGGGCGCGGCGGCCAGCAGTGCGGCGGCGGCGGCGATCGAGCGGATGATGGTCATTGGCTTCCCTTCGAAGTCAGTCGAACAGTCCGTCCTGCGCCGTCTTGGGGGCGGGCAGGCCGAGATGGGTCCAGGCGCGGCCGTTGAGGCAGCGGCCGCGGGCGGTCCGGGCGACGAGGCCGAGCTGGATGAGGAACGGCTCGATTACCTCCTCGATCGTGTCGCGCGGCTCGGACAGTCCGGCCGCGAGCGTTTCGACACCGACCGGTCCGCCTCGGTAGAGGTCGGCGATCATCGTCAGGTAGCGCCGGTCCATCGCGTCCAGGCCGAGCTGGTCGACCTCCATCCGGGTCAAGGCGCCGTCCGCGACCTTCGAATCCACTTCGCCCCCTTCGGCCTGAGCGAAGTCCCGCACCCGGCGAAGCAGTCGGCCGGCGATACGCGGGGTGCCGCGCGAGCGGCGGGCGATCTCCCTCGCGCCGTCCTCGGTGAGCGAAAGGCCGAGCAGCCGCGCGGCCCGGCGGACGACCTGCTCGAGCTCCTCGACCGAGTAGAAGGTGAGGCGCACCGGGATCCCGAAGCGGTCCCTGAGCGGCGTGGTGATCAGGCCCTGGCGGGTGGTGGCGCCGACCAGGGTGAATTTGGGAAGGTCGATGCGCACCGAGCGGGCCGACGGGCCTTCGCCGATCATCAGGTCGAGGGCGCGATCCTCCATGGCGGGGTAGAGTATCTCCTCGACGGCCGGCGCGAGGCGGTGGATCTCGTCGATGAACAGGACGTCCCCGTCCTCGAGGTTGGTGAGCAGGGCGGCGAGATCGCCCGATTTAGCGATGACCGGCCCCGAAGTGGCCCGGAAGCCGACCCCGAGCTCGCGGGCGATGATCTGGGCGAGCGTGGTCTTGCCGAGGCCCGGCGGGCCGAAGAAGAGGACGTGGTCGAGCGCGTCGCCGCGGCTCTTGGCGGCTTCGATGAAGACCCGCAGATTCTCCCGCGCCGCCTTCTGGCCGACGAAATCATCGAGGGTCTTGGGGCGGAGCGCGGCGTCGATATCCTCCGGCCGCCTTTCCCCGGTGATGATACGCTCCTGCTCCACGGCCCGAGCTTTAGCCGAAGCGCCCCGGCTGTCGAGCGGCTTTATGAGAGGTTCGCGAGGCGCTACGGCTTCCCGCCGCACCGCGAGCCAGGGAGGCAAGGAGAGCTGATGGACCGTCGTGAATTCCTGGCGACCACGGGGGCGGCCGCGGCGCTCGCCGCTCCGGCAGCCGCTTCGGCGCAAATCCGGCCCCCCGGCTTCGACGCCGGCAGGGCCGGTCTCGACATCACCGATTTCGGAATCGTCGCCGGCGACGACGACGCCCTCGCCATCTCCAACAGCGCGGCCGTCGAAAAGCTTCTGGCACACCTCCTCGCCAACAACCCGACGCCCGGCCTGCCCGGAACCGCGGCGGTCAAGGTGACCGCCCCGGCCGGCCATTTCCGCTTCGCCCGCCCCTGGGTCGTCAAAGCCGCGCTCTGGCTGGAAGGCCAGTCGAATTCCCAGCGTTACGGCTACGCCACGCATTTCGACTTCGACACGGCGGGCTTCCAGTTCCACGGGGCCAGGACCAACGCCAAAGGCCTCGAAAATCCCCCGACCACCGGGGCGGCCGGGTTTCGGCTGGAAAACATCTATTGCACGAGCCGAGCGCCGACGGGCACCGGGCATCACGGCATCCACGCCGTCGTCCGCGGCGACGTCATTCGCTGCACCGCCTATGCCTTTCCCGGAGACGGGATCCGGATCGAGAGCCTGACCGGCTTCGGGGCCTCGAACAACAACGCCAACGGCACCCGGATCCTCTACTGCCAGGCCGGCGGCAATGGCGGGTGCGGGATCAGGCTGATGAACGGGGACGCCAATACCTGCATCACCGTCGGCTGCGAGCTCCACCGCAACGGCGAGTTCGGCCTGTACGACAACGCCTTCCTCAGCAACAGCCACACAGGCCACCATTCGGAGGGCAACGGGCTCGCGCACGCTTATCCCGAGCACAAGACCAACTCTGTCTCTTCGGCCTGCTATTATCCGATCGCCCAATGGGCTTCGGGCGCCACGATAGCCGTCTCGACACCCGGGACGTACCGCGCCAGCGCCGGCAAGCTCTATCGTCTGCTGAAGGCGGGCGGCGGGAGTACCGCCAACCCGCCGACGCACACCAGTGCAGCGCTGAGCGTCCCCCCGGTCGGGGCCGACGGCTATCAATGGGCCTATGAAGGGAAGAGCCTGAATCGGCTGTACCATGTCGCCCTGGGGGAGACGGCGGCCGCGTCGAGGACCGTGCCCGGCACGAACGACGCGGTCTGGGTCCCCTATCAGTTCGTCGAATTGAGTGCTCCCAGAGCCGACATTCCCCTTTGGAAGACCGGAATGACCTGGAAGGAAGGGGGAAGCTATGGCGGGTCGAGCCAGGCCGGGGAATCGGTGTGGACGGCCTGCTATCAGGAGGGCGACGGCCAGCCCTTCGCCCAGATCAGGTCGCCGGCGATATGGGTGGGAGGCCAGTCCGGCCTGAGCCCATGGAGCAGCTGCGTCAGGGTAAAGGCAGAGCCGGGGACGGGCTCATTGTCCAACGCGGGGGGGTTCTTCTCCTCCAGGCCCTATCATGACGGCAGCCCGTTCCGCGCCCTTTTCGGGAGCGGCCGCTATGAGAACAGCTTCCTGCAGGTCTGGCACGACACCCTTCACCCCAAGCCGCTGACCGCGACGCTCGATCGGGACAGCCATTTCCGGCTCGACGAATATCCTTCGGACTATCTGACCATGACGGGCCACCTGACGGCCTTCACGGGGGGGCGGTCGACGCCGCAACCGGGAGTCCTGAACATCCCGCATCTGTTCGTCGGCTCCGGCGCCAATGCCCGCAACGTCGACTACGGCCCGGCCGCGCCGGGTTCGGGCTTTCACGCGGCCGGGGAGGTCGTCTTCAATACCGCCCCGGCCGCCGGCGGCAAGATCGGCTGGGTCTGCACCGCGGCGGGCACGCCCGGAACCTGGAAGGGCTTCGGAGCGATCGACCCATAGGCCCCAGCGAACCCGAAAGGCCCTAAATTGTTCATTTTTCGTTCTTTTATTGAAGGAGATTTTTTCCCCTCGATTTGAGAGACTCGAGTTGTGCCGATCGTTCGGCTGGGCTCTTTGACATCGTGATATTCGAGGGATTCCGTCACTCCGGCGAAAGCCGGGGTCTGGTGGCGGCCGCCGTGAACTTCCGGCGTGAGATCCCGGCTTCCACCGGGATGACGGGAGCTACCGCGACGCCTTCTTGAGGGCGGCGCGCACCAGCGCGTCGAGAGTCGCTTCGGGTCCAAGCTCCGTTTCAGCCTTGCCGACCGCGGCCGCGGCTTCGCCGGGGCGGAAGCCGAGGTTGAGCAAGGCGGAGACGGCGTCGGCGGCGGCGCTGCCGGGCGCAGCGACGGACGGGGAGGCCGAGCCGAGGGCGAGCCCCCCCACCTTGTCCTTGAGCTCGTGGACGATGCGCTGGGCGAGCTTGGGGCCCACTCCGGGCGAGCGGGCGATCATGGCGTGGTCGCCGCTCGCCACCGCGCGGTGGAGGTCGTCCCCGGGCAGCGTCGAGAGGATGGCGAGGGCGACCCGGGCGCCGACGCCCTGGACCGAGGTCAGGAGCCGGAACCAGTCACGCTCGTCGCCCGAGGCGAAGCCGATCAGGCGGATGTCGTCCTGGCTGACCTGCATGACCGTGTGGAGGACGATCTCGCCTCCGACCGGCCCGAGCGACGCGAGCGTCCGGGTCGAGGCGAAGACGAGATAGCCCACTCCGTTCACGTCGACGACCGCATGGTCGGCGGCGAAGCTGTCGAGCAGGCCGCGGAGCTTGGCGATCATGAGGGGAGGGAGCGGCGGCGAAGGTGAAGCATTCGCGTTTTCCTATCTCTTTAACCGCCACCCGTCACCCCGGCGAAAGCCGGGGCCTCGTGGAGAAGGAACGCCGTGCCTATTCTCGCTGAGATCCCGGCTTCCGCCGGGATGACGCCGTTCCCTTCCCAACGTCGACTCGTCACGCCACCCGCCGCGCCGTCGCCAGATGATGGGCGTGGGTGATGGCGACGGCCAGCGCGTCGGCGGCGTCGGCGCCGGCGATCTTGACCCCGGGCAGAAGCCGCTGGACCATGGCGTGGACCTGGGACTTGTCCGCGCCGCCGGTGCCGACCACCGCCTTCTTGACCAGCCGGGGCGCATATTCGCCGACCGGCACTCCAAGGCTTGCGGCGGCGAGCAGGATGACTCCCCGGGCCTGGCCGAGCTTGAGCGTCGATTGCGGATTGTCGTTGACGAACACCTCCTCGACCGCGGCGGCGGCGGGCAGATGCTCGGCGAGGACGGCGAGCAGGCGGCCGTGAAGATCGAGGAGGCGGGCGGGCAGTTCCGCCTTGGCATCGGTCCGGATCTGGCCGTTCGCTTC
>DASWLY010000246.1:0-9585 GCA_036400035.1 Allosphingosinicella sp.
CCGCCGCGCAGATAGGCGGAGACCGCCGAAGGTCCCTTGACGAAGGCCGCGAAGCGGGCAGTGGAGCTCCCGGCGAAGCCCCACAGGATCCGGAAGAGGAGTCCGGACAAAAGCGCGTAGCCGGACCAGAAATGGACCCGGTCGAAGCCGTTCTCGGCCGTCCACCAGCTCAATCCGATCAGTGCGACGATCGACCAGTGGAACAGCCGGATGGGGAGGTCCCAGACGGGCGCCTCGCGGGCCGGATCATTCCTTCTCACGATACAGATCGTGACAGCCCTTGCAGCTCTTGCCGAGTTTCGCATGAGCCGACCGGATGGCGGCGAGATCGGAGCCCCGGGCGGCCGTCTCGAACGCCGCGGCGGCCTCCCGGAAGTCCTGGGACTTGGCCGCGAAATCCTCGGGCTTGCTCCAGATCTCGGCGCGCGCGTCGGTCTTGCCGACGCCCGGGCCGGTGCCCGCGGGAAACCAGGTGGGGACCTGCGGAGCGAGCTGGGCGATGGTCGCCGCTCCGGCCCGCAAATTGCCCAGGTTCGGGTTTTCACCTTTCAGCTCGCGGGAGATTGCCTTCATGGCGTCGCCGATCTTCTCGTAATTTTCGTGACGCTGCTTCATCAGCGCCAGCGCCTGCTCCTTCTGCAAGGGCGGCGCGTCGCTTTGCCGGATCTTGTTCTCGACGGCGGCCGCGGCTTCATTGCCGCTCGAATTGGCTTCCGCCAGCGTCCCGTTCCCGTCCCCGGACGAGCCGCATGCGGCGAGGAGCATCACGGCGACACCGGCAAACATCATTCTCAACGCACTTCTCCTATCCGCGTAGGCATGGGGCCTGGGTCACGTAACAAAGTGCGGGACAAGGGCGCAACGGCGAATGGGGGCGGGGAGCGGAGCGGGCCGCCGGCGGCGGTGCGATCGGCGCGGCGTCACGGTGGACCAAAGCTCGGGCCTCGAGGCGTCGGTACCCTTCACAGGTTCATACCAAAAGCCGGAATTCCGGCCAGGCTTCCCCGAGCGAATCCGACGAAATCCGTTGAGACAAGCGTCGTCGAGGACTTGAAAACGTGGAGTCCCCGTCAAGTGACGCGGCGAACTTTCCGGCTTCTACCCGCTCTCAAATACTCCGGCTTCAGACTACGTCCACTACGGATTTTAAATATGGTCTTTTGGTTATCCTAAGCACTTGAATCGATTGACTCTCAGAAAAATTGGAATAGCATTACGGGGGCCAGCGCTGGCTGACTACAATTAAACCTTGAACAGGAGGATTTAATTATGAAAGCCCTGAAAATGTCGCTTGCGCTTATTTGCGCCGCCTTCTCGACGGCAGTTGCCGCGAATGTCCCTATGGAAGAAGAGGCAGGTGGTGGTGGTAGGTATTGCTGTCATTACCAGTATTCTATAGGCACCACTCACTATTATGAGTGCCATTATGTTCCGTGGTAATTAGTACTTGCTGGTTGCAAATTGCCTGACTGCTCGAATAATGGTGGTGGTCGTTGGAATCATCCTTCTTACGACCACCATCCTATTCCACTAGAAATCTGTATAAATTGGCTTTCATTAGTTAGGTGCTAGCATAATATTGATATCTGCTAACTTAGGAGAGCCCATAACGTCTGGTCTAGCCATGGCTCGCAAAATGGTGACTATGATCGTAGCCTCGATGGCAATTTTCGCTCCGGATTCTTTCTTTCGTCGTCGTCGTGCCCGCCACTTCGCTCGTCGGCTCGTGGAAATGGTCATTTATCAGCTCTCATTTCGTCTTCGAATTGAAGCGGGCGGGAAACGGCTGGACAGGGTATTGCCGGTCCGACAGATTCGGCAGGTGGGTCGACCTCCAGAATGTCGGCTTCAGCGACAACATCGTGCGCTTCAGCTTCAAACCGAAGCCGTCGAGCCTCACGCTGTAGATCGACTCGGCCGGCAAGGCATTGAAGGGCTCGGTCAAATTCGGCTCGCACCTGCCACTGCCCTTGATGATTGCCAGCACCTGAGGGGAGCGGCGCGAACATGGCGTGAAGCTGATGTATAGACGGCGCCGTGCCGGCTCAGGATCGATCGGATGAGGACCAGAGGAATTCGATTTGTCGCCGCGTTGCTTGCGGGGGCGGCATCGGCGGGGTTGCAGGCGCAGGAAATCGCGACGCCCGCCGTACCGGCTCGGCCCGCGCCGTCCCAAGCGACGCCCGCACGCACCGAACCCGCCGAGACTGTGCCGCTGGAGGAGTTTGAGTTCACGGATCGCGACGGCAATCCGTTGCCGCCCGAACGGCAGCGGGAGTTGCGGGAGAAGCACAAGCACCAGCTTCTGGAAGGCGTCATTCGGCCGAAACCGCGGGAGGCGGCCGGGGCAAAGGTTGATGAAAGGGAAATCGTCGTGACCGGGCAACGGCCGCGCGGCTCGGTCATCGGCGACATCCCGGCGGAGCGGTCATTCGATCCGCTGGACATCAGGGCCTTCGGCGCGAACGATATCGCAGGGCTTCTCGACACCCTGGGGCCCCAGGTCGCCAGCGGCCGGGGCCGCGGGGATGCGGGTCCGGTGGTCTTGCTCAACGGCAAGCGGGTCTCGAGCTTCGCGGAGATCGCCAAGATCCCGACGGAAGCAATAGAGCGAATGGAGGTGTTTCCCGAGGAGCTCGCGCTCAAATACGGATATCGCGCCGACCAGAAGGTGGTGAATATCATCGCCTTCAAACGGTTCAGCTCCCGGATCGGCCAGCTGACCTACGCCCTGCCGACGGAGGGGGGGCGCGATACCCTCGGCCTCAATGCGAATTACCTGCATATTTCCGGAGACAACCGGATTACCGTTGACGCGGATTACGGCCAATCGGGTTCGTTGCGGGAAAGCGAGCGGACCTTCGAGCAGTCCCCTGGACCGCCCGGATCGAGCCGCTTCCGGACCCTGCTTCCGGAGGCTCGGCGGATCGCGCTCAACGGCACCGTAAGCGGCGACTGGCTGAGCGGGGTGTCCTCGACGCTGAACGGCCGCTTCGAGGCGGCGAAGAGCGACAGCCTTTTCGGGCTCGGCGTCGATGGCCCCCTGCAACGCGAAGTCGACACGCGCGCCGCGCACCTTGGAACCGCCCTGGGCGGGCGGGCGGGAAAATGGCTGTGGTCCTTCACCGGCAATTACGACCGGACGACCCTCAAGACCCTGACGGACACCGCAGGCGCGCACGGGCCCCCGGACGAAGCGCGATCGATGAATTCGGTTGCCGGCGCCAATCTCCTGCTGAGCGGAGCGCTGTTCAACCTGCCCGCCGGCCCGATCACGACGAGCCTGAATGCGAACGGCGAGACCCGCGACTTCAGCAGCCGGTCGCTGCGCGGCGGGGTCCGGCAAAGTGCGGCGCTGTCGCGCGATACCATCGGGGTGCGGGCTAGCGTCGACCTGCCCATCGCAAGCCGGAGCAGGAAAGTATCGACCTGGCTGGGCGATCTTTCCGCGAACGTGAACCTCGCCTTCGACGAGCTTTCCGATTTCGGCACGTTGCGGACGTTCGGCTACGGTCTCTACTGGTCGCCGATCGCGGGGATCAATTTCATCGCCTCCGCCACGGATGAAGAGGGCGCCCCGACGGTAGAGCAGCTCGGATCGCCGCTCGTCGTGACTCCGAACGTTCTCACCTTCGACTTCACGCGGCGCGAGGTGGTCGACATCACGCGGATCTTCGGCGGCAGTCCGGACCTTCGCTCGGACGATCGACACGTCGTCAAGCTCGGGCTCAACGCCAGGCCGTTCTCCAAGACCGACCTCACCCTCAGCGTCGATTATACCAGGGCCCGGATCGACGATCCGATCGCCCCCTTTCCGATCGCGACCCCGGAAATCGAGGCGGCGTTCCCCGGACGCTTCGAGCGCGACTCCAATGGCCGGCTGCTTCGGATCGACAGCAGTCCGCTCAACTTCAGGCGGTCCGACCAGGAGCAGCTGCGCTTGGGCATCAACTTCACGAGGCCGCTGGGAAAAGCGCCGCCGCATATGCACGGGTCCAGAGCAATCTTCGCGAGCGGGAAGGACCTGCAAGGCGCGCTTCCTCCGGGAGCCGTGATCATCAGGCCCGAGGCTGGAAGCGCAAAGATGAAGCAATTCGAGAACGAGGCGAGCCGGCTGACCCTGAGCTTATATTATACGGCGCACCTGGTGGACGAGATATTGGTTCGCGACGGCGGGCCCGTCCTGGACCTGTTGAACGGTTCCGCCACCGAAACGCGCGGCGGCCGGCCGCGTCACGAGCTCGAGTTTCAAGCCAACGTCTTCAAGAACGGCCTCGGCGCGCGGGTAAGGGTCACGTGGCATAGTGGAAGCCTGTTGCGCGGCCTGTCGGCGGACCCGGACGGCCGCGCCGGAGACCTCACATTCTCCGATCATGCCAATGTCAGCCTCAATATATTCGCCAACCTCGCCGAGCGTTTCGGCGGAGCTGAGGCCCCCGGCTGGCTGAAGGGCACCCGGGCCAGCCTGAGCATCAACAATCTGCTCAATCGCCGTCCGCAAGTGCGGGATGGATCGAATTTGACTCCCTTCAGCTATCAACCGGCTTTCCTCGATCCGCTCGGCCGGCTCGTCAGCTTCACCCTTCGCAAGGTGTTCTAGAGGGCGATCGCCTTTCATCGAACCCCTCCGTCTCCGTAAGCGCAGCCAAGGCAATCCAGCTCAGGTTCCGAGGCCGCTGGATTGCTTCGTGGCCGCTGTGCAGCAGCGGTTCGATCTGAGCGCCGCCGCAGCGTCGAAGGGTTCCTCGCGACTAATCGGGTGCCGGGCTTCCACGTCTATTCTTCAGCGCGCGTCGACCAGGACGATCTCGGAATCCTCGAGAGCGGTGATCGTCAGATTTTCCTCGCCGGTCACCGCGATTCCGTCGCGCGGCTCGGCGCGGCGGCCGTTCACTTCGACCGCTCCGCCGACCGCGACGAGATAGACGTGGCGGGCCGGGTCGAGGCTGAGCTCGGCCCTCTCGCCCGCTTTCAGAGTCGCGCCCATCACGCGGGCCGCCGCGTTGATCCTGAGCGCCTCGGAATCCTCGTCGAAGCCGCTCGCCAGGGTGACGAAATTGCCGGCTCGGTCGTCCTTCGGGAATTTGCGGGCGCCCCAGGCCGGTTCGGCGCCGCGCTTGTCGGTCTCGACCCAGATCTGGAACAGGGTCGTCTTCTCGTCCTCGAGATTATATTCGGCGTGGCGCACCCCGGTGCCGGCCGACATCACCTGGACGTCGCCGGCCTCGGTGCGGCCCTGATTGCCCATCGAATCCTGGTGGGTGATGGCGCCCGTGCGGACGTAGGTGACGATCTCCATGTCGCTGTGCGGATGGGGCGGGAAACCGGAGCGGGCGGCGATCTCGTCGTCGTTCCACACCCGGATCGCGCCCCAGGCGGTGCGCTTGGGATCGTAATAATCGGCGAAGGAGAAATGGTGCCGGGCGTTGAGCCAGCCATGGTCGGCCTGGCCGAGCGAGGCGAAGGGGCGGATGTCGATCATTTTATTTTCCTCCAGCATCATTCCGGCGAAAGCCGGGATCTCGGCTCGCCTGCCGTGACCTACCGGCCTGAGGTCCCGGCTTTCGCCGGGATGACGGTCTAGATGGCTCTCGAAGGGTGGCGCCTCAAGCGGCCAGCGGAAGCTCCTCGGCGGCGAGGGCGCGGAGCTGGTCGACCGCCCCGGCGATCGAGGCCGCCGCGGCGTCGGGGCCGAAGGCGAGCTTCTCGGCCCGGACGAAGGCCACGTCCTCGATGCCCATGAAGGCGAGCAGGGTGCGAAGGTGCGGCTCCTGGCTGTCCATCGCGGCCGAAGGTCCTTCGCTGTAGAGGCCGGCGCGGCTCTCGACGACGATCGCCTTCCTGCCCTTGAGCAGCCCTTCGGGGCCGGCTTGCGAATAGCGGAAGGTGATGCCGGCGCGAAGGACGTGGTCGAACCAGGCCTTGAGCGTCGAGGCGATCCCGAAATTGTACATCGGCGCGCCGATGACGACGAGGTCGGCCGCCTCGAGCTCGGCGATCAGGGCGTCGGAGAGGGCGAGGGCATCCCGCGCCGGGCCGCTCCCGGCTTCGCCGCCGCGGATCGCCGGGGTGGTCACGGCGGTAAGATGCGGGACGGGATCGGTGCCGACGTCGCGATGGACGATACGGACCGGGCCCCGGCCGCGAAGGATCGCCTCCAGCTCCCGGGTGAGCTTGCGCGACACGGAAGCATCGCCCGTGGCCGCGCTGTCGATGATCAGGACGTTGGTCATGTCTTCCTCCACTGAGCTTGCGAGACGACATGTATGCCGGTATAGCCGTTGCCAGTAGCCGCACGTGGCGCATCATGGTGTTGCTGTAAATGGAACGATCTTCGGTCGACCTGCTCGACGTCCTCGCATTCGTCCGGGTCGCCGAGACGGGCGCCTTTTCGAGGGCGGCCGAGCGGATGGGCATGGCCAAGTCGATCCTCAGCCGGCGGGTGGCCCGGCTGGAGGAGCAACTGGGCGCGCGGCTGCTGACGCGAACGGCGCACGGAGCCCAGCCGACCGAGGTCGGCCAGGCCTATTTCGAGCGGGCGTCCAACATCCTCGCCGACCTGGAGGCGGCGGAGGAGGTGGTGGCGGAGGCGGTGACTCAGGTGGCGGGGCCGGTCCGGCTGTCGGCGCCCCTGTCGTTCGGGGTGCAGCATCTCGCGCCGGCGCTGGCCGAGTTCGCGACGGCCAATCCGCGGGTCGAGCTCGACATCTCGTTCGACGACCGGTCGGTGGACCTCGCGGCTGGAGGCTTCGACCTCGCGGTTCGGATCGGCTCGCTCAAGGACAGCGCCCTGATCGCCCGGAGGATCGCTCCGGTCAGGAAGGTGGCGACGGCGAGCCCGGCCTATCTGGAGGCGCGGGGCCGGCCGGAGCGTCCGCGCGACCTCGCGGACCACGACATCCTGCTCTACGCCAACGAGCAGTGGCGGTTCCGGGTCGGCGGCAAGTGGGAATATGGGCGCGGCCGGCCGCGGCTGAGGGCCGACAATGGCGAGATGCTCCGATCGGCGGCGGAGGCGGGGCTCGGGATCTGCATCCTGCCCAGCTTCATCGCCGCCCCGGCCTTCGAGGCCGGGACCCTGGAGCCGGTGCTTCGCGACTATCCGATGGAGGAAGGCGGGCTCTACGCGGTGATGCCGCCGGGGCGGGCGACGACGGCGCGGGTGCGGGCGCTGGTCGAGTTCCTGGTCGCGCGGTTCGGCCCGGAGCCGGAGTGGGACCCGTGCTGGATGGCGGGGCGGGATAGGCCCGTCACCCCGGCGGAAGCCGGGGTCTCGGGGAGACCCGCGGTGACTTCTCGTCCTGAGATCCCGGCTTTCGCCGGGATGACGGGTGGGGCCAAGGCTGGACGCGGCCCCGCTTCGCGCTAAAGGATTCGCGTCATGAAACACGCCCTCCCGCTCCTCGCCCTCCTCCTCGCCACCGCCTGCACAACCACCGGGGAACCCGATGCGGTTGCAGTCACCGATCGGGCCCTGGATCAGGTTGCCGCGGACCAGAGCGCTGCGGCGGCCGCCGATCCCGCCGCCGAAGAGGCGCGCCTCGTCGCCTTCCTCGATGCCGCGTTCGACGAGAGCATCGCCTCGTCGCCGCAGACCCTGACCGCGCTCGGCAGCAAGGCGGGTTACGACCGGCTCGACGACTATACGGACGCCCAGGCGGAGCGGCAGCGGGCGCTGTCGGAAGCGCAGCTCGCCCGGATGAAGGCCCTGTTCGACTATTCGAAGCTGAGCCCGGCCGGGCAGCTCAACTACCGCCTCTTCGAATATAATATCACGCGCGGGCGCGAGCAGGTTCGCTGGCGCGACTACGGCTTCCCGATGTCGACCAACGGCAGCCCGGCGGGCGCTTTTCCGGTCTTCCTGATCAACCAGCACCGGGTCGACAATGTCGCCGACGCCGAAGCCTATGTCGCCCGGATCCGGGATACCGAGCGGGCGATGCGCGAGATCAACGCGCAAGTGCGGGCCCAGGCGGAGAAGGGGATCGTGCCGCCGAGGTTCAACTTCGCGCCGGTTCGGGCGGACGCGAAGCGCGCCTTGTCCGGGGCGCCGTTCGGAGCGGGCGCGGATTCGCCGCTGCTCGCCGATTTCCGGAAGAAAGTGACGGCGCTCGACGCTCCGGCCGACGTCAAGGCGAGGCTGATCGCGGACGCTTCGGCGGCGCTCTCCGGCCCGTTCCGCCGCGCCATCGGCGACATGCTGGCGGCGCTGGACGCTATCGAGCCGAAGTCGGCGGGAAACAGCGGCGCCTGGAGCCTTCCGCAGGGCGCCGAATATTACGCCTCGCGGCTCCGGGCGCAGACCACGACCGATCTCTCCGCCGACCGGATCCACCAGATCGGGCTGGACGAGGTCGCCCGCATCCACCGCGAGATGGAGCAGATCAAGGCGCAGGTCGGTTTCAAGGGCACGCTCCAGCAATTCTTCCAGCACATCAAGACGGGCGCCCAGTTCAAATATCCGAACACCGAGGCCGGGCGGCAGCTCTATCTGAAGGACGCCAACGCCTTCATCGCCCAGGTCATGGCCGAGGCGCCCAAATGGTTCAGCCGGCTGCCCAAGGCGCCGCTGGAGGTGCGGGCGGTCGAGACGTGGCGTCAGGAGACGGCGTCGGTCGCCTTCTACAACCGCCCCTCGCCCGACGGCTCGCGGCCGGGCATCTATTATGTGAACCTGGCCGACATGAACCAGGTGCTGAAGCCGCAGATCGAGGGCATCAGCTATCATGAAGGCGCTCCAGGGCACCATTTCCAGATCGCGCTTCAGCAGGAGCTGGAAGGGGTGCCCAAGTTCCGCCGCTTCGGCGGCTACGGCGCCTATAGCGAGGGCTGGGGCCTCTATGCCGAGCGGATCGGCCGCGAGATGGGCTTCTACCAGGATCCCTATTCGCTGTTCGGCCACCTTTCGCTCGAGCTGTGGCGGGCGGTTCGTCTCGTCACCGACACGGGCCTCCATTCCAAGCGCTGGACCCGCGAGCGGGCGATCGGGTATTTCCAGGAAAATTCGCTCCTGTCCGAGCGCGACATCGTCAAGGAGGTGGAGCGCTACATCAACAATCCGGGGCAGGCGACGAGCTACAAGATCGGCCAGCTCAAGATCCTCGAGCTTCGCGAGCGGGCGAAGAGGGCGCTGGGAGGCCGCTTCGACATCCGCGATTTCCACGCGGTGATACTGGAGAACGGTCCGCTGCCGCTCGATATATTGGAGCAGCAGGTCGAAGCCTATATAGCGGCGAAGAAGGGCTAGGCTTCCGTCATTGCGAGCGGAGCGAAGCAATCCAGTTCTGCGTTGGCGCAAGCGCCGAGGCTGGATTGCTTCGTCGCTCCGCTCCTCGCAATGACGGGCAACAAGGAGACGAACGATGGCCAAGGGTCAGAAGAAGAGCAGCAAGGAAGCGCGCAAGCCCAAGAAGGAGGTCAAGAAGACGATCGCCGCCAACCCCTCCAGCAAGGGCGGCGGCGGGCTGTCGAACGGCTGATGGCCGAGCCGTTCACCCGCCACCGCCAGCCCTGGAAGCAGGAGGAGCTGCAGAAGCTTCACCTGCTCGCGGGGAAGGGCATGTCCTTGAAGGCAGTCGCCAAGGC
>DASWLY010000247.1:0-3949 GCA_036400035.1 Allosphingosinicella sp.
GCCGGCGCCGGCGGCCATGCCGGGACGCTGTCGCCCTTCGCGCTCGTCCAGGAGATACGGCAGTGGTTCGAGGGGCCGCTGATCCTTTCGGGCGCGATCGCCACCGGCCATGCCATCCTGGCCGCGCAGGCGATGGGGGCGGACCTGGGCTATATCGGGTCGCCCTTCATCGCGACGACGGAGGCCAATGCCGCCGAGGCCTACAAGCAGGGCATTTGCGAGGGGCGGGCGGCGGACATCGTCTATTCGAGCCTGTTCACCGGGGTTCACGGCAATTACCTGCGCGCCTCGATCGCCGCATCCGGGCTCGATCCCGACGCCCTGCCCGAGGGCGACGTCAAGAAGATGGATTTCGGCGGCGGCGACAGCGCCAAGAAGGCCTGGCGCGACATCTGGGGCTCCGGCCAGGGCATCGGCGCGATCGACCGGGTGCGGCCGGCGGGAGACTATGTGGCGGAGCTGATCCGGCAATATGAAGAGGCCAAGGCGGAGCTGAGGGCGAAGGCGGGTTAGAGCGTGATTTGCTCCGTCATTGCGAGCGCAGCGAAGCAATCCAGTGCGGCCTCGGAGACCCGCTGGATTGTTTCGTCGCTTCGCTCCTCGCAATGACGGATCAGAGAAAGACGGTCGTGCCATAGCCCGTCATCCCGGCGAAAGCCGGGACCTCGGCCAGAACCTGCCCGTCATCCCGGCGAAAGCCGGGATCTCAGGTCGAGAAGTCTCGGCGTGTCGCAACGAGATCCCGGCCTTCGCCCGGATGACGAGGGGCGCGAGGTTCCGGCTTTCGCCGGGAAGACGCGCGCTCCTAGAAAGACCGCTCCAGCCGGCTCATCAGGCTTCGCGCCGGGCTCGACTGGAGCTCGGGACCCTGGCCGCCGGCTTCGTCCAGGCGCTTGACCCGCGCGTAAAGGTCGCGGCTGGCGTGGATCAGGGCGCGGGCGTTTTCCGGGAGCTTGGGGAGCAGGGCCTCGTCGCTGTCCGGCGCCTCGCCCAGGCGGCGGGCGGGCCGGCGCGCCTGGCTTGCGCTGAGCTCGCCCGCCTCGACCGCGCGCTGGGTCAGAAGCCAGGCGATGACGTGCATCAGCCGGGTCGTCACCTTCAGCGACTCGCAGGAAAAGCCGACCCGGTCGATCGGATCGAGCGAGTCGCGGTCGCTCCGGCCGCTCATGTCGAAATAGGAGCGCGCTTCGTCCGCGAGCAGCATCGCCTCGGTATAGAGGGAGGCGACCAGCTTGACGGTCAAGGGGAGTCGGGCTTCGTGCATCCGCTCATGCTGCCACAGGCGCCGTCCCGCCGCCATGCGCAAAGAAGGTAAAGGCGGGGATGTGCCGGGGAGGGACGATACGTCATCCCGGCGAAAGCCGGGACCTCGCCCTCCTCGTCGTCCCGGCGAAAGCCGGGACCTCGGGACGAGAAGTCTCGGCAGGTCTCCACGAGATCCCGGCTTTCGCCGGGATGACGGTCGCTCTCAAGCGATGATGTCGGGGATCAGCTGGTCCTCGAGCTGGGCGATCTCGTCCCTGAGGCGGAGCTTGCGCTTCTTGAGGCGGGCGAGCTGGAGCTGGTCGGAGCCCGGGTTCACCCGGAGCGCCTCGATCGCCGAGTCGAGATCGCGATGCTCCTGGCGAAGCCGCACCAGCCGGGCGGCCGCCGGGAGGGCGTTTCCGTCGATCGCTTCCATGCCCCTCCTCGAGCGCTACTCAAGCGTTCAAAAACGCGCTATGGATAGATCATTAACGGCCCGTCGTACATATTGCGACGGCCGTCCGATCGACGGGAGACAGGCTACGCCTCCAGACGTTGAGACCACGCCCAGCACAGCCAAGGAGATGGGGATGCAACAAGCGCATATCTCGGCATTGCAACACCGCCACGCGGACATCGAAGCGCGGATCCTCGAAGAAAGCCAGCGGCCGCTGCCGGACACGGCCGCCCTCGCCAAGCTCAAGAAAGAGAAGCTCTGGATCAAGGAAGAGATTGCCGGCCTCCACTAGGCGGCCTCTCCCCTCCCCCCCGTCATTGCGAGGAGCGTAGCGACGCGGCAATCCAGCCGCGGCGCACGCGTCTGACTCAGCGCCGGATTGCTTCGCTTCGCTCGCAGTGACGGAGCGTGTTAGCATCCGTCGTCCCAGCGAAGGCTGGGACCCCGGCGGGTGAAGAACTCGGCGAATTTCACCCCACGGGACCCCAGCCTTCGCTGGGGTGACGAATGGGTCATCCCGTCATCCCGGCGAAAGCCGGGACCTCAGGTCGAGAAGTCTCCACGGGTCTCCCCGAGACCCCAGCCTGCGCTGGGGTGACGCGCCGGCCGAAAGCCTTCGCTTCCGGCCGTCACCTCAATCGTCGCGGGTGATTCGCTCGTTGCGCTCGTGGCGCTCCTGCGCCTCGACCGTCATCGTCGCGATCGGCCGGGCCTCGAGCCGGGCCAGCGAGATCGGTTCGCCGGTGACTTCGCAGAAGCCGTATTCGCCGATGTCGATTCGGCGGAGCGCCGAGTCGATCTTGGAGATGAGCTTGCGCTGCCGGTCACGGGTGCGAAGCTCAATCGCCCAGTCGGTCTCCGACGAGGCGCGGTCGGTGACGTCCGCCTCCCGGATCGGGCCGTTCTTCAGCGACGCCATCGTCCCCTGCGATTCCCGAAGGATCTCGTCCTTCCAGCCGAGCAGCTTCTGCCTGAAATAAGCGAGCTGCACCGGATTCATGAACTCTTCGTTGGCCGTGGGCCGGTAGCTGTCGGGAACACCGCCCAAAGCATAAACCGAGCCGTAAACGTCACTCAAAGCCGTCGCCATAACCCCTCCACATCCTTCACGTACGCCGTAGCGTCACGCAAACCTCCTGCAGCTCCGCTTCCGAGTCGTCCGGAAATGTCGGAGCTTGCCCCAGCGCGCCTATACGCTTGCCTAAGGGGCAGTACAAGTCACTCAAATGGCAGTTAAAACCTTCCGCGGATTCGCTGATCCGGAGTGACTTTCCTGCCCATTGCGTAAGTCGCCGCCCCGATTCGCCGCGGCCGGCTCCGATTCCCCGCGAATCGGGACTCGGCGCGCGCGTTAACCATGTTCGAGCGATCCGCCGCGTCGCCTATTCGTTCACGGCTGATCCGCGCTTGTCCCCGAATGGGACGGAAGCTGCCCGAACGGCCATTTGGCGGGCATTCCGAGGGGTCTTCGTGGTTAACGCGCTTGCGCTTAAAGCATTCCTTGGCATCTGTGTGGGTAGCTCGATGCCGAAGCCGAACTTCCACAGGGGACTTTCGGGGAAGCATCGGAACCTGGAAACAAGGTGCGCTGTCATGTCGGTTAAAATGGCTCTCGCTAAACTCTGCGCCTGCACTTGCGGCGGCGCGATCATCGGTGGCGGCGCCGTCCATGTCGCCGAGAACCCGCCCCAGCGGCCCTCCTTCGTCAAGCAGGCCAAGGCGGCCAAGATGGTGAAGCAGGCCCCCCGGCGCTATGCCCGGGTCAAGGCGGTGAAGCGCTACAAGCGGGTGCGCACCGCCTGCGTCGTCAAGACTCCGGGGACCACCACCACCACCCGCACCATCACCTATCCGGGCGCGATGCCGATTCCGCTCCCCCCGCTTCCGCCGATGGCGGGAAGCACCGGCGGCGGCGGCGGAGTCACCGTGATCGGCGGCAGCGGCGGCTTCGGCGGCGGCTTCGGCGGCGGCTTCTTCAGCGGCGGCTTCTTCGGCGGGTCGAGCAGCGGCAACGTGATCTTCACGGCGTCGACCAGCACCTCGACCGGCGGCGGAAGCTCGACCTCGACCAGCGGCGGCTCGACCAGCACCGGCGGCAGCTCGACCAGCGGCGGATCGACCAGCACCGGAGGAAGCTCGACCAGCGGCGGATCGACCTCGACCAGCGGCGGCTCGACCAGCACCGGAGGAAGCTCGACCAGCACCAGCGGCGGATCCACCTCGACCAGCGGCGGCTCCACCTCGACG
>DASWLY010000248.1:0-14584 GCA_036400035.1 Allosphingosinicella sp.
GGGACCTGGCGCCGCTGGGGCATCTGAGCGCGGCGATGCTGGGCGAGGGGCGGATCGACCTTCGGGGGACGATCATGCCGGCCGGGGAGGCGCTTCGGGCGCTTGGGCTGGAGCCGCTGGCGCTGGCGCCGAAGGAGGGGCTGGCGCTGATCAACGGCACCCAGATCTCGACCGCGGTGGCGCTCGACACCTTGTTCACGGCCGAGCGGGTCTTCGCTACCGCGTTGATTTCAGGGGCTTTATCGCTGGACGCGCTGAAAGGCACCGATGTCGCCTTCGACCCGCGCCTGCACCGGGCGCGGGGGCAGAAGGGGCAGATCGTGGTGGCGGCGGTCCTGAAGCGGCTGATCGAGGGAAGCGAGATCCGACACAGCCACGACGACTGCACGAGGGTGCAGGACCCCTACAGCTTCCGCTGCCAGCCGCAGGTGATGGGAGCATGTCTGGACTTGTTGAGGAATGTGACGGAATCGCTGGGAATCGAAGCGAATGCGGTCACGGACAACCCGTTACTGTTCCCCGAAAGTGGAGATTCGTTGTCGGGCGGCAACTTCCACGCGGAACCGGTCGCCTTCGCCGCCGATATCCTGACGATGGCGATGTGCGAGGTCGCCAGCATCTCCGAGCGGCGCACCGCCGTCCTGGTCGACCCGAAGATGAGCGGGCTTCCGCCCTTCCTGGTCCGGGACAGCGGGGTCAATTCGGGCTTCATGATCGCCCAGGTGACCGCGGCGGCCCTGGTCTCCGAGAATAAGAGCCTGGCCTGGCCCGCGAGCGTGGACACGGTGCCGACTTCGGGCAACCAGGAGGACCATGTCTCGATGGCGACCCATGCCGGAACCAAGGCGCGGCGGATCGCCGGCAATTCGGCCGGGGTGGTCGGGATCGAGCTTCTGGCCGCGGCGCAGGGGGTGGATTTCCACGCGCCGCTGAAGAGCTCGCCGGCGCTTGAGGCGGCCCGGGCGGAGATCCGGCGCAACGTGGCGCATTACGAGGCGGACCGGTATCTGGCCGACGATCTGCGCTGGGCCCAGGACGCGGTGCTGGCGGGGGCGCTGGCGGGCGAGGTCGAGGCGGAGTTGTTCGGAAGGTGAGCCCTCCCCGTCATCCCGGCGGAAGCCGGGACCTCAGGTCGAGAAGTCACGGCGGGTCTCCACGAGATCCCGGCTTTCGCCGGGATGACGGGTGGGGCCGGGATGACGGGAGAGGGTCTCCGCGAGATCCCGGCTTTCGCCGGGGTGACGGGCTGTGATCGACCTCGCCCAGGCCGCGGGTCCGCTGGAGCTGGAGGGCGAGGTCTGCGTGATCGGCGCCGGGGCGGCGGGGATCACCCTTACCCGGCGACTCCTCGCCTTGGGCCACACGGTCGTGCTTCTGGAGAGCGGCGGGCTGGACTACGAGCCGGCGACGGCGGGCCTCAATGCCGGCGAGAATTCGGGCGAGGAATATTACGAGCTGGAGGACAGCCGGCTTCGCTTCTTCGGCGGCACCACCGCCATCTGGGGCGGACGCTGCGCGGAGCTCGATCCGATCGACCTTGAGGCGCGCGACTATGTGCCCCATTCGGGCTGGCCGATCCCATGGCGGGAGCTGGAGCGCTGGTACGCGGCGGCGCGGCCGCATTTCGGGCTCCCCGCCGGCCGGCCCGGGCCGGACGACCTTCGCGCCGCCGGGGTGAAGCTGCCGGGCTTCGCCGAGCTCGACACTCCGCTCTGGACCTTCGACCGCCGCTTCAACCGCTTCGCCTGGGAGAGCTGCCAGGACCTGGAGGCGGATCCCCGATGCCAGATCGCGACCCACGCGACGGTGACGGCGATCGTGCCGGAGGGAAGCGGAATCGCGCGAGTCGAGGCCCGCTCGCTCGGCGCCGGGCGGCTGACGGTTCGGGCCAGGGCGTTCGTGCTCGCCGCCGGCGGGATCGAGAACCCCCGGCTACTGCTCGCCTCCAACCTCGGCAATGGCCACGACCAGGTCGGCCGCTATTTCATGGAGCATCCCCACGGCCGCGGCGGCCGGATCGTCAAGGGCGCGGCGTGGCGGCTATTGAAAGCGTTCGGGCGGCGGCACCGGGTCGACGGCCAGGACCTCGCCGCCTTGATCAGCCCGTCCGAAAAGCTGCAGCGGCGCGAGGGGATCCTCAACACGTCGCTGACCATCGTCGCGCGCCAGCCGCGGGGGCGGCGGCAGTTCATCGGGATGGCGGCCTATTCGGGCCTCAAGCACAAAATGGCCCCGACGAAGCGAGGCCGCGCCTTGTGGATGGCGACCAAGAAGGCGGCGGGATGGGCTCAGCGCCAT
Organism: Allosphingosinicella sp.; assembly: GCA_036400035.1. GTDB lineage: Bacteria > Pseudomonadota > Alphaproteobacteria > Sphingomonadales > Sphingomonadaceae > Allosphingosinicella. The sequence continues at coordinate 2,299 of DASWLY010000248.1, forward strand.
ATCGACCCGGCGCGGCCCTGGCTTCTCCACAAGCTCGGCAACCTCGAAGTCGCCCTGCTGGTGCGCGGCGAGCAGGCGCCCAACCCGGCCAGCCGGGTTACTCTGAGCGGCGAGACGGACCCGACGGGCGTGCCGCGGGTTAGACTGGACTGGCGGCTCTCGGAGATCGACGTGCGAAGCGTGAAAGTCCTCGTCGAGTCGCTGGGGCGGGAGCTGGAACGGCTTCGGCTCGGAACGGTCGAGCCGGCGGACTGGCTCGACACCGGAGCGTGGAAGACCGACCCGCTCATCTCCTCGCACCCGATCGGCGGCTACCACCATATGGGCACGACCCGGATGGGCGGCGATCCGCGATCGAGCGTCACCGACGCCGACGGGCGGGTGCACGGGATCGCCAATCTGTGGGTGGCGGGATCGTCGCTCTTCCCGACCGGCGGCTGGGCTAACCCGACGCTCACCATCGTCGCTTTGGCGCTGCGCAGCGCCGAGACGATTTCGGCGGAGCTGAAGTCGTGACCGGGATCGCCCCGATCGGGACCAACCCGACCCTTTTGTGGGGGCTCAGCGCCGAGGAGAGGCTGCGCCGGATCGCGGCCGCGCAGAAGCTGGACCTGCGGGAGGACGGCGAGTTGCTGGTCAATCTCGGCTACGCCTTCGACCCGTCCTGGCTGAAGCTGGTGGCGGAGAAGCCCGGGCTGGTGGTGACTCGCGGCGGAGTGCCGGTGCTGGCGCATGCCGTCGACGGGCAGCGGGACGAGATTGCCCTGGCCATGGAGCGGAACCGCCCCCCTTCCGACGCAAGGGGCGAAATCCTGCCCTGGGAATCCGCGGACGGCGTCGGGAACGAGGAGCTTCGCAAGAAGGAGCGGCCGTTCATGGACCGGCTCGCTCCGGAGACTGTCCGCTCGCTCGAGCGGGCGAGCTATATCGGCGCCTATAAGGGCGTGACCGACCTGCTCACCAAATATCTGTGGCCGGAATGGGCTTTGGTGCTGACACGGTGGGCGGCGCGGATCGGGATGAGCCCGAACCAGGTCTCGCTGATCGGGGCGAGCCTGTGCCTGCTCGCCACCTGGCTCTTCTACGAAGGGCGTTACTGGCCCGGTCTGGCGGCGGGGCTCGCCTTCATGGTGCTCGACACGGTGGACGGCAAGCTGGCCCGCTGCACCATCACCTCGTCGAAGATCGGCGGGGCGATCGATCATGGCATCGACCTCGTCCACCCGCCCTTCTGGTGGTGGGCCTGGGGAGTGGGGCTCCACGCCTACGGCCGGCCGCTGGCTCAGGACGTCTTCTGGTGGACGCTCGCCGTCATCGTCGGCGGCTATGTCGTCCAGCGGCTGATCGAGGGCGCCTTCATCGTCCGCTTCGGGATGCACATCCACGTCTGGCGGCGCTTCGACAGCCGGTTCCGGCTGGTAACGGCCCGTCGCAACCCGAACATGGTCATCCTGCTCGCCTTTCTCATCGCCGGCCGGCCGGACTGGGGCCTGGTCGCCCTCGCCGCCTGGACCCTCATCTCGCTCGCCGTCCACATGGTCCAGCTCCTCCAGGCGATGGCGGCGCGGGCGGCGGGGCGGCCGGTGGTGTCCTGGCTCGCCTGAACGCGCCCTCGGCCAACGCCCAAAGAAGATTGGGTTCGCACAAAGGCACGAAGGCACAAAGAATCCGCGAAGCGGCTTACTTCATGGCCGATCCGAAAACACTGTCGGTCTGCGCTTCCGAGGCCCCTTTGTGCCTTTGTGCCTTTGTGCGAACCAGAATTGGGGCCTTCGGCCGCAGGTAGAGCGGTCGCCGCTACAATCCGGAGAAGTAGTTGTTCGCGAGCCGCCGGACTCCCTCGCGAAACGTCTCGCCTCCGAAGTTCATCAGGAGCCCTAGCGGGCACCCCGACAGGCGCAGATAGGTGAGCAACTGCTTTGCATGCACAGGCGCCAGCCGGTCGACCGACTTCACCTCGATAAGGAGTTGACCTTCCACCACGAGGTCGGCTCGAAAGCCTTCCCCCAAATGCATCCCGTCGAACTCGATCACGATCGGCTTCTGCCGCTCGACGGCAAGCCCGGCGCGGACCAGGCTTGCCGCCATCACCGCTTCATAGACCGATTCAAGCAGACCCGGGCCGAGGCCTCTGTGGATCCTCAGCCCGCAATCGACCGCTATTCGCGCAAGGCGCTCCACATCCTTCATCGGATAGCTTTTCGGCTATGTTGGCCGGGATGCAAAAAGCAGATTGGTTCGCACAAAGGCACAAAGGCACAAAGAGTCCGCGAAGCGGCTTATCCAGCGGCCAATCCGAGAAGGCCGCGACGGCAGGGTTTCGCGAGGTGCCTTTGTGCCTTTGTGCCTTTGTGTGAACCAAAAATTGCGGCCTTCGGCCGCGGCACGCGCTCGACGCGAAATTACGAAAATGAATGGCTGAATGGATTGCTTCGTCGCTTCGCTCCTCGCAATGACGGGGGATGAACGAGACGATCCGGCGCTTCGGCTACCCTGCGACCCTGATCGCGGAATATGAGCATTGGGTGGTGCTGCTTCGGCCTTCCCAGCCGACGCTTGGAAGTCTGATCCTGGCCGCGAAGAGCGAGGCGATGCGCTTCGCGGAGCTTCCGAAGGAAGCGTTCGCCGAATTGCAGAGCGCCGCCGCCGATATCGAGCGGGCGCTGGGCGCCGCCGTTCGGTACGACAAGATCAACTACCTGATGCTGATGATGGTGGATCCCCACGTCCATTTCCACGTCATCCCACGCTATGAGGGCGAGCGCGGCGCCCGCGGCGTGAGCGTGGAGGATGCGGGGTGGCCGAAGGTGCCGGCGCTTGCCGAGGCGGTGACGCTCGAGCCGGAGCAGGTGGAAGCGCTGGTGGAGCATTTCCGGGGGTTTTGGCCCAGCCGCTGACGTCAGCTTTCCCTCTCCCGTGAAGAACGGGAGAGGGGTTTAACCGGCCCCGCGGGCCGCCCAGCTCGCGGTGAGCGCCTTGGCCGCCTCGACGTCTTCGGGGAAGTCGACTTCCTGCCATTCCTCGCCCCTGATCGAGACGGTGCGGACGTCGGCGCCGGATTGGGCGAGGGCGTCGATCGCGCGCAGGTACCAGCGGCGGGTGCCGTCGGGCTGGCGCATCATCATCTCGACCCGCTCGGCGAAGAGGCCCGGGCCGTCGCCGCGGAAGGCGAGGAGGCCGATCGATTCAGCGTTATACTGGCCGGCTTCGAGCGCCTTGCCGATGCGAAGCAGCCGGTCGCCTTCCCGAAGCACCTTCATGTCGTCGGCGTCGTAGCTTTCCTTCTCGTCGACGGTGACGGCGATCGGCCCGGTGTCCGCTTCCAGGACCCGTTCGAGCAGGCGCGGCGACACCAGGGTGTCGCCGTTGAGGAGCAGGGTGTCGCGATCGAGCTCGGAGCGGGCCATCCAGACCGAGCCCAGATTGTCGGCGACATGGTAGAAGGGGTTGAACAGGGTGCGGACCCCCGAGCGGCGCGCCGCGACCTCGTCGACCAGATCCTCGCCGAAACCGGTGACGACGACGATGTCGCGAATGCCCGCCCCCTGGAGCGCGTCGAGCTGCCATTCGAGCAGGCTCTTGCCGGTGAGATCGATGAGGCATTTCGGCCTTACCGCGGTCAGCGGCAGGAGGCGCGAACCCTTGCCGGCGCTGAGGATGATCGCCTTGTCGACAGTCATGAAAAAGGACTCGCTCCCATAGTCTTGCCCCGAAGCCAGAACAGTACCGAAGCGGATGCATTAGGGTTTGACTTGGGCGAAGTTAGGGCGGAGCTTTTCTGGTGGAGGGGCGGGAATTTCCCTGTCTTTCAAGCACTTAGGAAGCCAAGATGGGAAAATCTCAGCGAAAGATATTCGACGATGAGGTCACCGCACTCCAGCAGGAAGCAGTCGATTCGGAGTTTGGCGGAAACGCGCTTCCGTTTCGACTGGAGGACTTTACCGGGGTCGCGACCTTCCGCGGCAAGCCCATCTTCAACAACGACCAGGTGATCGCCCAGCTCGACACCGGCCGGTCGATCAATACTTCCAGCGGCACCATCACCTTCGGCTTCCTCGACGGCCCCACCGCCACGGGCCTGTACAACAATCCCAGATACCAGGGGAACTTCACCCAGGGCTTCGGCTATCAGGAGTTCAACGCCGCCCAGAAGGCCGCGGCCCGCCAGACGATGGTGCTGTGGGACGATCTCATCGCGCCGTCGATCGTCGAGAAGACGGGCAACGGAGTCGACATCCAGTTCGCCAGCGACGTCAACACGCCGGCCGGCTTCGCTTATTATCCGGGCGACGGCTTCAAGTTCCAGAGCGACGTCTGGGTCGCGGCGCCGGAGGTGAACTGGGTCTCCAACTGGCTGCAATATGGCAGCTACGGCATGAGCACCCTGGTCCACGAAGCCGGCCACGCCCTCGGCCTCTCCCACCCCGGCAATTACGACGCCAGCAACGATTCCGACGGCGACGGCAATCCCGATCCGATCACCTACCAGAACGACGCCTTCTACGCCCAGGACTCGCAGCAATATACGATCATGTCCTATTTCAACGCGCAGAATACCGGCGGCCTGATCGTCAACGGGGCGATCCTGCAGCTGGCCAATCCCGATACGCCGCTGCTCCACGACATCCTCGCCATCCAGGCCAGATACGGCGCGGATCCGACGACCCGGGTCGGCGACACCGCCTATTTCAGCAATGCCAACGCCGGCAACGGCGTCTACGACCTGGCGCAGAACCCCTATCCCTATCTGTCGGTCTACGATGCCGGCGGCGAGGACGTGTTCGACTTTTCGTCGGCCAACCGGAGCGTGTTCATCGACCTGCGCCCGGGCTCGTTCAGCTCGGCCGCGCTCGGCTCGCTGAGCCTGGAGCTTGCCAACTCCTTCGTCGCGGATTTCAACGCGGCGACCGACAATGTCCTCCAGCCCGATTTCCGCTTCTGGACCAGCCAGGCGCAGCTCGACGGCTTCGCGGCCAGCATCGGCTCGCAGGTGGCGCAGCGGCTGTTCGGGGATACCGGGGTCGGCGGCCTCACCGCCGTCGCCCACCGCAACATCTCGATCGCCTACAACACGATCATCGAGAATGCGAACGGCGGCTCGGCGCGCGATTATCTGGTCGGCAACGCCGTCGCCAACAAGCTCAACGGCAATGACGGCAACGACGTCCTGAACGGCCTGGGCGGCGACGACCTGCTTACCGGCGGCAATGGGGCGGACGAGTTCCGCTTCACCGACGGCAGCGGCAACGACCGTATCGCCGACTTCGCCAGCGGGGTGGACAAGATCAACCTGGCCGAAGTCGACGCCGACACGGGCGTGGCGGGCAACCAGGCCTTCGCGTTCATCGGCGGCGCCGCGTTCGGCAACGTCGCCGGCCAGCTGCGCAGCTACAGCGAAGGCGGCGAGAATTTCCTCGCCGGCGACGTCAACGGCGACGGCCTTGCCGACTTCACCATCAACCTCGGGAGCGGCGCGGCCGTCGTGGCGGATCTCTTCCTCTAGAACTTGGTCGCCTTTTCGATCGAATCCGTCGTTGCGAGCGCGGCGAGGCAATCCAGCGGCTCCGACGTCGAAAGCTGGATTGCTTCGCCGCTTCGCTCCTCGCAATGACGCAGAAGGGCGATCGCGCTGCAGATTCCGCGCGACGAGCGAAAGAGGAGGGCCCGCCGCGCCGCGGCGGGCCCTTTCTTTGCCCGGAGCGGGCGTGGCGGATCGGCAACGGCGGCGGGATTAACCGCGGTGCCCCTCAATTTTCGATGGCTCCCGAGTGACGTTGCTGTGATGGAATTGAGCCATGGGGCAATGGACCGCGATCGTGCTGGCGGGACGCCGGCCGGGGGAGGATGGCTTCGCCGCGTCGCACGGCGTGGCGGCGAAGGCGCTGATCCGCGCCGGTGGCGAGCCGATGCTGGGCCGGGTGGCGCGGACCTTGCTCGACTGCCCGTCGATCGGCCGGATCGTGATCCTCGCCCAGGAAGCGGACGGGCTTCTGACCGGCGAGCTTGCCTGGATGGCGCGGGAAGCCCGGATCGGTGCCGCCGAGGCCGGGGACGGAATCTCGGCGAGCGTCGGCGGACTCGCCGGAACCGGAGCGGCGCCTTATCCGGTGCTGGTCACCACCGCCGACCACCCGCTTCTCCGGCCCGAGATGGTCGAGGGCTTCATCGCGGAGGCCGGCGGTGTCGACGTGGCCTTCGCCATGGTGGAGCGCAGGACGGTCGAGCAGGCGCATCCGGACACGAGACGGACCTGGCTCAAGGCGGCGGACGGCCATTTCAGCGGGGCCAATCTGTTCGCGCTGATGAGCCCGGCTTCGAAGCGAGGGACCGATTTCTGGGCCCGGGCCGAGAAGGATCGCAAGCGCACCCTCAAGCTGCTGAGCTTCCTCGGGCCGGGCGTGTTCCTGCGCGCCGTCACCCGAACCATCTCGCTCGAAGCCGCCGCCGAGCGGATCGGCCGAAAGGCGGGGTTCCGGCTGAAGGCGGTGCTGCTTCCGTTCGCCGAGGCGGCGATCGACGTCGACAAGCCGGCGGACCTGGAGCTGGTCGAGCGGATCCTCGCCGCCCGGGGCGCTTAAGCGCCGAAATCCGTCATCCCGGACTTGATCCGGAATGACGGGCGGGGCCGAATGACGCGAAGCGCCTTCGGCTACCAGCCGCCGCCTCCGCCGCCGCCGCCGCCTCCACCGGACGAGCCGCCGCCTCCCGATCCGCTGCTCGAGCCGGGCGCGGCGGACGAGGAGGAGATGGTGCTCGCCAGCGAGCCGCCGACCTGGTCGGCGAAGTCGCCGGGATCGTTCCAGGGATCGGAGTGGCCCGAATACCAGCTCATGGTCCGCGACTGGCCCGAAGCCGCCGCGGCGGCGAGGACGGAGGTGAAGCGCGACGCCCAGTCATTCTCGACCTTGAGGGCGATCGCGTAAGGAAGGTAGCGCTCGAACAATTCGGGCGTCTTGTCGGGCGGGTGGAGCGCCTCCAGCCGATCCTCCTCGGCGACGGAGAGATAGTGGCGGAAGCCGGCGATCCGATCGAGGACGGCGCGTCCCTCCCGGGTCGGGGCGGCCATCCAGCTGAAGGCGGTGAGCACCACCGGAAGGGCGAGGAGCGGCACCAGCAGCGGCACCAGGCCCCTGATGTCCTCCACGCCCTCCATGGCGTTGCCGATGGTGACGAGCCCGGCGAGGAGCCCGAGGATTGCGAGAAGGATTGCGAGCATCCTCCCGCCCATCGACTGGGCGCTGCCGGAACCGCTGGAGAGGCGGTAGAGCCCGAAGGCGGCGGCGGGGAGGCCCAAGGCGGCGGCGGCGAAGATGAGGTCGGAGCGGCCATGATCCTCGGCCGCGGTCAGAAGGAGGGTCGCGGCCGGGAGGGCGAGCGCGACGATCATCAACCCGAGGCCGCGATAGGCCCAGACCCGGTTGCGGACGAAGAGGCGGCCCTCGTGGAGCTTCTTCAGCCCGTGCTCGAGGGCGTTGCTGGCGGAGCTGAAGGTGGCGTGGTTCTTCTGGTCCATCAGGATCGAATCGCCGCCGCCGAACAGGCAGGACATCATGTCGGCTTCGGGCCCGGTCAGCGGCTTTGGGCCCTCCTTCCGCTCGATCGTCGTCTTGCCGCGCGTGAAGAAGCCGCCTTCCTCCTCGACGAGGCGGATATGGCCGCCGACCCCGAGCTGGACGAGCGCGGCGGCGAAGGCCCGGCTGTCGGCGCCCATCTTCGTGATGTAGCGCATCGCGGCGGCGGAAAGGCCATCGGGCGGCGAGAAGATCGGCACGACCGTGCCGGGCCTGGGATCCCGACCGGCGCGGCGCCAGGCGTGGAAATAATAAGCGAGCAGGCCGGCGAGGGCGAGGGCTCCGGCGGCGAGGGGGGCATAGTCGCGCAGAAAGGCACGGGCGGCGGAAGCCGGCGGGGGCGCGGCCACCACGCCCTTCTCCCAGGCGACGGCGACGGTCAGCCCCTCGCGGCTGCCGAGCGGGGCGGTGGTTCGGAAGCTTATGTCCCCGGGTGCCTCGGCGACGACCTCGCCATTTGCGTCCGTGGCGCCCTCCGGACCGGTATAGACGGCGCGCTTGCCGAACGGCACCGGCCGCGGCAGCCGGATCCGGGCCTCGGCGACGTCGATCGGGAAGATCCAGCCATTGCCGGTGGCGTTCCAGTAGAGCTCGTCATAATCACCGAAGAAGCCGAGCTGGCGGGTGGTCCGGTAGCGCAGCTCGTAGACGTGCTCGCCGGGCGGGATGCGGGTGTCGGCATCACCCATATAGACTCGCACGCCATTGCCCTCGCGCTCCGTCTTCCAGGGCTCGTCGGCGCCGTCGCGCCGGGCGCTCACGACCTCGAAGCCCACTCGCACCCTGGCGCCGGCGCGGTTGGAGTAGCGGGTCGGGAAGTCCCGGTAGATGCCGCGGACGATCTGGATGCCCTCCGACCGGACCCGGATGGTCTCGGCGACGTCGAGCGTGCCGTCGGCGCCGACCGAGACGTCGCTGTGATAATGGAGGATGCGCTCCTCGGCCGCGGCCGCCCCGGGCCAGAGCAGGGCGAGCGCCGCCAGCAGCGCCAGCCAGAGCCGGAGCATCAGCCGGCCCGGCCGAAGCTGACCTTGGGCGCCGTCTGGATGGAGGCGTCGCCGTCCTCGTAGAAAGGCGCCTCGTGGAAGCCCATCGGCCGGGCGAGAAGCACGTCGGGGAAGGACTGGACCTTGGTGTTGAGATCGCGGACGGTGGCGTTGTAGTAGCGGCGCGCGCCCTGCAGCTCCTCCTCGATCTCGGCGAGCTCGTCCTGCAGCGCTCGGAAATTCTCGTCGGCCTTGAGATCGGGATAATCCTCGGCGACGGCCATGAGCCGGCCGAGCATGGCGCCGAAGGCAGTGTCGGCTTGGGCGGTGGCCTCGACGCTTGCCGCCCTGGTGGGATCGGTGCGGTGGGCGGTGACCTCGGTCAGCACCTCCCGCTCATGGGTGGCATAGCCTTCGACCGTGCTGACCAAATTGGGCACCAGATCGGCCCGGCGGCGGAGCTGGACTGTGATCCCGCTAAACCCCTCCCGGGTCAGCGCGCGCAGGCGCACCAGACGGTTGTAGACGATGATGGCGTAGAGAAGGGCCAGCGCGAGCAGGCCGAGCGAAATCCATAATCCCATGGCTCATTCCCCCTTGCCGACGGTTCTACGGTCAAGGTCCGATTCCCGCAACGCGCCTGATCGTCCCAAAAAGAGCCATGTCGGCCCCCGGAAAGATTCCTTCCGAAGGATTCGCTCCAAAGGATTCATCCGAAACGGATGAAAGAAGTTCCCTCCGAAAGTGGATCAAAGGGTTGCCTCCGAAATGGATCTAAATTCGCGTGCTATTCCAAATGGTTCGCAATAGCCTGATGGGCGAGTCGGGCCGATTTCGGTTACGGCAACTTCAGGGGGGATCGGCGATATGTTCGGTTATGGTGCAAAGACGCTCAGCTTGCGTGCGTTTGCTTTGGGTACGGCGGCCGCTACGGCACTTCTCGCGGCTGGAACCGCATCGGCGCAATCCGACCGGGACGTCGCCGATCCGCCCAAGCTGAAGCAGCGGGGCGCGTCTCCGAACCACCCGTTCGCCCCGGCCGGCAATAAGGAGATCGAGCTCGACCTCAACATCGAATATGTCGACGGCGTCATGTACAACCCGAGCACCGGGGTGGACGACAAGGTCAGGCTCCGCGCCTATACCCAGGACGGACTGCCGCTGCCGGAGCGCTTCGTGTCGCCGACGATCGAAGCCCGTCCGGGCGACACCGTCCGGGTCAAGCTCAACAACAAGCTGCCCCCGGTGACGACGTCCTACGATGCCGGCTGCGCCAGTGCGGAGCACAACGTGCCGCATTGCTTCAACGGCACCAACCTTCATACCCACGGTCTCTGGGTGAACCCGTCGGGCAACGGCGACAACGTGCTGCTGTCGATCAATCCCGGCGTCAGCTTCGAATATGAATATGCGATCGACCCGACCCATCCGGCCGGCACCTTCTGGTACCACACGCACCGGCACGGCTCGACCGCCCTCCAGGTCTCGAGCGGGATGGCCGGCGCCCTCATCATCAAGGGCAACAGGCCGCCGACCCCGACCAGCAACGGCGACCTCGACACTCTGCTCGACGGGGTCGACGGCCTGCGCGACCGGACCCTGGTGCTTCAGCAGATCCATTATGCCTGCTTGGACGAGAACCAGAACGTCAAGATCAAGACCCAGACCTTCCCCAACGGCTTCCAGAGGGTCTCCGCCTGGGTCTGCGAACCGGGCGACGTCGGCGGGGTCGAGACCTATGCGGACAAGCGGGGCGCTCCCCTCGGTCCGCAAGGCTTCGGCACCTTCTCCAGCTGGGGCAATTCGGGCCGCTATACCAGCATCAACGGTCACGTCCTGCCGACCTTCAAGGTCAAGCAGGGCGCGGTCGAGCGCTGGCGCCTCATCCACGGCGGCGTTCGCGACACCATCCGCCTGCTCTTCGTCAAGGCGAACCCCACTCCGCCCGATCTCAAGCCGGGCAAGCATCTCGAGGCGGAGAACCACGAGGCGCTCGTCGAACAGGGCTGCAGCTTCAACGTGCTGCCCTTCCACGTGGTGGCGGCCGACGGTCTCACCACGGCCCAGGCGCTTCCTTCGCGCAACGTCACCATGCAGCCCGGCTATCGCTGGGACGCCCTGGTGCAGTTCCCGGAGGAGGGACAATATTGCGTGCTCGACATCCTGAGCCAGGCGCCTGAAAGCGTCGGCGGAGTGCCGCCGGGCGTGCGTCTGCTGGGTGTGGTGAACGTCGAGCGCGATCCGGCGCAGGTGAACAAGGGAACCCTCAAAGAGCAGCTGATCACCTCGGCCAAGAAGAACATGCCGGCCAACATCCGCGACGAGGTGATAGCCGACCTCGAGAACGGCCTCAGCCTTCGCCGGTTCACCAAGCATCGGACCGTTGCCGACAGCGAGCTGTCAGGGGGCCAGGAGCTGACGTTCGACATCACGTCCACCGGGCCGACGACGAACCTGTTCCAGGTCGCGAACCAGCTGCCGACCTCGCCCGGCTACAATCCCCAGGAGTACAAGCCCGACCGGCTCGACCGGAAGCTGACGCTCGGGGCGGCCGAGGAGTGGAAGCTGACCTCCAACCGGGCCGGCCACCCCTTCCACATCCACGTCAACCCGTTCGAGATCGTCAAGATCGTCAACGATCGTTTCCCGACCGTGGATCTCAGCTTGCCGGGGGCCCGCGACTTGTTCAACGACCCGCAATATCCGGGCCTCAAGGGCATGTGGAAAGACACTTTGTGGGTCAAGCCGGGCTACACGGTCACGGTCCGCACCCGCTACGAGCGCTATATCGGCGAGTTCGTGCTCCACTGCCACATCCTCGACCATGAGGACATGGGCATGATGCAGAACGTGGCGGTCGTGCTGCCCGGCGGCACTGGCTCGAGCGTCAATGCTCCGGCGGACGCGCACGGGAATCACTAAGCCGAAAACGACGAAAGGCCCCGCCGCAAGGCGGGGCCGGATGAAAGGCCTCGCTTCGGCGGGGCCTTTTTTGTTGCGATCGGCGCCGCGGAAGGCTCGGCCGAATGCCGTCACGCTGCTCGATTCAGGGGCCGGCTCGCCGCCGATCCGACGCTCGGCCGTGGAACGAGCGCTCGCGCGCGCTCCCGGCGCCTGGGCGCCGATGTCAAAGAGAAGGCACGAAGGTACGAAGGCCCTCTCTGTAACGATCCAGGTCCTGCCGGCCGGGGAGATATCGCGCCCGAGGCGATGCCGGCGGACCGGAAAGCGGCTCCTCGCCGGATGGTCGAACCCGGTTCGGCATGACGGGTGGCCGGTGCAGCGGGCTTCGAACGATGAGGCCCCGGCGTGCGGCGGGGCTTCATCGTTGAGCGGCTCGTAAACCGAAGCCGGGAGCCATCACCCTGCTCGTCCGAGGGGCCTGCCAGCGATCGGAGGGAGGCGTGGCGCGAGCGCTTTCGCAGGCTCGGCGGCGCCCCTCGGCGCCTCGTCAAGGGAAGGTACGAGGCATCGAGGCGCGGCAACGTAGGGAGCCCCTTCTACGTCGTGCCTTCGCGCCTTTGCGCCTTCACTCGAAAGATCCCGGGCCTGCCGGCGGGGGAGCTCGCACTGGAGGCGATGCCGGCAGATCGGAAGCGGCTCGTCGCCGGACGCGAGCCAAGTTCAGCAGGACCAAACCCGTTGCAGCGGGCCTGAAACGACGAAAGGCCCCGCCTTGCGGCGGGGCCTTTTCGTGGTTGCGGGGGCAGGATTTGAACCTGCGACCTT
>DASWLY010000249.1:0-5499 GCA_036400035.1 Allosphingosinicella sp.
TCATCCCGGCGAAAGCCGGGATCCCAGGACAAGAAGTCTCGGCGGGTCTCCACGAGACCCCGGCTTCCGCCGGGGTGACGGACCGCGCCAACCCCGTCATCCCGGCGAAAGCCGGGATCCCAGGACAAGAAGTCTCGGCGGGCCTCCACCAGACCCCGGCTTTCGCCGGGGTGACGATGCCTATTCGGACACCAGATCCCCGCTTCCGCCGGGATGACGATGCCTGTTCGGACACCAGATCCAGGCTTCCGCCAGGATGACGGCGCTTACTCGAACTCCAGGATCACCGCGTCCACCGCGAGGCTGTCGCCAGGCCTGGCCGAGACCGTCTTCACGACCCCCGATTTTTCCGCGCGAAGGATATTCTCCATCTTCATCGCCTCGACGACGGCGAGCGGCTGGCCCGCCTCGACCTTGTCGCCCTCGCCGACATTGAGCGCGGTCAGAAGGCCCGGCATCGGGCACAGGAGATATCTGGAAAGGTCCGGCGGCACCTTCTCGATCATGTGGCGGCTGAGCTCGGCGACATGCGCCGGAAGCACCTCGACGAGATGGGAGGCGCCCCGGGTCGTCAGCCGCCACTGGCGGCCGCGGCGGGCCACCTGCACGATCCGGCTTCGGCCGTCGATCGTGCCCTTGAACAGGCGCCGGCCCGGCTCCCAGCGCCCGATCAGCTCGCGCCCCTCGCCCTCGTCCAGATAGGCGAGCAGGCCGCCCTCGAAGCCGTCGAAGCGGATCGAGAAGCTCCGGCCGGCGATCCGCACCACCCGCTCCTCCGGCGGAAGGATCGGAGCGCCGAGCTGGCCGCTCACCATGCAGGCGCGGGCATCGGTCTCCATTCCCAGCAAAGCGGCGATCGCCGCCAGATCCTCGATCAGCCGGTCGTCCGCGGGCGCTCCGGCAAAGCCTTCGGGATATTCCTCGGCGATGAAGCCGGTGGTGAGCCGCCCCTCCCGGAAGCGCGGGTGCTGCATCAGCGCCGAGAGGAAATCGACATTGTGGCCGATCCCCTCGACCACGAAGGAATCGAGCGCCTCGATCTGCCGGTCGATCGCCGCCTCGCGGGTCGGAGCCCAGGTGATCAGCTTGGCGATCATCGGATCGTAGAACATGGAGACCTCGCCGCCCTCCTCGACCCCGTCGTCGACCCGGACGATGCTCCCCTCCCCTTTAGGGGAGGGGTTGGGGGTGGGGGATGTCGCAAACCCCGCAGCGTCACGAGACAGTCCCCACCCCAACCCCTCCCCTGAAGGGGAGGGGCTTGCCGGCGGCGCCTGATACCTGACCAGCCGCCCCGTCGAGGGCAGGAAGCCGCGATACGGATCCTCGGCATAGACCCGGTTCTCGATCGCCCAGCCGGTCAGGGTCACGTCGTCCTGGCCGAACGGCAGGGCCTCGCCCGCCGCGACCCGGATCATCAGCTCTACGAGGTCGAGGCCGGTCACCTCCTCCGTCACCGGATGCTCGACCTGGAGCCGGGTGTTCATCTCGAGGAAGTAGAAGCTCCGGTCGGCGCCGGCGATGAACTCCACCGTCCCGGCCGAGAAATAGCCCACCGCCTTGGCCAGCGCGACCGCCTGCTCCCCCATCGCCTTTCGCATCTCGGGCGTGACGAACGGCGACGGCGCTTCCTCGACCACCTTCTGGTGGCGCCGCTGAACCGAGCATTCGCGCTCGCCCAGATAGAGGAGGTTGCCCGCTTTATCGCCGATCAGCTGGATCTCGATGTGGCGCGGATTCTCGACGAACTTCTCGATGAACACGCGGTCGTCGCCGAAGCTCGCCAGCCCCTCGCGCTTGGTCGCCTCGAAGCCCTCGCGGACGTCGGTCTCGCTATAGGCGAGCCGCATGCCCTTGCCGCCGCCGCCCGCCGACGCCTTCATCATCACCGGGTAGCCGATCTCGCCCGCGATCCTCACCGCATGCTCGGTATCGTCGATCTCCCCGACGAAGCCGGGGACGACGCTGACCCCCGCCTCGAGCGCCAGCTTCTTCGATTCGATCTTGTCGCCCATCGCCGCGATCGCCCCCGCCGGCGGTCCGATGAACGCGATCCCGGCCGCCTCGAGCGCCCGGGCGAAGCTCTCCCGCTCCGAGAGGAACCCATAGCCCGGATGCACCGCCTCGGCCCCCGTCACCTTGCAGGCGTCGATGATCAGCTCGGCATTGAGATAGGATTCGCTGGCCGGCGGCGGCCCCAGGCGCACCGACTGGTCGGCGAGCTTCACATGCGGCGCCCGCGCGTCCGCGTCAGAATAGACCGCCACGGTGGCGATCCCCATTTTGCGCGCGCTCCGGATGACCCGGCAGGCGATCTCGCCCCGGTTGGCGATCAGGATCTTTTTGAACACTCGCGTTGATCCTCCAAACCGCTCATCCTGAGTAGCCGGTGAGCCTGTCGAACCGGCGTATCGAAGGACGCACGGGAACCGTCCTTCGATACGGGCCTTCGCCGGGCTCAGTCCCTACTCAGGATGAGCGGGAATTCCAATCACTCCGCCGCCACCCGCGCCGGTTCTTCCGCGGTCATCGGCACCAGCCCCAGCTTCTCGAACAAGGCCGAGTCCGCCCCCGCCCCGGCATTGCCGGTGGTCAGCAACTTGTCGCCGGTGAAGATGCTGTTCGCGCCGGCCAGGAAGCAGAGGGCTTGGGTGCTCTCGGACATCGACTCGCGGCCCGCCGAAAGCCGGACCATCGAGCGCGGCATCAGGATGCGCGCCACCGCGACCGTGCGGACGAACTCGACATCGTCGATCCGGGCGAGCGGCGTGTCCGCCAGCATGTCGCCGAGCACGGTGCCCTTCACCGGCACGAGCGCGTTGATCGGCACGCTCTCGGGGTGCGCGGAAAGGGTCGCCAGCGCGTGGAGGAAGCCGACCCGGTCTTCCCGTCGCTCGCCCATGCCGACGATGCCGCCGCAGCACACCGCCATGCCCGCCGCCCGGACATTCTCCAGCGTCTCGAGCCGCTCCTGAAAGGTCCGGGTGGTGATGACGTTGCCGTAATTCTCCGGCGAAGTATCGATATTGTGGTTGTAATAGTCGAGCCCGGAGGCGGCGAGCCGATCGGCCTGGTCCTTCGTCAGCATTCCCAGGGTCATGCAGGTCTCGAGGCCCATCCCCTTCACGCCCGCGACCATGGCGCACAGCGCCTCCATGTCCCGCTCCTTCGGCTCCCGCCAGGCCGCGCCCATGCAGAAGCGGCCGGAACCGGCCGCCTTCGCCTCGGCCGCCGAGGCGAGGACGGCGGTCACATCCATCAGCTTTTCGGCCTTGAGACCCGACTTCGCGAAGGCGGACTGGCTGCAATAGCCGCAATCCTCCGGGCAGCCTCCGGTCTTGATCGAGAGCAGGGTCGAAAGCTGCACGGCGTTGGCCGGATGGAAGCGGCGATGGACTCGCTGCGCCTCGAACAGGAGGTCGAGGAAGGGCTGGTCGAAGAGCGCCCGGATTTCCTCCCGGGTCCAGTCGGATCGGCATTCGGTCATCGCTTACCACGTCATCCTGAGCTTGTTGCCGGATCCATCTATCCGCCCGCGGGGCGCCTGGCGAGGTGATGCTGAAACAGGTCCTGAAACAGGTCCGGCCTGAGGGGGAAGGCGTCTCGCCCCGCCTCCACCCGGTGCGGCCCCGATCATTTGCCGAGGGCCTTGCCGAACAGGAACAGGAACATGCCCACGCCCAGCGACAGGATGGCCGGTGCCGCCTTGCGGTACAGGTCGATCCGCTTGGGTTGATCGCCGTGGAAATGAGACCTCGCGATTTCACCGGACGCGGAGAAGGAGATGACGCCCGCGAACGTCACCACCCCGACCACCATCAGGACGGTCGGCAGCTTCATCTCGGCGCCCCGGGCGGTCTGCGTCAGGCTGAGGATGCCGCCGAGTATCAGCAGCGACAAGGTCGTCAGGTGCTTGAAGTAATCGTAGAGGATGAGATCCCCCTGCCGGTTCGGCGCCTCCGAGGCGAGCAAATTGCCTTCGTCGTGGTCGCTCACTCCGCGGGGTCCTCCAGCGGGGGCATGTTGTGGCCGAGCAGCCTCAGCACTTCGCCTGCGGCGTCGACGAGGTTGGTGCCGGGGCCGAAGATCGCCTGCACCCCGGCCTCGCGCAGCATGTCGTAATCCTGCGCCGGGATGACTCCCCCGACCACGACCTTGATGTCGGGCCGGCCCATCTCGCGCAGATGCCCGATCAGCTCCGGCACCAGCGTCTTGTGGCCGGCGGCGAGGCTGGAGGCACCGACCACGTCGACCTCTTTTTCGACCGCGAGCCGGGCGCTCTCCTCGGGAGTCTGGAAGAGCGGGCCGGCCACGATTTCGAAGCCGAGATCGGAAAAGGCGGAGGAGACCAGGTTGGCGCCGCGGTCGTGCCCGTCCTGGCCCATCTTGGCGACCAGCATCCTGGGCCTGCGCCCGAGCCGCCTTTCGATCGCGGCCACTCCGGCCCCGGCCCGCTCCCAGCGCGGATCGCCCTCATGGGCGCCGCCGTAAATCCCCTTCACCGGCTCGGGAGTCGTTCCGTAGCGGCCGAACGCGTCCTCCAGCGCCTGGCTTATCTCGCCGAGCGTCGCCCGGGCCCGAGCCGCATCGACCGAGAGCGCGAGCAGGTTGGCATCGCCCTTCGCCCCCTCGCGCAGGGCATCGAGCGCCGCCTGAACCGCCGCCTCGTCGCGCCCGGCGCGGACCTTCTCGATCCGCGCCACCTGGCCGGTCCGGACCTTGTCGTTGTCGATCTGGAGGATGTCGAGATGCGCCTCGTCCTCCAGCCGGTAGCGGTTCACCCCGACGATCACGTCCTCGCCCCGGTCGGCTCGGGCCGCCCGCGCCGCCGCCGCCTCCTCGATCCGCCGCTTCGGCAGACCCTCGGCGACGGCCGCGGTCATCCCGCCCATCGCCTCGACCTCCTCGATCAGGGCCCAGGCCTTGTCCGCCAGCTCGTTGGTCAGGCTCTCGATGAAATAGGAGCCGCCGAGCGGGTCGGCGACGTTGGTGATCCCGCTTTCCTCGGCGAGGATGAGCTGGGTGTTGCGCGCGATCCGGGCCGAGAAATCCGTCGGGAGCGCGATGGCTTCGTCGAAGCTGTTGGTGTGGAGCGACTGGGTGCCGCCGAGCACCGCCGCCATCGCCTCTATCGTCGTCCGGACGATGTTGTTGTAGGGGTCCTGTTCGGTCAGCGACACTCCACTTGTCTGGCAATGCGTGCGCAATAGTAACGATTTCTGGCGGTTCGCGCCGAATCCCTTCATTATCCTCCACCATAGGAGGCGGGCCGCGCGAAGCTTGGCGATCTCCATGAAGAAGTTCATGCCGATCCCGAAGAAGAAGCTCAGCCGAGGCGCGAAATCGTCTACTTCCAGGCCCTTGGCCCGAGCGGCCCGGACATATTCCATGCCGTCGGCGAGCGTGAAGGCGAGCTCCTGCACCGCCGTCGCCCCCGCCTCGAGCATATGGTAACCGCTGATCGAGATCGAGTTGAACCGCGGCATGTGCTTCGAGGTG
>DASWLY010000250.1:0-10527 GCA_036400035.1 Allosphingosinicella sp.
ATGTCTGAGAGTCGCGCGACCTTTGCTGGATTGACCAGCGCAGCGACGACCTGACCATTCGCATCGCGCTCAGCCCGGAGAGCGTCCCTATAGGCGCTGCGAAACCGCGCCGCCGCATCGTGCCGGCCGGCATCCTGCGCCGCGAGCATTTGGTCCCGCAAAAAACGCGCAGCGGCGCTCGCCGTTCGGCTCGCGCGGAACATCGCTCTCGTGGCGTCGTCAAGAATATCAGGCATCCGTCCCTCCCTAGCCAGCCGCGGCACCGCCGGGCGTCTTCTTCAAGGCCTCATAAAGCGCCACGGCGGCGTCCTGGAACTTCGTGAGCCCGTCCATGATCGCTTTTCGGTTCGCTTTCGGGTCGTGATATACGTCCCTCAGCCCACGGTGCGCCTCCGCGAATGCGCGGGCGGCTATCATCGGATCCGACGAGACGAGGTTCGCCACTGCGCCGTTGTGAACCGCGAGAACCGAAACAGCGTTGTCATAGCGCTCTATCCGCTCGTGGGAGCTCATGAAGCGGCTACGTTCCCCCGCCTTCAGGCCCCGTCCCGCGAGCTGCCTGTTCGCGGTCCTCGCTACCAGGTAGGCTGCGCTCGCTCGGTTTTTCGCGGCCGTGGCCTGCAACAATCTGGCGGCGAGACCGGTGCGTTCCATCATCGCCGGCACGTACGGATCCATCCTGTCCAGAAACTCGCGGGTGGCCGCATTGCGCTTGGCTGCAATGACCGAATCGAGAATCTGCGAGCCCATATCTGCGAAGGGGCCGACACCCGTGATCTGGAATGCGCCTAGCAGGTCCTTCCCGGCGCTCACCAAACGGCCTCGGGCGGCATCAGCCTTAGCGGCTGTCTCTCCGGTCGCGACGTCGGCCAGAGCGTCCACATAGGCTTCGAGCTTGTTCGCTGTCCCGGAGAGGGTATCGGCATCAGTGGCGAGGATCGGGCCAAAACTCAGCGGGGCTTCGGGTGTGACTGCCGAGGGAAGCCGATCCTCAGCCAGGCCCACGACGTCGCAGGGTTTGATGGAGCTCATTCCGGCATAAGCTCTGTCGACCGCCTTCCAGTCGTAAGGTTCGCGATCGACCGCCCTCGTGTAATCATCAAGGACGGTCTGGGCC
Organism: Allosphingosinicella sp.; assembly: GCA_036400035.1. Taxonomy (GTDB): domain Bacteria; phylum Pseudomonadota; class Alphaproteobacteria; order Sphingomonadales; family Sphingomonadaceae; genus Allosphingosinicella. The sequence goes on from DASWLY010000250.1 coordinate 1,118, forward strand.
TGCTTATCGCAAGCCTCCGAGAAACTGACGGGCCCGCCCTCCATGACGGCCGATCGAAGCGCTTCGCGGTCGGCGGATTCCAACGCCGCGACTTGCTCCGAATCCACGGCCCGAAGCGCTTCGGCGAACGTGGAAGTCGCGCCCTGAAGGTCTTTGACCTCTTCGCCGGCATCGATCGAGGCGCAGCCGGAAAGCACCAGCAAGGCCGTCATTGAACTTGTGAATAGCAGTTTCATCGGATCGCTCCCCGCCAAGTGCCTGCGAACTGTACCGCCGTAGAAGAGATGGTCCAGCCGCGGCTCAAGCTCCCGTACCAAACTGGATCACCCAATCGCTTACCGCCGCGGCCCAGGTTCCCCCTCCAATGTTCCAACTGCTTTAACGTCAGTAGCCAAGAGCCGTGCGTGACGGCCGTCACGCGGCGGTCGTTTGCCCGAAGCCGTCAACGTAGACCTCGATGAAACCCCGCAGCTCCTCGGACATGGCGAGCAGTCCGGAAGCTTCGCAGCCCGTGAACGCGGCCTAGACCGCCTCCCCCGCCGCCACGCCGCTCGCCCAGGCCCATTGGAAATTGTAGCCGCCGAGCCAGCCGGTGACGTCGACCGCCTCGCCGATCGCGTAGAAGCCGGGCACCTTTACCGCCTCCATCGTGCGCGAGGAGAGGCCCTGGGTGGCGATGCCGCCGACCGTCACTTCGGCCTTGGCGAAGCCTTCGGTGCCGTTGGGGGCGAAGCGCCATTGCGCCAGTCGGCGCTCGGCTTCGTCGAGCTTGCGGTCGGGGAGGTTGGCGAGCTCCGCCGGCAAGGCGAGGCGTTCGGCCAGGGCCTCCGCCAGGCGCTCGGGGAGGTGGCGGGCGAGGACGGTCTTCACCCCGGAGCGCGGGCTTTGCCGCTTCGCCTCGCGAAGCCAGCCGGGCTTCGAGTCGGGGAGGAAGTCGATCGCGACCGGCTCGCCGGGCCGCCAGTAGCTCGAGACCTGGAGGATCGCCGGGCCGGAGAGCCCGCGGTGGGTGAAGAGGGCGGCTTCCCGGAAGCTTGCCTTGCCGGCGGTCGCCGCCACGTCCGTAGAAACTCCGGAGAGCGCGTGGAACAGCGCCTCCTCGCGGCTGAGCGTCAGCGGCACCAAGGCCGGGCGCGGCTCGACCACCTTGAGGCCGAAGCGGCGGGCGAGATCGTAGGCGAAGCCGGTGGCGCCCAGCGTGGGGATCGAGGGGCCGCCGGTGGCGGTGACGAGGGCCGGCGCCTCGACGGTGCGGGTGCCGAAAGCGACGCGGAAATGGGCGTCGGCGTGGACGACGTCGCTTATCGGATGGCCCAGCGCGATCTCCACCCCTCCCCGGTCGCACTCGTCCAGAAGCATGGCGACGATCTGGCGGGCCGAGCCGTCGCAGAAGAGCTGGCCGAGCGTCTTCTCGTGCCAGGCGATCCGGTGGCGCTCAACCAAGGCGAGGAAGTCGCCTGGAGTGTAGCGGGCGAGCGCGGAGACGGCGAAATGGGGGTTGGCGGAAAGGAAGCGGTCGGGGGCGGCGTGGATATTGGTGAAGTTGCAGCGGCCGCCGCCCGAGATCAGGATCTTCTTGCCCGGGGCGTCGGCATGGTCGACGACGAGCACCCGGCGGCCGCGCCGGCCGGCGACCGCGGCGCACATCAGTCCGGCCCCGCCCGCGCCCAGGACGATGGCGTCGTAGCGCTCCGATCTCATCCGCCCGCCCCTAGGGTCCGTACCCCATGACGGCAATGGGCCAGGATCGGAGCGGCGGAGCGGCGCCGTGCCTGGAGGATGATGGCTGTTATTGATTCCCCTCCGTCATGCGAGCGCAGCGAAGCAATCCAGTGCGGCCTCGGAGACCCCGCCTGGATTGCTTCGTCCCCCGGCTTTAGCCGGGGTCCTCGCAATGACGGATCAGAGAAAGGCGATCACGCGCCTGGCCGGGCGAAGCGGCCGTTCATCGGGCGCTCAGGATAGCGGCGGCAAATTTCGGGGCGGGCCGGAGGCGAGCAATCGTCGTTCCGGCTCGTCCGCGTCCCCCTGTTTGCAAGGAGCCCGCCATGCTCAAGCAGATCGCCCTCGCGTTCGCCGCGGCCGCGACCGCGCTCACCGCCCTTCCCGCCGAAGCGGATGCCCGCCACCGCCACCATCGCAGCCGTGTCGTCGTCCACGTCACCCATGCGCCGGCCTATCATGGCGGCTATTACGATCCCTATTACGACCCCTATTACGCGCCCCGCTACCCGGTCCGCCGCTATTACAGCCGGGGCTATTACGCGCCCCGCCATTACCGGCGCGGCTATGACGACAATTATTACGGCCGCCGCCATTACCGCGACGGCTACGATTGCCGCCGGCGCGGCAGCGGCACCGCCGGGGCCATCGTCGGGGGAGCGGTCGGCGCTCTGCTCGGCCGCGAGATCGGCCGAGGCGGCCGCCACGGCTATTACCGCTACCGGCGCGGCGGCGGCACCACCGGAGCGATCGTCGGCGGAGCCGCGGGCGCCCTGGTCGGCCGCGAGATCGCGCGCGGCTGCTGACGTTCAAGGGGGGCAGTCACTCGCGACCGCCCCTTGAGGCAGATCGGTCGGAGCCGATCCACTGCCGTCATTGCGAGCGAAGCGAAGCAATCCAGGCCGGCTTCGGAGCCTGCTGGATTGCTTCGTCGCTGCCGCGAAGCGGAAGTTTATCCTGAGCGCCGCCGCAGGCGGCGTCGAAGGGCTCCTCGCAATGACGGCTCAATCAAGCAGGGTCATGCCCTAGCTGGCGCGGTCGCGGACGGATTCGAGGTCGATCGCGGCCTCCTCTTCCGGGTCCGCCGATTCGCTTCCGGCCGCTTCGCCCGGAGGCGCCTTCCCCGGCGCCTCGGACCCGCCTTCGGGGACGTCCCACCCGGCATCGGGGCCGCCGCTCTTGCTGGTCATGGCTTGGCTCCTTTCGGAGCGGCCAACGCTTGGTGGCGGCGTTTTTCCTAGAAGATGATCGCGCCCACGACGAAGGCGACGACGGCGATCGTCCAGTCCTTGGGCTGCATTCGGCGGATGAAGTCCATTGCGAGGCTCCTGTTGCTGTATTAGGTATGTGATACAGGGCGAAGGCGGATTCAATACCCCTCCCGTCATCCCGGCGCCTCCCGTGACGCAAGGAACTAGTCCGCGAGCAGGAAGCCCGGCTCCTCCTGGGCCCCCTGCCCCGCCGGGAACAGGCGGGCCGCGATGTCGGCGACATGGCGGCCCTGGAAGCGGGCGCCTTCGAGCTCGTTGGCCGAGGGGCGGCGCGAGCCGTCGCCGCCGGCGATGGTCGAGGCGCCGTAGGGGCTTGTCCCGGTGATCTCGTCGAGCCGCATCTGGCCGGCGAAGCTGTAGGGCAGGCCGACGCAGGCCATCCCGAAATGCATGAGGTTGGTGTGAATCGCCATCAAGGTGGTCTCCTGGCCGCCATGCTGGGTGGCGGTGGAGGTGAAGGCCGAGCCGACCTTGCCGTTGAGCGCGCCCGAGGCCCACAGCCCGCCCGCCTGATCGAGGAAATTGGCCATTTGCGAGGCCATCCGCCCGAAGCGGGTTCCGACTCCGATCACGATCGCGTCGTAGCGGGGGAGATCCTCGATCCGGGCGACTGGGTGGGGCTGGTCGAGCCGGTAACCGGCCTTGCGGGCGATCTCCTCTGGGACGAGCTCGGGGACCCGCCGGATATCCACCTGGGCGAGGGCGGAGCGGGCGCCCTCGGCCACGGCCTCGGCCATTTCCTGGATGTGGCCGTAGGAGGAATAATAGAGGATCAGGATCTTGGGCATGGCGATGCTCCCTTCTGGGGCGGCAACGTCCGGCGGGGCGGGCGGTGCCGTTGGCGGCACCTGGCGGAAGCCGGGGCCTGGCCCCGCTCCGTCATCCCGGCGGAAGCCGGGATCTGGTGGAGACCCGCCGAGGCTTCTTGTCCCGGGATCCCGGCTTTCGCCGGATGACGGGGGGAGCTTCAGCGTCATCCCGGCGAAGGCCGGGATCTGGTGGAGACCCGCCGAGACTTCTCGTCCTGGGATCCCGGCTTTCGCCGGGATGACGTGGGGGCTTCCACCGGCATGCGGGGGAGCGTCAGATCTTCACCTGGCTGCCCATCTCGACGACCCGGTTGGCGGGGAGGCCGAAGAATTCCATTGGGCTTTCGGCATTGCGCATCATCCAGGCGAACAGTTTCTCGCGCCAGATCGCCATTCCGTGGACGGTGGAGGTGAGCGGGGTCTGGCGGGAGAGGAAGAAGCTGGTCTCCATCATCTTGAAGGGGAAGCCGCAGCGGTCGATCCGGGCCAGCGCCTCGGGCACGTTCATGTCCTGCATGAAGCCGAAATGGAGGACGATCTTGTAGAAGCCCTCGCCGAGCTCCTCGACCTCGAAGCGGCGGGCGTCGTCGATATAGGGGACGTCGTGGATCGCCACCTTGAGGAAGATCGAGCGCTGGTGGAGCACCTTGTTGTGCTTGAGATTGTGGAGGAGGGCGTGGGGGACTCCGTCCGCCTGGCTGGTCATGAACACCGCGGTTCCCGGGACCCGGGAGGCCGAGCCCGCCGCCGACTTGATGAACAAGGGAATCGGGATGTCGCCCTGCTTCAGCTGGCGGTGGAGCAGCTTGCGCCCCTTGGCCCAGGTGGTGAGCAGGGTGAAGATGATGAAGCCGATCGCCAGCGGGAACCAGCCGCCGCTCGGCACCTTGAGGAGGTTGGCCGCGAAATAGGCGGCGTCGACCAGGAAGAAGAGGGCGAGCAGCCCGCCCGCCAGCCACTTGTTCCAGCCCCACAGGGCGAACAGCACCACCGCGAGCAGGCAGGTGTCGATGAACATCGCGCCGGTGACGGCGATGCCGTAGGCGGCGGTGAGGTTGGACGAGGTCTGGAACACCAGGACGAGAAGGATCACCATCACCATCAGCGCCCAGTTCACCGCCGGGATGTAGATCTGGCTCGCCGTGGCGGCGCTGGTGTGGGTGATCTTGATGCGCGGGATGTAGCCCAGGTGGATCGCCTGCTGGGTAACCGAGAAGGCGCCGGAGATGACGGCCTGGCTGGCGATCACCGTCGCCGCGGTGGCGATGAAGACGAGCGGCAGCCGGAACCATTCCGGGGCGAGCAGGAAGAACGGGTTGTGGATCGCTTCGGGGCTCGCGATCAGAAGGGCGCCCTGCCCCAGATAGTTGATCATCAAGGCGGGCAGGACGAAATAGACCCAGCCCGCGCGGATCGGGCGGCGGCCGAAATGGCCCATGTCGGCGTAGAGCGCTTCCGCCCCGGTGACGGCGAGCACGACCGAGCCCAGCGCCACGAAGGCGAGGAACTTCTCCGCCAGGAAGAATTGCAGCGCCCACCACGGGTTGAGGGCGAGGACGATCTCGGGATGGCCCGCGATGGCGATCGCGCCCAGGACGCTCAAGGTGAGAAAATAGACGCTGACCACCGGCCCGAACAAGGCGCCGACGGCGGCGGTGCCGCGCTGCTGGATCATGAACAGGCCGACCAGGATGATGACGGCGATCGGAACCACCCAGGGCTTCAGCCCCGCCTCGACGATGACCAGGCCCTCGACCGCGGAGAGAACCGAGACCGCCGGAGTGATCATGGAATCGCCGTAGAAGAGCGCGCAGGCGAAGACTCCCAGGAGGACGATCGCGGCGCCCCAACGCGCCGCCTCCGTCTTGCGCGAGATCAGCGCCAGCAGCGCGAGGCTGCCCCCCTCCCCCTTATTGTCGGCGCGCATGAGGATGGTGACGTATTTCAAGGTCACCACGATCATCATCGACCAGAAGATGAGGCTGAGCACCCCGAAGACGTGGAGCCGGTCGACCGGAAGCGGATGATGGCCCGCGAAGGTCTCGCGGAAGGCGTAGAGCGGCGAGGTGCCGATATCGCCGAAGACTATACCGATCGCTCCGACGGTGAGCTTCAGGATGCCGGCATGATGGTGGCCCTCGGGAGGATGGCCGGGCTGCGGGTCGCGCGCGTCCGGCAGGGCCTGGGCAGCCGTGGCTTCGCTCATCCTTCGTCCCTTGGCGTTGCCCCGGTCGAATGGCCGGAAGGCGCGATCCGTTCCGGCTCCGGACCGCCGGGCGCGCTACGCTTTCGGGGGGTCGGGAGCAAGCCCCCGCCCGTCATCCCGGCGAAAGCCGGGACCTCGTGGAGCCGCGCCGAGACTTCTCGACCTGAGATCCCGGCTTTCGCCGGGATGACGGAGGAAGTCTCGACGAGGTCCCGGCTTTCGCCGGGATGACGGGAGTTATTCCGCGTCGGCCGCGGCGGCGTCCTTTTCGGCGGCCTGCTTGGCGCGGAAGACGTCGCTTCGGTGGGCCCGGGCGGCCATCGCCTCCCAGGCGCCGGCGGCGCGAAGGCAGCGGTCGCGGACGTTGTCGAGGGTGGCCTTGTCGGCGTCGGCGCGCGCCTCGGCGGCGCGGGCGGAATAGAAATCATGCTGTGCGGACATAGGCGGCTTTCTTTCTTTCCCCGGGGTGCGGGGATGGGGACACGCACCTTCTCGCGAAGAGCCCGTGTCCCCCCGGGCCGTTAGGCCGACTGGATGTTGACGGCGCTGGTCTTGCCGCGGCGATCCGTCTCGAGCTCGTAGGAGACCCGCTGATCGCGGTCGAGGGTCTGCATCCCGGCGGCCTGGACGGCGCTGATATGGACGAAGGCGTCGTTGCCGCCGCCGTCGGGCTGGATGAAGCCGTAGCCCTTGTCCGCGTTGAAGAACTTCACGGTACCGATGGTCATTTCACTTTTTCCTTTTCGAATGGCGGCCGTTGATCGGACGCCGGTGCTGCGAGAGGCGAGAAGGAAAAAGGAGCCGCAAAGCGCCAAAGACCGTTCATTTGCGACTGGTAGCGATCCTCTATGTAGGCGCAGAGGGGAAAAATTGCAAATTCCGGCGGTGGAGGATGGTGGTCATCCCGGCGAAAGCCGGGACCTCGTGGAGGCCTCTCCCGTCGTCTCGGCGAAAGCCGGGATCTCGTGGCGACCTTTCCCGTCACCCCGGCGAAAGCCGGGATCTCGTGGCGACCCGCCGAGCCTTCTCGACCTGAGATCCCGGCTTTCGCCGGGATGACGGGGTGGCGCGACGGCTTGCGCTTCGTCGCAATTCGAGGAAGACTCTCCCCCCATGGCCACCGCCCCTGCCCCAAGCAACGCCCGCCGCGACCGGATGGTCATCGCCGCTTCCTCGCTCGGCACCGTCTTCGAATGGTACGATTTCTACCTGTACGGCCTGCTCGCGACGATCATCTCGAGCCAGTTCTTCTCGGGCGTCAACGAGACGACGGGCTTCATCTTCGCCCTCGCCGCCTTCGCCGCCGGTTTCGCGGTTCGGCCGTTCGGGGCTTTGGTGTTCGGGCGGATCGGCGACCTCGTCGGCCGCAAATACACCTTCCTCGTCACCATGGCGATCATGGGCATGTCGACCTTCCTCGTGGGGCTTCTGCCCAGCTATGCCAGCGTCGGAGTCGCCGCGCCCGTCGCACTGGTGATCCTGCGCCTGCTTCAGGGCCTCGCGCTCGGCGGCGAATATGGCGGGGCGGCCACCTATGTCGCCGAGCATGCGCCGCAGGGGCGGCGCGGCTTCTACACGAGTTGGATCCAGACGACGGCGACCTTGGGGCTGTTCGCGGCCCTGCTCGTCGTCATCGGCACCCGCACCCTGCTCGGCGAGGAGGCCTTCGCCGACTGGGGGTGGCGGGTTCCGTTCCTGCTCTCGATCCTTCTCCTCGGCGTCTCGCTTTGGATCCGGCTCCAGCTCGAGGAGAGCCCGGTCTTCCGCAAGATGAAGGAGGAAGGGACGACGTCGAAGGCGCCGCTCCGCGAGAGCTTCGCGCGCTGGGGCAATCTGAGGATCGTGCTCATCGCCCTGTTCGGAGCCGTCGCCGGCCAGGCTGTGGTCTGGTATACCGGGCAGTTCTACGCGCTCTTCTTCCTGGAGAAGACGCTCAAGGTCGACGGCGCAACCGCCAACATCCTGATCGCGATCGCCCTGGCGCTGGCCACACCCTTCTTCGTTCTGTTCGGGTGGCTGTCGGACCGGATCGGAAGGAAGCCGATCATCCTGACCGGCTGCGCGTTGGCCGCCTTGACCTATTTCCCGCTGTTCGAGGGGCTGACCCGCGCGGCGAATCCGGCGCTTCATGCCGCGCAGCGATCGGCGCCGGTGACGGTGATCGCCGATCCGGCGACCTGCTCGGTCCAGTTCGATCCGATCGGCAAGAACAAGTTCGACCGCTCGGGCTGCGACATCGCCAAGAGCCTGCTCGCCAAGGCCGGGGTGAGCTACGCCAACCAACCGGCGGCCGCGGGCGGCCCCGCCCAGCTCAGGATCGGCGCCGCCGCCATCGCCCTGCCCGACCCGCGCGGGCTTTCCCCGGAGGCGAACAAGGCCGCCATCGCCGCTTTCCACACGGAGGCGAATGCCGCTTTGAGCGGGGTCGGCTATCCGGCCAAGGCGGATCCGGCGCGGGTGGACAAGCCTCTGGTCGTCGGCATCCTCTTCCTGCTCGTTCTCTACGTGACCATGGTCTACGGGCCGATCGCGGCCTTGCTGGTCGAGCTGTTCCCGAGCCGGATCCGCTACAGCTCGATGTCGCTACCCTATCATATCGGCAACGGCTGGTTCGGCGGCTTCCTCCCCACCACCGCCTTCGCCATGGTCGCGGCGACGGGGGATATCTATTACGGGCTCTGGTACCCGATCGGGATCGCCGTGCTCACCCTCGTCGTCGGCCTGTTCCTGCTTCCGGAGACTCGCGGGCGGGAGGTGGATTGAGGCCCGTCGCCGCCGCGAAGCCGGGACGTCGAGACGTGCGTCATCCCGGCGGAAGCCGGGACCTCAGGACAAGAAGTCTCGGCGGGCCGCCACCAGATCCCGGCTTCCGCCGGGATGACGGAGCGGGCCTCCACCAGATCCCGGCTTTCGCCGGGATGACGGGGGCGGGCCGCCACCAGATCCCGGCTTCCGCCGGGATGACGGAGCGGGTCTCCACCAGATCCCGGCTTCCGCCGGGATGACGAGTTTTACCCCTGCCTCTCCATCCTCCTTCGCCCACCTTGCACGTCCCCCCGCTTCCGTTAAGGCGGCGCAATGACCCTTCCCCCCGTCCTCCGGCGCCTGCGCCTGCCCGCGATCGGAGCGCCGCTCTTCATCGTCTCCAACCCCGATCTGGTCATCGCCCAGTGCAAGGCGGGGATCGTCGGCTCGTTCCCGGCGCTCAACGCGCGGCCGCAAAGCCTGCTCGACGAGTGGCTCCACCGAATCACCGAGGAGCTCGCCGCCTGGGACCGGGACAATCCGGACGCTCCGTCCGCGCCTTATGCGGTCAACCAGATCGTCCACCGCTCCAACGACCGGCTGCAGCAGGACATGGCGACCTGCGCCAAGTGGAAGGTGCCGATCGTGATCACCTCG
>DASWLY010000251.1:0-5918 GCA_036400035.1 Allosphingosinicella sp.
GTCGCCCGGGCGCTCGCTGCGGCCGGCGAGGTAGGCGGCGAGCGAATCGCGGGCCGCCTCGATCTCGGCGCGGGTCCGGCCGACGGCGTGGGCGCCCATCAGGGAGGCCGAGGCCTGGCCGAGGGCGCAGGCCTTCACCTCCTGGCCCAGGGCGGCCACCCTCCCCTCGCGGTCGAGGGCGACGTCGACGGCGATCCGGCTGCCGCAGACGGGCGAGCTTTTCTCGGCTGTGGCCTGCGGGGAAACGAGCCGGCCGAGATTGGGGATCGCGGCGGCGAGACGAAGGATGTCGCGGCTGTAGAGGGCGCTCGGCACGGTGGGGCTATAGATCGGGGTTGGGCCGAGCGCCAACTCAAGCGCCTGAAATTAATATGTTCTTTTTTTGTTCTTCCGTTGTAGGAATTTCCCTATTAGAATTCGGGACTGGCCGAGTCGCGGACTGGCCCGGGCTCTTTGACATTGTGAGATCGCATTCTTGCCTCCCTGCGGCGAAGCCGTGGGGAGGGGGACCACCCGAAGGGTGGTGGAGGGGTAACTGGCTGACAAGCCCAGGTTCCAGCGAAAACCTTCGGCTTCCGCGCCGTCTACCCCTCCACCATGCTTCGCATGGTCCCCCTCCCCATGCTCCGCATGGGGAGGCAAGTCAGGCCCGGCGCCAGGTGGTCCCCTGCGGGCCGTCCTCGAGGAGGATCCCCTGGGCGGCGAGATCGGCGCGGATTCGGTCGGCCTCGCCGAAGTCGCGGGTCTTCTTGGCCTCGGCGCGGCGGTCGATGCGAAGCTGGATCTCGGCGGCACCGAGGGCGAAGCCGGCGGCTTCCTCCCGGAGGCGGGGCTCGACCCCGGCCGATTCGGGCTCGGCGGCGCCCTGGAACCACTCGACCGGATCCTGCTGGAGGAGGCCGAGCAGGGCTCCGGCGCGCTTCGTCGCCTCGACGTCGCCGAGCTTCGCCAGCTCGGCCAGGCGGGCGAGGGCGAGCGGCGTGTTGAGGTCGTCCCCGAGCGCCGCCTCCACCTCCCCGATGTCGCCCTCCCCCCGCTTCGTCACCGGGGGCAGGAGGCTTCGGTAAAGGCGGTCCAGGGTGGCCTTCGACTGGGCGATGAGCTGCGGCGACCATTCGAGCGGCTGGCGGTAATGGGCGGAAAGCAAGGCCAGCCGCAAGGTCTCGCCCTTGTGGCCCTCGTCGAGAAGCTCGCCGACGGTGACGAAATTGCCGAGGCTCTTCGACATCTTCTCGCCGCCGCCCATGGCGAGGAAGCCGTTATGGACCCAGTAGCGGGCGAGCGGGGCGCCGTCATGGGCGCAGCGGCTCTGGGCGAGCTCGTTCTCGTGGTGGGGGAAGATGAGGTCGAGGCCGCCGCCGTGAATGTCGATGGTGGTGCCGAGGTGGCGCTCGATCATCGCCGAGCATTCGATGTGCCAGCCGGGCCGGCCGCGGCCCCAGGGGCTGTCCCAGCCGATCACGCCCTCGTCCGACGGCTTCCAGAGGACGAAGTCGGCCGGATCCTTCTTGTAGGAGGCGACCTCTACCCGGGCGCCCGCGATCATCGCCTCGCGGTCGCGGCGGCCGAGCGCTCCGTAGCCGGGATCGGCGGGGACGTGGAAGAGGGCGTGGCCGTCCGCCTCGTAGGCGTGGCCGGTCTCGATCAGGCGGGCGATCATCGCCACCATCTCGCCGACCGTCTCGGTCGCCTTGGGCGCGAGATCGGGCGGGCGGACTCCGAGCGCGCCCATGTCGGCGAGGTAGAAATCCTCGTAGCGGCGGGTGACGATTGCCGGGTCCACCCCTTCGGCGCGGGCGGCGTCGATGATCTTGTCGTCGACGTCGGTGACGTTGCGGGCATAGACGACCTTGCCCTCGCCGTAAGTGTGGCGAAGTAGGCCGGCGAGGACGTCGAAGACCACGGCCGGCCGGGCGTTGCCGATATGGGCGCGGTTGTAGACCGTCGGGCCGCAGACGTAGAGCGTCACCCGCTCAGGATCGCCGGGCTGGAAATCGCGCTTCTCCCGCGCCTTGGTGTCGTGGAGTCGGATCATGAGGCGTTCGCGGGCTCGCTGTCGTTGGCGGGAGGGGCTTGGCGGTAGCGCGGCTCCGCGGGGGCTCCGCGGCGCCATTCGACGAAATCGACGATGGCCCGGCCGCTGGCGTAGAGCAGGGGATAGGTCCGTGAATTGGCCATCCAGGCCGGCCGTTCCGATTGGGAGCCCCAGATCGTGTCGTAGACGAGATTGACGCCGAGATAGAGCAAGGTGGCGAGGATGATGCCCTTCACGACTCCGAAGCCGGCGCCGAGCACCCGGTCGATCGGGCCGATCACCGAACGCTTGACCCCGCCGCCGACATTGCGGGCGACGAGCTTGCCGGCGAGGAAGACGATTCCGAAGACCAGGGCGAAGGCGAGCACGGCGGCGCCGGAGCGGGTGCCGACCGCGCCTTCGAGCGCGTTGGTCGCCGGAGTGTGGAGAAGCTTCAGGAAGACGATGGCGACGATCCAGGCGGCGAGGCTCAGAACCTCGCCGACGAAGCCCTTCATCGCGCCGCGAACGAGATTCCAGCCGACGAGCAGGAGCACGATGATGTCGAGCGCGGTCATGCTGCGAGTGCTAACGGAGGTTCGGGCGGGAGGGAAGCGCTGACCTAGCTCCTCCCCGGAACGGGGAGGGGGACCAGCCGTAGGCTGGTGGTGGGGGCCCACCGTGCAGGCTCCTAGGCTGGGCCCCCTCCACCGCACTTCGTGCGGTCCCCCTCCCCGTTCCGGGGAGGAGCATCAGCGCCCCAGCAGATGATCCACCAAATCCTTCAGCGTTCGGAAGCCCGACAGCCTCATCCCCCCTTCCCCCTTCACCGAGGCCGGGACCAGCGCCCGCTCGAAGCCGAGCTTCGCCGCCTCCTTGAGACGCAGCGGCCCGTGCGCCACGGGCCGAAGCTCCCCGGATAGAGCCACTTCGCCGAAAGCCACCGCTTCCGGGGGCACCGGCCGCTCCGCCAGCGCGGATACCAGGGCCGCGGCGACGGCGAGATCGGCCGCCGGGTCGCTCAGCCGGTAGCCGCCGGCGACGTTGAGATAGACCTCCGCCGTCGAGAAGCTGAGGCCGCAGCGCGCCTCCAGCACGGCGAGGATCATGGCGAGGCGGCCCGAATCCCAGCCGACCACGGCGCGCCTGGGCGTGGCTCCGCTGGCGAGGCGGACGGTGAGCGCCTGGATCTCGACGAGGACCGGCCTCGTGCCCTCTAGCGCCGGGAAGACGACGGCGCCGGAGACCGCCTCGCCGCGATGGGTGAGGAAGAGGGCGCTGGGGTTGCCGACCTCCTCCAGCCCGGCCTCCGCCATGGCGAAGACCCCGATCTCGTCGGTTCCGCCGAAGCGGTTCTTGGTGGCGCGCAGGATCCGGTACAGGAGGCTTCGCTCGCCTTCGAAGGCGAGGACGGTGTCGACCATATGCTCGAGCACGCGCGGGCCGGCGATGGCGCCGTCCTTGGTGACGTGGCCGACGAGGACGAGAGCGGCGCCCGATTCCTTGGCGTAGCGGATGAGCTCTCCCGCCGAGGCGCGGACCTGGCTGACCGTGCCGGGAGCGCCCTCGATCAGGTCCGAATACATGGTCTGGATCGAATCGATGACGAGCAGGGCCGGCGGCGCCCCCTCCCCGAGCGTGGTCAGGACGTCGCGCACCGAAGTGGCGGCGGCGAGCTGGACGGGCGCTCCGCCGAGGCCGAGGCGGCGGGCTCGAAGCCGAACCTGGTCGGTCGCCTCCTCGCCCGAAATGTAGGCGACGGCCAGGCCGGCCTTGGCCATCAGGGCCGCCGCCTGGAGGAGCAGGGTCGACTTGCCGATTCCCGGATCGCCGCCGATCAGGGTGGCGGAGCCGGCGACGAGGCCGCCGCCGACGGCGCGGTCGAACTCGCGGATCCCGGTGGACATCCGTTCGGGCAGGGCGACGTCGCGGTCGAGGCCGACCAGCTCGATCGCCCGGCCGCCGCCGCGAAGATTGTGGCGGGCGGAGAAGGGCGTGACGACGGCGCCGGCATCCTCGACGAGCGTATTCCACTCGGTGCAGTCCGGGCACTGGCCCATCCAGCGGTTCTGGACCGAGCCGCAGGCCTGGCAGACGTAGCGCTTCTTGAGTTTGGCCATGGCGGGGATGTAGCGGGGCGATGCCAGAAACGGAAGGGGAACGTTGCCGCTCCCGTCATCCCAGCGAAGGATCCCAGCGGGTGAAAGACACTGAGTTCTTCACCCGCGGGGGCCCCAGCCTTCGCTGGGGCGACGGTTTGCGTTCTTCACCCCCCGCGACCCCGGCTTTCGCCGGGGTGACGGAGCCAGTAATGGGTGACGGGATCAGGAAATATGGCGCTCCGCCCCGCCTTTTCTCGGAACCCCCTCCCCTCCCCGGCATTCACCCCAGGCCAGCAATGGAGAGTGTTTTGTTCATCCAGATTCACGCCGACAACCAGATCGAAAGCGACAATGAGCGCGACAGCCGCCTCGAGGAGCAGATCCGCCAGCGCCTCGCCCGTTTCGAGGGGCGGATCACCGACGTCGAGGTCCATGTCTCGGACATCAACGGCCCGCGCGGCGGAAATGCCGATCTCAGATGCACCATGGAGGCGCGGGTGAGCGGCATCCCGCCGGTCGCCGCGATCGACGAGGGCGACACGGTCGACCGCGCCGTGATCGGCGCCGCCAAGAAAGTGGTCCGTGCGCTCGATCACCAGCTCGGCAAGCTCAACGACCGGCACCGGCATTAGGCCGGCGCATCGACGTCCGTCGCTGATTCTGCCGTCATTGCGAGCGTAGCGAAGCAATCCAGAGCGGGCTCTCACGCCCACTGGATTGCTTCGTCGCTTCGCTCCTCGCAATGACGGAACCATAAGGCCATCCAAGATCCTCCCCTAATCACGGGGAGGCGGGACGGGACGGTTACTTTCCACCGCGCCTGCAGCTAATGGCACCGAAGGCTCGAGAAAGTCATTGTCCGCGTCATGATCCGCGTCGCCAGCTACAATATGAGGAAGGCGATCGGCACCGACCGGCGGCGGCGGCCGGAGCGCACCCTCGAAGTGCTGTGCGAGCTCGATGCCGACGTCATCGCGCTTCAGGAGGCGGACCGGCGCTTCGGCACCCGGGCGAGCGCGATCCCGCCCCGCATGATCGAGGAGCATAGCGACTACAAGCCGGTCGCCTTCGACGCCCGCGACGGAAGCATCGGCTGGCACGGCAATGCCTTGCTGGTGCGCAAGAATGTCGACGTGCTCCACAAGGAGCTGCTCCATCTGCCCTCGCTCGAGCCGCGCGGCGCGGTGATGGCGGACATCTGCCTCGACGGCGAGGAGCTTCGGGTGGTGGGAATGCATCTCGACCTGTCCGGGCTGTGGCGGCGGCAGCAGGCGCACCACATCCTTCACCATGTGCGGACCCGCGAGACGGCGATGCCGGCGGTGCTGATGGGCGACCTCAACGAATGGAGCGTCCGCGGAGGCTGCCTTCGCGACTTCGGCCACCATCTGACCTTCGCCGATTGCGGAAGGAGCTTCCACGTCCGACGGCCGGTGGCCCGGCTCGACCGGATCATGGTGACCGAGGGCCTCGGGATCGACGAGGCGGGAGTCCATCACAGCGCGGCGGCGAGGAAGGCTTCGGATCACTACCCGGTGTGGGCGAAGCTGAGGCGGCTCTGATCCGTCAGGCCGGCGAAGCTTCGGCGGCTGCGACCCCCCGTCATCCCGGCGGAAGCCGGGATCTCGTAGAGACCCGCCGAGACTTCTCGTCCTGAGATCCCGGCTTTCGCCGGGATGACGGAAGGCGGGGAGACCCGCCGGGACTTCTTGTCCTGGGATCCCGGCTTTCGCCGGGATGACGGAAGGCGGGGAGACCCGCCGGGACTTCTTGTCCTGGGATCCCGGCTTTCGCCGGGATGA
>DASWLY010000252.1:0-27954 GCA_036400035.1 Allosphingosinicella sp.
AGGAACGGCCTCAATATCATGGGCGTGGCGGCCGCCGAGGAGATGCAGTGATGACCGACATTCGCGCCGACGATCCTGCGCTGGGCAATGACGACCGGCTCCCCTGGCTGGAAGCGGTCGAGGAGGAGGGCGGCGAAGGCGGCCCCTCGGCGCTCAAGCTGATCGTCGCGGTCCTGATCGGTCTCGCCGCGATCGGCGGGATCGTCGGCGGCATCTTCTGGTGGGGCAATCGCGACAGCGGCGGCACGAGCGGCGCGCCCGAGCTGATCGCGGCTCCGGGAGGCGCGTATAAGGTGAAGCCGGATTCGCCCGGCGGAATGGCCGTCGAAGGCCAGGGCGAGACCGCGTTCGACGCCGCCCAGGGCGGCACGCCCAACGCCAGCATCGACACCGCCGCCGTCGCCGAAACGCCGGTCATCGCCCAGCCCAAGGGTCAGGCGCCGGCCGCCCAGCCGAAGCAGGAGCCCGCCTTGCTCCAGGCCCCCGCGCCGAGCAACGTCCCGGCCGCCAAGGCCGACACGCCCGCCGCTCCGGCCGCCGGCGCAGGCGCCACCGTCCAGCTCGGCGCCTTCCCGAGCGGCGCGGCCGCCGAAAAGGCGTGGAAGGCCATGTCCGGCCGCTTCGCCTATCTGGCGCCGCTCTCGCACAACGTCGTCGTCGCCCAGGTGGGCGGCAAGACCTATTACCGGCTCCGCGCCAGCGGCCCCGGCGCGGCCGCGATCTGCGCGCGCTTGAAGGTGGCCGGGGAGCAGTGCCTCAAGGTTTGAGGCATTGCCCCCTCTCCCCTCGGGGGCGAGGGTTGGGGTGAGGGGGCTCCGACGTCGAGAGTTTCCTCGGAAGCCGTACCCCCTCACCCGGCCCTCTCCCCCGGGGGAGAGGGGGGGCGGACGCGGGAGCGGGTTCTCGACTTGCCGGCGGCTCGGAGCTAACCCGAGGTCATGCAAGCCGCCATCTACGCCCCGATGGGCCTCGAGCTCACCCCCGACGAGCGCGCCTTCTTCCGCGATTCCGATCCCGTCGGCTACATCCTGTTCAGGCGCAACATCGCCAACCGCGAGCAGATGCGGGCCCTGATCGGCGAGCTTCGCGATCTCGGCGGACGGGGCGATCTGCCCATCCTGATCGACCAGGAAGGCGGCCGGGTCGCCCGGATGCGGCCGCCGGAATGGCCCGCTTTCCCGGCCGCCGAAGCCTTCGCCCGCCTCTACGAAAAGGCACCGATGAGCGCGATCGAGGCGGCTCGGGCCAATGCCGCGGCTATCGCCGTCCTGCTCGCCGAGGTGGGCGTCAATGTCGACTGCCTGCCGGTGCTCGACGTGCGCCAGCCCGGCGCGACCGACATCGTCGGCGACCGGGCCCTGGGGGCGGAGCCGATGCAGGTGGCGGCGCTCGGCCGGGCGGTGCTCGACGGGCTCGCCGCCGGCGGCGTCATAGGCGTGATCAAGCACATGCCGGGCCATGGCCGGGCCCTGGTCGACAGCCACAAGGAAATGCCGGTGGTCGGCGCTTCGCAGGAAGCGCTTGAGATCGACCTGGAGCCGTTCCGGACCCTCGGCCACGCGCCGATGGGAATGACCTGCCACTGCGTCTTCACCGCCTGGGATGCGGAACGGCCGGCGAGCCAGTCGCCGACGGTGATCGGCGAGGTGATCCGCGGCAAGATCGGCTTCGACGGCTTCCTGATGTCCGACGACATCGGCATGCACGCCCTCGCCGGCGGCTTCGCGGAGCGGACCCGGGGCGTCATGGAGGCCGGCACCGACGCGGTGCTGCATTGCTCGGGCATCATGGAGGAGATGGTCGCGGTGGCCAGCGCGGCGGGAGAGCTTGGGCAGGCCGGCCGGGAGCGGCTCGACCGGGCGATGGCCTCCGTCACTCCGCCGGTGGGCGCCGGAGCCTACGAGGAGCTGGCGGAGAAAAGGGACCGGCTGCTGGCGCTGGCCTGAGCAGGGCCGCATCGTCTTTGATGCGCTCCATCATTGCGAGCGAAGCGAAGCAATCCAGTGCGGCCTCGGACGCCCGCTGGATTGCTTCGTCGCTTCGCTCGCAATGACGATCGATCCAATACGATAATGCTCTAGCGGCGGCTGCTCCGCCGCGATCGCCACTGCGCCCGCGTCTGGCCCCAGATGTCGACCGGCTCGCTGTCGAACGGCGCAGGCAGATAGGCGCTGCCGCGGATCCCGGAGCCGAGGCGACGGGCGACCCGCGCCGACGGTTCGTTGGCGGGGGCGATGCAGTGGATGACGTCGTCCCAGCCGAGCTGGTCGAAGGCCCAGTCGAGGCTCGCGGCGGCGCTTTCGGTCGCATAGCCCTTGCCCCAGGCCCCTCGGTGGAATCCCCAGCCGACCTCCGAGCCGGGCCAGCCTTCCGGCTGCCACGGCCCGACCCGCCCGACCCAGCGGCCGCTCGATTTCTCGATCACCGAGAACATGCCGTAGCCCCGAAGCGCCCAGCTTCCCGCCATCCACGCCATGCCCCGCCAGGCGCCCGAGCGCGCCTGCTGGCCGCCGACGAAGCGCGCGGCCTCCTCGTCGGCCATCATCGCCGCGAAGCCGTCGAGATCCTCCTCCATGGGCGGGCGAAGGATGAGGCGGGGGGTTTCGAGCGTCGGGCCGAGCATAAGGCGCCGTTTAGGGGCAGGAGGCGGAGAGTTTCAATCCTCCCGTCATCCCCGTCCTCCCCGTCTTCCCCGTCGTCCCCGTCATCACGGCCCCTCCCCGTCGTCCCGGCCCCTCCCCCGTCACCCCGCCCCTCCCCGTCATCAGGGCCCCTCCCCGTCGTCCCGGCCCCTCACCCGTCATCCCGGCGAAAGCCGGGATCTCAGGACAAGAAGTCTCGGCGGAGCAGGTCTCCACCAGATCCCGGCTTTCGCCGGGATGACGGGATAGGTCTCAGCGAGATCCCGGCTTTCGCCGGGATGACGGGACGGGTCTCGACGAGATCCCGGCTTTCGCCGGGATTACGGAGCGGGTCTCCACGAGATCCCGGCTTTCGCCGGGATGACGGAGCGTCACGAGATCCCGGCTTTCGCCGGGATGACGGAGCGTCAGGAGGTCCCGGCTCTCGCCGGGATGACGACCTTTACTGCCGCCCCGCCGCGCCCGGCGCGAAGCTGACCCTGCCCAGCTCGCGAATCCGGCCGCGGGCGAGCTCGCCCTCGACCAGCTCGTAGCCGAGCAGGGCGAAGGTGCGGCCGCCCCAGAAGATCGGCCGGGCATTGCCGTACCAGTCGGTGCAGCTCGCCTGGCAGGCGTCGTCGATCACGCCCTTCGTCCGCGCCTCGAGCTCGCCCGCCGGCGCCAGGCGGCGCCGCTCCCGACGAAGGAACACCATCGCCGCCGAGCTTCCGAAGAAGCGCGCCAGCGCCGGGTCGGCGCGCTTGGCCACGGGCAGGCCCACCGTCCCCGAAGCGCCGTCGGGCGCGTCGGCGTCGGGGCTGAAAAAGAAGGCGTGGCTTCGGCTCTCGCCTTCGGCCGAGTCCGGGTGGATGTAGCGGTCGCCCAAATCGGGGGCGCGTCCGTCCAGCTCGACCGTCGAGAAGCCGAGGCCGCGCCGGGTGCCGCCGATGACCATCGCGTCCCGCCCGAGCAGCTCGATCCGGTCGACCGAATGCGGGAGCGCAAGCTGGGTGGCGCGGCCGTCGCGGAGGCGGGCGGCGACCAGCGGCGAGCGCTCGGCCGCCTCGCCATAAGTGCCGGCGCCGTAGAGCACGTAATCGCCGGCGAAGCGGTTGTGGAACGACCATCCCGGCACCGACGGAAGGAAGCGGTAACGCGAGCGCGGCACCTGGCGCGAGGCGTCGCCGAAATCGGCGAAGCGCACCCGAAGCAGGGCCACTCCGGCGCCGCCGCCGCTCGCCTCGGGGGCGAACATCGCGTCGCCGCCGCCGTCGCTTCGGACGAGGACGTTGACGATGCCCTCCGCCGGATCCTCGCGGAAGGAGAGTTGGTCGACCGGGGCGCCGCGGGCGGCGGTGGCCGAGGGACGTTCGCGGCCGAAGGGAAGGCGGTAGAGATAGCTCTCCGGCCGCTCCGACCGCCAGGCGTCGGTGACCCACAGATAGACCCCTTGGGCCGAGACGTAGAAGGTGCGCGACTCCGGCCCGAGCACCGCGGTGGCCGAGCAGCCCAGGTCGGCGGCGGTGAGGTCGCAGCTGGTGACGCTGTGCAAGGTGTCGACGATCGCCTCGCGCGATCGGCGCATCGCCGGCGCGATGAACACCTGGCGCCCCCCGGCGATGCGCTTGAACTTGCGGTCCTCCGCGCCCGTGCCGCTTTGCCAGCGGCGGACACCGGGAAGCACCTCGAACGGATCGTCTTCCCAGTCGAGATCGAGCGGCGTGTAGAAGACGAGCCGGTTGCCGATCAGCCGCGACGCATAGTTGCGCGACGAATAATAATCGTTCGACCTGAGGTGCCAGGCATCCTCGAAGCGAAGCCTCCCGGCGGGATCGAGGCGGAAGCGGTTGATCTCCGTACCGCCGCGCGCATAGCTGTAGCCGACGACGATGACCCGGTCGCCGGAGATGAGCATCTCGTCATACCAGTCGCCCCGGCCGCTGACCCCGGGCGGGAAGGCGTTGATCGAATCCACCGGGCGCATCGCTCCGCCGGCGAGCGAGACGGTGAACAGCCGCCCACGGCGAAGGATGACGAGCGTGTCGCCGCGCACCTTGACGATGTCGCCTTCGTCGACATTCGCCTCCTGGTTGTTGGTGATGCTCACCGGCGAGGCGCTGGTGAGATTGGGCTGGGCGACGCGCGCGCCGGTAACGGTGATGTTTCCGGATTCCGACGACTGCGGGACCGGAGGCGGCGGCGGCGGCGGCGGCGCATAGGCGATCGGTGGCGGAACGGGCTCCTCACGCTGCTTCAGGCGGCGCAGATAGGTCCTGAGCTCCGAATCCGACCGGAAGGCGGTGAGGCCGCCGCGCGGCTTGGACGGAGCCGCCACGCCGGGCTGCGCCGAGGCGGCATCGTCGAGGGCAAGGGAGAGGACGGTCAGGCCGGCGAGGAGCAGGGGCGCGCGCATCGATTCTCCCTCATCTTATTTGTGGATATAGAGTATCATCCGGATCGGACTGGGCAAGGGGCCAAAGAATGCTGTGCATAAATGGCGCGGCCGGCGCGATTCCCCTTCGCTTCGGGCCGGCCGGCGATTAACCTCGAACGCCATGGGCGGGGACGAACCCTTCGACGAGTTCGAGACGGCGGCGCCGGTCCGGGAGTCGGACCGGCTGACTCTCGACCTCGATGGCTGGGAAGGTCCGCTCGACCTTCTGCTGACCCTGGCGCGCTCGCAGAAGGTGGATTTGGCGAAGATCTCGATCCTCGCCCTGGTCGAGCAATATCTCGCCTTCATCGCCGATGCCAAGAAGCTCAAGCTCGAGATCGCCGCCGATTATCTCGTCATGGCGGCGTGGCTCGCCTATCTCAAATCCTGCCTGCTTCTGCCGCGCGAGCAGGAAGCCGATCCCAGCCCCGAGGAGCTGGCGATGCGGCTTCAGCTGAGGCTTCAGCGGCTTGCGGCGATGCGCGAGGCGGGGGCCCGGCTGCTCGGCCGCGACCGGCTCGGCCGCGACGTGTTCGCGCGCGGCGCTCCGGAGGGGCTTCGGGTGGTGCGCCGGTCGCTGTGGCAGGCGGAGCTCTACGATCTGATCGCCGCCTACGGCTCGGTCCGGGCGCGCGGCGAGCCCGCCTTCCATATCGTCGCCCGGCGGCCGGTAATGACTCTCGAGGAGGCGCTGGCGCGGGTCGAGCGGATGATCGGAGCGAGGCTCGAATGGACCCGGATCGAGGCCTTCCTGCCCGACACGCAGGACGGGGAGTTCCGCAAGTCCGCGCTCGCCTCCAGCTTCGTCGCCGCCTTGGAGCTCGCCCGCAAGGGCCGGGTCGAGCTCGACCAGAAGGGGGCCTTCGAGCCCCTCTTCATCCGCGCCGCGTGACGAAGTTCGGACGGGAGGAAAAAAATGGGCGCTGTCCGATGATCGGGATGGACGACAGCCTGCGCGCGGTCGAGGCGGTGCTGTTCGCGGCGGAGGCGCCGATGTCGGCGGAGGACATTGCGGCGCATGTCGGGCCGGAGGTGGACGTCAGAGCGGCCTTGGCCGAGCTGTCGCGCCATTATGAGGGTCGCGGGATCGAGGTGGTTGAGCGCGGCCGGCGCTGGCATTTCCAGACCGCGCCGGACCTGGCCTTCATCCTCAGGCGGGAGCGCGACGAGACCCGCAAGCTGTCGCGCGCCGCCGTGGAGACCCTGGCGATCATCGCCTATCACGAGCCGGTCAGCCGCGCTGAGATCGAGGCGATACGCGGAGTCCAGATCTCGAAGGGCACTCTCGACGTGCTGATGGAGGCGGGGTGGGTCCGGCCGGCGGGACGGCGCGAGGCTCCCGGCCGGCCGCTCATCTACGCCACCACCCCCGCCTTCCTCGCCCATTTCGGGCTCGAAAGCCGGCGCGACCTGCCGGGCCTCGACGATCTCAAGGCAGCGGGCCTGCTCGACCCGATCGACGCGGCCATGGAGCGGCTCGGTCACGAGGAACTGGAAAGTGAGGACGAGGAGGACTAGGTACCTCACGTCACCCCGGCGAAAGCCGGGGTCCCAGCGCGAAAAGGCCGCGTCTTTTCGACCTGAGGTCCCGGCGTTCGCCGGGACGACGAGATTGGCCATTGGAGACAGATCATGGGCGGGTTGAGCATTTGGCATTGGCTGGTGGTCGGAGTGATCATCCTGCTGCTGTTCGGCAAGGGCCGCTTCTCCGAGATGATGGGCGACGTCGCCAAGGGCCTGAAGAGCTTCAAGAAGGGAATGACCGAGGATGAGGAGGCGGCCGCCGCCAAAGCGGCCGAGCCGCCCCGCCGGCTCACCGACGACGCCCATGTCGCCCCTCCCGCCGAACGCAGCCGCGAGGCCGACCTCACCGATCGCCGCGAGCCTTAGGACGGACCCCGAGACCCCGCTCGAAGGGCGCGCCTGATGTTCGACATCGGCTATATGGAGCTTCTCGTCATCGCGATCGTGGCGCTGGTGGTGATCGGCCCGAAGGACCTGCCGCGGGTGATGCGCACCGTCGGCGAATGGGTCGGCCGCGCCCGCGGCATGGCGAGGCATTTCCGCTCCGGCATCGACACGATGATTCGCGAGTCGGAGCTCGAGGAGATGGAGAAGAAGTGGCGCGACGAGAATGCGCGCATCCTCGCCGAGCATCCGTTCGCGCAGCCGCTCGTCGATCCGGAGGCGCTGCAGGCGCCGGCGGAGCTGCCGCCGCCGGACGAGGCGTTCCCGGCGCCTGAGCCGGAGGACAGGCCGGCGCCACCCGCGGCCGGCGGAGCGCTGCCATGAGCGAGATCGACGAGACCCGCGCTCCGCTGATGGAGCATCTGGTCGAGCTCAGGCGCCGGCTGGTCTGGTCGTTCATCGCGCTCGGGATCGCTTTCGCGATCAGCTTCTATTTCGCCGGCCCGATTTTCGGCTTCCTCGTCCAGCCGCTGATCGACGGCTTCGGCGGGCCGGGGGAAGGCCGGCTGGTCTACACCAAGCTCCACGAGGCGTTTTTCACCGAGGTCAGGGTAGCCCTGTTCGCCGCCTTCTTCCTTGCCTTCCCGATCATCGCCACCCAGCTCTGGATGTTCATCGCGCCGGGCCTCTACGCCAAGGAGAAGCGCGCCTTCCTGCCCTTCCTGGTCGCCACGCCGGTGCTGTTCATCGGCGGCGGAGCGCTCGCTTATTACGTGGTGATGCCGCTCGCGATCAGATTCTTCCTCGGCTGGGAGGGCCGGATCGAGGGCATCCAGCAGCAGGCGCTGCCGACCATGGGCGAGTATCTCTCCTTCGTCATGCACTTCATCCTCGCCTTCGGCATTTCCTTCCTGCTGCCGATCCTGCTGATCCTGCTCGAGCGGGCGGGCCTGGTGACCCGCGACCAGCTCAAGAGCGGGCGGCGTTATGCCATCCTCGTTGCCTTCGTCATCGCCGCGGTCGCCACCCCGCCCGACGTCCTTTCCCAGTTCATGCTCGCGATCCCGCTCATCCTCCTCTACGAGCTGTCGCTGATCGTGATCTGGTTCACCGAACGCAAGCGGGCGAAGGCGGCTCAGTCGCAGGAGCCGGTGGCCTAGCGCGTCATCCCGGCGCAAGCCGGGACCTCAGCGAGGTTCGCACCGGGCCCTTCACCCGGCGGGGCCCGGCTTTCGCCGGGGTCACGGCGGGCCGGTCGCGGCACAATTCGTCGCATTTCGGCACGCAACGAAGCGAAGACTCAACATTTTAGAACTTCCTTAACCTTTGCCGGTGCTGGATGGGACCGGAGCGGGGGCGAACGCAAAGGAGGCCAGCATGGCCGATCGCCGCAACTTGCCGTCCGGCAGCCGCCGCGCCTCGATTGAGCCGGTCCTCCCCGAGCCGGTGGTCCGAATGCTGCTTGGCAAGCCCGGCACGCGCCGGCGGCTGCTTCTGATCGACGACGAGCTCAGCGTCGCCCGCTTCATCGCCCACGCCGCCGAGGAATGCGGCTACGAGGCGATCATCACGGTGACGGCCGAGAGCTTCCGGAGCCAATATCTGACCTGCGACCCGGACGTGGTCGTGCTCGACCTCGCCTTGCCGCGCAGCGACGGAGTAGAGCTCCTCCGTTTCCTGGCGGAGGAGAAATGCCGCGCGCTGGTCCTTCCGATCAGCGGCTTCGACGGGCGCGTCCTCGAAGCCTCCATGAGGCTCGGCACCGCGCTCGGGCTGCGCATGGCGGGGCCGCTCCAGAAGCCGGTGCGGCTCCAGCAGCTGATGGACGCCATTCAGGGACGGGAGGCGCAGGATGCGGGTTGCATCGGTTTCTGAAGCCGACCTCCTGACCGAGCTGCAGCTCGCCATCGAGCGCGACGAGCTGTCGCTCGTCTACCAGCCCAAGGTGTCGGTCGCCGAAAACCGGCTGGTCGGGGTCGAGGCGCTGGCGCGCTGGCCGCACCGAACCCTCGGGCTGGTCGAGCCGACCACGTTCGTTGCCCTGGCCGAGCGTTACGGCCTTATCGACGAGCTGACCGACTGGGTGCTTCGGCGTGGCCTCAAGCAATGGGTGACCTGGAGCGAGCAGGGGCTTCGAACCAATATCGCCTTCAACGTCTCTGCCCTGAGCCTTCGCGACGTCTATTTCCCCGATTACCTCCACCGGCTCTGCCAGACGGAAGGGGTCCCGGCGGCCAGCCTGACCATCGAGGTGACCGAGGGGGCGACTCAGCATTTGGTCCGTCTGCTCGACACCCTGACCCGCTTCCGGCTGAAGGGGATGAGCCTCGCGCTCGACGATTTCGGTACGGGTTATTCCTCACTGCTCCAGCTTCGGCAGCTGCCCTATAATGAGCTCAAGGTCGATCAATGCTTCGTCCGCGAGTCGGTGCGATCGCGCGAGTCGCGGCTGATCGTGAAGGCGGTGATCGACCTCGCTCACGGGCTTGGCCTCATCGCCACGGCCGAGGGTGTCGAGGATGCGGAGACTCTGGCCCTGCTCCGCGAGCTGGGCTGCGACCAGGCCCAGGGCTATTTCATCGCCCGGGCGATGGAAGGGTGGGAGCTGGCGCCGTGGCGGGTGGAAGCCGACGGCGAAGGCGTGGTGCCGATCGCGGCCGGCCGGCGGAGCGGCTGAGGCGCGGGCGCCTCGATAGTCGTAGGCGTTGCATCGAGAATAGCGGGCGAGAATATTGGGAGAGGGTTTTTTCGCCATGAAGCGGCTTCGTCTTGTTTGTTTCCTGGCCGTGCTGACGGCGGCGGCGGCCGCGTGCCAGTCGGTGCCGAAGCGCGGCCCGGGCCGATCGGCGCCGGCCGTCGCCGTCGAGGAGGCGGAAGCGTGGCGGAGCGTGGCCTCGCCGCGCGACTCGGCGGCCCTCGACAGCCTTCCCGCCCGCTGGGACCGCGCGCTGGCGGCGGGCCGGGCGGCGAATCTGTCACGCTACATCGCCGGCGAAGGCGCGCTGCTGGCGCCGGACACCCGGCTGGCCCGGGCGGCGCCGGCGCCGGGGAGCTATCGTTGCCGTCACATCCGTCCCCGCGCCGGCGCCCGCAAGTGGGCGAGCTCGGCCGAGGGCTTTTGCTACGTCGGCGTGGAATCGGGGCAGCTCAGCCTCGCCACCGAGATTCGCGGGCTTCGGCTGGGCGGCTATCTGTGGGAGCTGAAGGGCGGCGACCGGCTCGTCTTCCTCGGCGCGGCCGTTGCCGCCGGCGCCAAGACCGCGGCCGCGTACGGCGACGATCCGTCGCGCGACACCGCCGGCTATCTGGAGCGGATCGGCGAGTTCCGCTACCGGCTCACCCTGCCGGAGCCGCCCCCAGGGGCCGGCCTCATCCTGGTGGAGCTGGTGGCGGCGCCGCGCGCATAAAAAAAGGCCGCCCGGAGGCGGCCTTTTCGAGAGGTTGGGGGCTCAGCAGTTGCCCGGCTTGCCGTCGGCGCAGTCGGTCGTCGATTCGACGTCGTTCGCGGCGCCGCGAACCGTATTGCAGGCGCTGAGGGTCAGGCCGGTGGCGATGAAGGCGAGGGTCATAAGCTTACGCATGTTCGGTCTCCTCGAATGCAACGCCGACCGCATCGCGCGCTGGGCGTCGCAAGGTAGAAGGGAAATGCGGGGGCGGGGGCGATTGTTCCGCTTCCGCTTCGCAGGGGCGGTCATCCAAGAGCGCCCTTGAACCCGTCATGCCGGGCTCGACCCGGCATCCATGAACACCGATGCCAGACGGATATCCTACAGGCGTCCGTGTTCATGGGTTCCGGGTTTCGCCGGAATGACAGCACCGGAATGACGGTGCCGGAATGAAGGAGTGCGGGGGGATCCGGAAAAATTTGAGCCCGGAGGCGCCACCGGGGGGGGGGGGAGGTTGGCGCGTCCGGGCTCATGTCGTGGATAGCGAGAGCGGGGGGGCAAAAGGTCGCTATCCGAACTGCTTAACGAGAGAGGGGCTGGGCGGTTCCGCCGGCCGGCCAAAAAAATGCATGACACGCATTTTTTTCGAAACCCGCTTGCGCTTCCGCCGGTTCAGGGGGCGAAGAGGAGCCTGTCCAAGTGAGCAACCCACCCAAATCCACGCCGCACAGCGACATAGACGGCGTCCACAGGGACGAGAAGCCGAATGTCGACACCGCGATCGAGAGCGGCCAGGGGACGGAGGATCTCGCCCGAGCCAGCGAAGAGGACACCGCGAGGCCGGATTATTCCGACGACGTGAAGAACCGCGACGACCGCAGCGCCTAAGACATGACCGCTTCAGTCCGCTTCACCTTCCGTCATTGCGAGCGAAGCGAAGCAATCCAGTGCGACCTCCGACGCAAGGCTGGATTGCTTCGTCGTTACGCTCCTCGCAATGACGGATCAGGCTGAGACGGTCATGCCCTGAGGGCCTCTACCTGTCCGCCTTGTCGACCACCGCGATGGCGAGGGCGTGGCGGCCCACTTCGAGGTCGCGGTCGATGGTCGAGCGGAGCTGGCGGGACAGGCCGGTGACGATGCGCTCGAACCGTTCGGTCAGCATCGGCTCGCACGGCGCGCCGGGGCGCAGGGCCTCCGATTCGATCGCGAGCTGCGCCGTGCCGGCGCTCGCCCCCTCGCCGGTGAGGGCGATGCTGACCGACCCGGAGCCGCACAGCATCGCATATTCGGCGATCTCGGTGATCAAGAAGGCGACCGAGACCGCGACGTCCTGGGTCACGTAATAGGGCTCGAGCGAGAGGCGGATGGTCATCCCGAGCGCCGAGGCGGGGGCGGTCGCGCGCAGGTTGGCGGCGAGCTCGGAGATGAGCGGCTTCATCGCGACGCCGCGATTCTCCTCGAGCTCGGCATAATGGTTGCGGTGGACGACGGCGAGGGCGTCGACCCGCCGCTGGATCGAGGCGTAGGCGGCGGCGACTTCCTCGTTCGCCGATCCGCGCGAATGGATGTTGAGCAGCGACGCGACCACCTGGAGGTTGTTCTTCACCCGGTGGTGGACCTCCCGCACGAGCTTGGTCTGGCGCTCGACCGCGGCCTCGAGCTCGGCCTCGTGGTGGGCGAGGGTCCGCACCGCCTTGTCGAAGGCCTCGCCGAGATCCGCGATCTCCCGCGCCGGGGTGGCGAGGCGGGGCAAGTCGAGCTCGCGGTCGCCGGGACGATAGGCCGCGACCGCGCGCTGCATCCGGGCGAGCGGCCTCAGCAGCAGCCGGTTCAGGATCAGCCATCCGCTCAGGGTCGCGGCGACCCACATCAGCACCGGCAGCAGGATGAGCAGCATGTCGGACAGGGTTATCGGCACCGCCGACAGGATGATGCGCAGCTGGAGCTGTCCTCCCGCCACCGGTTCGGCGCCCTGCACCGTCTGCCGCCACGCTCCGCCCTGGAAGTCCGAGCGGAGCACCATCTGCCGGCCGCCGCCGCTGAGATGCAGGTCGAAGTCCCGGCTGGTGCCGGGAATGTAGGTGAGGTCGCCCAAAGCCTCCCGGCTATATTCGGCCACCCCTTCGATCTCGCCCCTTTCCCCGAACACCACCAGGCTGAGCGCGCGGCCATCATCGCGGATTCGGGCGATCGTCCCCGATCTCACGGCCCGGACGGAGCCCAGGGAGGGGACGAAGGCGGCGCTGGCGCAGCGAAGCTTGCCCGCGCCATAAAGGGCGTAGCGGACCTGTACCGCGCCCTGCTCGAGCTCCCTGAGGGTGGTCTGGCAGATCCGCGACCCCTCGTCGGTGAGCGAGATCGCGACGCTGGCGGTGTTGATGGTGAGCACGCTTCTCGAAAAGGCCGAGTTCAGCCGCTGCGCCTTGAGCTCGAGCCGGGCGAGGGTCTCCTCGGCACGATCCGCCTTCTTCTGCTCGGCGCTCTGGATCGAGACGAGGATGGCGATGAGGCCGAGAGGGAAGAGGGCCGCGCTGAAGATGAGCGCCATTTTGAGCCCGGTGGAGAGCCGGGCGAAGCGGGATGCCAGCCAGCCTTTCGCTTCAGGTGTCACGCGTTCCGATACCGCCGAGCGGCGGCCCTCAGGGTCGGTGCTCACGACCGCGGCCGGCCGGACTCAACCCAGCTTGGATCAACCGAGCTTGCCCAGCAGATCGAGCATCTCGGGGGGGATGGTCTCGTCGATCGCCTCGCGATAGGCCTTGCGCAAGGCCTGGCCGATCTCGGCATTGGGCCCGCGCTTCTTCCGGCTGGTAGGCATATGTTCGCTGTCGGCCGGAGGGGAGGGATCGGTTTTGCGCCGGCGATCGCTTTCGTTCTCGAAGCTCAAATCGTCTACCCCTCGCGACGCCGGCGCCGCGCCCGCTGCACTTTTTAAAAACGGGTCCGCCACCGCCTGGATCGAAATCGACCTGGATCGAAATCGAAAACCAGATGTGCAGGACCCACCCCGCGGCCAGATACTGGCCCGCAGTCGCCGTGGAAACAAAAAACTCGCTGATTGGTTCCAACGCCGCGTGAGGAGCGGGCCGGGCCGAAATTTCCTCCTGTTCGCGGCCGTCGAACATGCCTGAAGGCGGGTTGCAAAGCGCGGGCACAACCTCAATAGGACCCGGACCGAACAGGAGTCGAAACGAACATGTCGCTTGGTCAGGATCTCGCGCCACACCTCCCCTTCCTGAGGCGCTACGCGCGCGCGCTCACCGGCACCCAGAGCCACGGCGACGCCTTCGTCAAGGCCACGCTCGAGGCGATCATCGCGGCGCCGAACGAATTCCCGCGCGAGGTCGATCCGAGGCTCGGCCTGTACCGCACGTTCCACGCCATCTGGTCGTCGGCCAATATCGAGGACGATCTCGAGGGCGAGGATGACGGCGACGCCGCCATCGCCCATGCCAGGCTGGCACGGATCACGCCGCTTTCGCGCCAGGCGCTGCTGCTCACGGCCATGGAG
This sequence comes from Allosphingosinicella sp., assembly GCA_036400035.1. Classification (GTDB taxonomy): domain Bacteria; phylum Pseudomonadota; class Alphaproteobacteria; order Sphingomonadales; family Sphingomonadaceae; genus Allosphingosinicella. Next base: position 13,864 of record DASWLY010000252.1, read on the forward strand.
GGGTTCACCTCCGAAGACGCCGGTTATGTGATCGCGGTCAGCCCGGAGGACGTCGAGCGGCTGGTCAACGAGGCCCATTCGGAGATCGAACGCCAGACTCGCGCCGACGTCCTGATCATCGAGGACGAGCCGATCATCGCCATGGACATCGAGACGATCGTCCGCGACCTCGGCCATACCGTCACCGGAGTCGCCGTGACCCGCGACGAGGCGGTGGCGCAGGCGATGGCGCGGCGTCCGGGCCTGGTGCTCGCCGACATCCAGCTCGCCGACGACAGCAGCGGCATCGATGCGGTGAAAGACATCCTTGCGGAGTTCAAGGTGCCCGTCATCTTCATCACCGCCTTCCCGGAGCGCCTGCTCAGCGGCGAGCGCCCCGAACCGACCTTCCTGATCAGCAAGCCTTTCCAGCGCGCGACGGTTAGAGCGTCGATCGCCCAGGCGCTGTTTTTCAACGAGGCGACGGTGCCGATGGAATCCTGACACGGAACCCGCTCGTGAAGCGGGCGTTGCGCCCACATAACGAGCGGAACCGAGGGATCATGGACGAGGGCGAACATATCGACACGACGAGCGCGCGCGCGGGATCTACCCCGCACATGACGCGCTATATTCTGCCGATATCCCTGGGGCTTGTGCTCCTCGCGTTCGGGCTCATCTTGCTACTCTGGAAGTAGAGGCCTACATCCTGACTGAAGAGAGCGGGGCTTCGGCCCTTCCGCACGGCGTGAGCGAAATCAGTATAGCGTATAACGGGGGCAGCTTGGTTCAGCAGCCGGAAGTGGACGACGAGGACGACGGCGACAACGAGGCCCCGCGCTTCGAGCCGGTCCCGTTGCCCGACGACGAGTTCAAGGACCAGCTCGCGCAGGTGATACCGCATCTGCGCGCCTTCGGCCGCTCGCTCTCGGGAAGCCGCGACCTCGCCGACGATCTTGTGCAGGAGACGCTTCTCAAGGCCTGGGCGGCGCGCAAGCGCTTCCAGGCCGGCACCAACATGCGGGCCTGGACCTTCATCATCCTCAGGAACCTGTTTCTCAGCCAGATGCGCCGTGCGCGCTTCAAGGGCGAGTGGGACGAGATCACCGCGTCCAAGATGCTGGCCGCGCCGGCGAGCCAGGACCGGCATGTCGAGCTGACCGACATGCAGCGCGCTTTGCTCCACCTGCCGCAGCCCCAGCGCGAGGCGCTGATTCTGGTCGGCGCCGGCGGCTTCGCCTACGAGGAGGCGGCCGAGATTTGCGGCTGCGCGGTCGGGACGATCAAGAGCCGGGTCGCACGCGGCCGGGTCGCGCTCGAGGCGCTGCTCACCGACGGCAAGCTCCCCTCTCGCCGCGAGCATGAGAATGAGGGCGGCCGCTCCGCGCTTCAGAGCATCATGAGCGAAGTGGACGAGCTGAGCCGGGATCGGGACCCGGAGCTTTAGGGAGGACGGGTTCGCTCGTCATCCCGGCGAATGCCGGGATCTCAGGACAAGAAGTCTCAGCGGGTCTCCACCAGATCCCGGCTTTCGCCGGGATGACGCAGGGGTCTCCACGAGATCCCGGCTTTCGCCGGAATGACGCAGGGGTTTCCACGAGATCCCGGCTTTCGCCGGGATGACGATATCATCGACGAGCCGACGATGCGTTACGCCTGGTCGAGCCTGACGAGCAGATCTTCGAACATCGCGAGCGAGCGGACCTCGCCGTCCATGGCGAAGGCCTCGCGCAGAGCGTTCCCGACCCCCGCATGAACCGTCGGCGGCGCGACCTTGACGAAGCGCCTTGAGGAAGCGTGGACCATGGCTTCTCTTCTCGGATTGAGCGTATTCACGGTCCTAAGAACGCGCCGGGAACCCTGGAGTTTCAACCGTTGCGCGTCCTCAACGGAACTGATCTGGGCTGTTGTATGAATGAGACACGTCGTGAAGAAGCGGTTAAGGAGGCCCTCGCCAGGGCGCGGGCATGCTCTCCCTTCCTGAAGCTGCAGCTCGAGCGCTTCCCCGACATCGCCCAGGCGCTTGAGGCGGGCCGGGCGCAGGACGCGATAGCGCGAGCCGCCCTGGCCGGCGACAACGCGGAAAGTCTCGCCTCCGCCCTCCGGCGCGAGCGGAGCGCCCTCGCCGCGGCGCTGGCGGTGGCGGACCTCGCCGGCGCGATCCCGCTCGAACGGCTGATGGAGGCGCTCGCCGACCTCGCCGACCGGGCGCTGGGCCGGGCGCTCGCCGGCGTCTTCCAGGAGCGCACTCCGGACGACGCGCCGCTCGGCTTCGCGGTCATCGCGCTGGGCAAGCATGGCAGCCGCGAGCTCAATTACTCCTCGGACGTCGACCTGCTCTTCCTCTACGATCCGGCGACCTTGCCGCTGAAGCCGCGCGAGGAGCCGGGGCAGGGCGCGCTCAGGATCGGCAACCGCCTCGTCGAGCTTCTCCAGAAGCGGGACGCCGAGGGCTATGTCTTCCGGGTCGACCTTCGCCTCCGGCCCTCGCCGGAAGCGACTCCGATCGCGCTGCCGGTCGATGCCGCCATCTCCTACTACGAATCCTCCGCTCTGCCGTGGGAGCGGGCGGCGTTCATCCGGGCCCGGCAGGTGGCGGGGGACCCGGAGGTCGGCCGCTACTTCCTCGACGCTCTCCATCCCTTCGTGTGGCGGCGGTCGCTCGATTTCGGAGCGATCGGAGAGGTCCAGGCGATCACCCGCCGGATCCGCGACCATTATTCGAAGGGTCAGATATTCGGGCCCGGCTTCGACGTGAAGCGAGGCCGCGGCGGCATCCGCGAGATCGAGTTCTTCGCCCAGATCCACCAGCTCATCCACGGCGGGCGCGAGCCGGCGCTGCGGGCCCCGGCAACGCTCCCCGCGCTGGCGGCGCTGAAGGCCGCGGGGCGGATCCCCGGCGACGCGGCCGACGATCTGGCCGGGGCGTACCGGCTGCTGAGGACGATCGAGCACCGGCTGCAAATGGTCGAGGACCGCCAGACCCATGCCTTGCCCGCCGATGCCGAGGCGCTCGACAATGTCGCCCGGCTCCATGGCCTCGACTCGGGCACGGCCCTGCTCGCACGGCTGGAGGCGCCGGTAAGCCGCTGCGGCGAGCTCTATGACGGCCTCGCCGGCCAAGGCGAGGACAGGGTTCCGAGGAACCCGGAAGCGCTGGAGTCGCATTTGCGCCACGCAGGCTTCGACGATCCGGTCTCGGCGCGGCTTCGGGTCGAGGGCTGGCGGGGCGGCAAGGCGCGCTCGCTTCGCACCGCCGCCGCCGGCGAGGCCTTCGAGGCGATGCTGCCGGTGCTGATCGCGGCCTTCGGCAGGGCGCCCGATCCGATGCGGGCGATGAACCGCTTCGACGACGTCGTCACCCGGCTGCCGAGCGGGGTCAATTTCTACCGGCTGCTCGAGGCGCGGCCCGGCCTCACCGAGCATCTCGGCACCATCCTCAGCCACGCTCCGGCACTGGCCGAGCAACTGGGGCGCAGGCCCGAATTGCTCGACGGGCTGATCGACGCCAGCGCCTTTGCCCCTCCGGGTCCCGTCGACGCGCTGATCCTCGACTTCTCCCGCTCCGAGCGGGACGGCGAGGATTACCAGCTCGTGCTCGACCGGGTGCGGCGGCGGGTCAACGAGCGCCGGTTCGCGCTCGGCGTGCAGCTGATCGTCGCCCATTCCGACCCGATCGAGGCGGCCGAAGGCTATTCGCGGGTCGCCGAGGCCGCGATCAACGTCCTCGCCCGCGCCGCCATCGCCGAGTTCGAGGCGCGGCACGGGCGGGTGCCGGGCTCGGAGCTGCTGGTCATGGGGCTCGGCCGGCTCGGCGGGGAAGCTCTGACACACGCCTCGGACCTCGATCTGGTCTACCTGTTCAGCGGCACTCACGAGGCGGAATCGGACGGTCCGAGACCGCTTCGCGCCACGGATTATTTCAACCGGCTGGCGCCGCGGGTGACGGCGGCGCTGAGCGTGCCGACGGCCTCCGGGCCGCTCTACGACGTCGACACTCGGCTTCGCCCGTCCGGCACCGACGGAATGCTGGCGGTGAGCCTCGAAAGCTTCGCCCGCTACCAGAGCGAGCAGGCCTGGACCTGGGAGCATATGGCGCTCACCCGCGCCCGCCCCGTCTTCGGTTCGGCGGAGGGTCGCGCCGCCCTTCAAGCGGTGATCGACGCCACTTTGGCCAAGCCGCGCGACCCCGCGCGGCTGGTCGCCGACGCGGTGGCGATGCGCAACGACATGGCGGCCCACAAGGCGCCGAAGGGGCGGTTCGACATAAAGCTCGGGCCGGGCGGCCTCGTCGACCTCGAATTCGCCGTCCACACGCTGCAGCTCAAGCACAATATCGGCCTCCACGCCCATCTCGAGGACGCCCTGCAGGATCTGGTGGCGCACGGCCTGGTGGGGGAAGATATCGACCCGGCGCTGAGGCTGCTGACCCGGATGCTGGTCATGTTCCGGCTGGTCTCGCCGGCCTCGGACGAGCCGCCCGACGAGACCAAGCCGCTGGTCGCCGCCGCCTGCGGCCTGCCCGACTGGAACGCTTTGCTTGCGGCGCACGACGCCGCGCGGCACAGGGTGGCGGAGCTGTGGCGGGCGGTGTCGGCCGCCTAGCCCGTCGCCCCGGCGGAAGCCGGGGCCTCGTGGGGTGAAATGCTCGGCGCTTCATCCGCGCCGAGGTCCCGGCTTTCGCCGGGATGAGGTGTGGTTGGAGAAGTCGAGATGCTGAGCGAAGGCGACAAGGTTCCGGACGTGAAGCTGGCGAGCGTCGAGGGCAAGGAGATCAGCCCGGCGGATTTCAGCGGCCATAAGCTGGTCGTCTACTTCTACCCGAAGGACGACACGTCCGGCTGCACCGCCGAGGCTCAGGCTTTTTCCGCGCTCGCCGACGAATTCAAGAATGCCGGCACGTGGATTCTCGGCGTCTCCAAGGACGATGCCAAAAAGCACGCGAAGTTCACCGAGAAATACGGCCTCAAGGTGCCGCTCGCGACCGATGCCGACGGCTCGGTCTGCGAGGCGTTCGGGACCTGGAGCGAAAAATCGATGTACGGCCGCAAATATATGGGCATCGAGCGCGCCACTTTCCTCGTCGACCGCGATGGCGTCGTGAAGCGGGTGTGGCGAAAGGTGAAGGTGCCGGGCCATGCCGAAGACGTGCTCCAAGCGGCGCGCGAGCTGCCGTAACCAAGAGGCGCGGCGGGCGTTGACGCGCCATGCTGGAGCTGCCGCCGGAGTGGGAGGAAGCGCTCGTCAGCGCAGGGGCGGCGAAGCGCGTGGCCGTGCTCGGCCCGCCCGATTCCGGCAAGTCGGCCTTCGTCGCCGCTCTGGCCGGGCGGCGGCCGGACTGCCCGATCATCGACCTCGACCCGGGACAGAAGATGATCGGCCCACCGGGCACGGCCTCGCTCGGCCGGCTTGAGCCGGAGCGGCGAGTCGACCGGTTCGTCTTCCTGGGCAGCACCTCGGTCGGCAGCTTCCGGGCGCTCGCGGCGGCGGCGGCGGATCTCGCCCAACGCACCCGCCGCGGCTTCGTCGCCAACACGTCGGGCTATGTCGCGGGCCCGGGCGTGTGGCTGCAGGCGATGACGCTCGACGCCCTGCGCCCGGAACTGGTCGTCGCCATCGCCGCGCCGGCGCCCTTCGATGCCTTGCTGGCGAAGTGGCCGGCGGTGCGGCTGGACAGGTCTCCCTGGGCTCGGCCCAAGACCCCGGCCATGCGCCGCGCGATCCGGCAGGCGGCCTTCGCGCAAGCCCTTGCCGGGGCGGTCGAGCGGCCTGTGCGGGAGCCCGCCTGGCATCCGGCGCCGCCCCGATGGGCGGCCGGGGCCGAGCGTCCGGTCTGCGCCGTCGTCGACACAAGCGGCGAGGATCGGGCGCTGGGCGTCCTCACCTCTCCCGACCGGCTGCTCACCCGCTTCCGCGGCCTTGCCGCCGGCATCCGTCTCGGCAGGCTGTGGGCCGTCCCGGGAGCGGCGGGGTGGACCCTGGTCGAGCGGCTGGTGCCGGCCTGGGAGCGCGGCTGATGCGCCCCAATCTCCATCCGCGCCTCGTCAACGGCCGGTTCGGCGATCCCGGCCTGTTCGTCGAGCAGCTCCACCGGCGCAGCGCGTTGCTGTTCGATCTCGGCGACCTCGCGCCGCTGTCCGCACGGGACCTGCTGCGCGTGTCGCACGTCTTCGTGACCCACACCCATATCGACCATTTCATCGGCTTCGACGCGCTGCTCAGGGTCAATGTCGGCCGCGACAGGAGGATCGGGCTGATCGGCCCGCCGGGCCTCGCCGATCAGGCGGGGCACAAGCTCGGCGGCTATCAATGGGACCTTGTCGACCGCTACGAGGCCGATCTCGTCTTCCACGTCACCGAGCTCCACCCGGGCGGCCGAACGCTCGCCGCCCGCTTCCGCCTGAAGCGGGCGTTCGAGCGCGAGGATCTCGGCGAAGGACAGGCGCAGGACGGGCTGGTGGCGCAAGTGGACGGTCTCACGGTCCGGGCGGCGCTGCTCGAGCATCACGGCCCCTGCCTAGGCTTCGCCGCCGCCGAGGCGGCCCATGTCAACGTCTGGCGCAACCGGGTGGAAGCGCTCGGGCTTGCGGCCGGCCCGTGGCTGCAGGGCCTGAAGCAGGCGGTGCTGGAGGGGCGGCCCGACGACTGGATCGTGGCCTCGCCGGGCGGAGCCCTCCCGCTCGGCGAGCTTCGCGAGCTGGTCAGCGTTGTCCCGGGGCAGAAGCTCGCCTACGTCACCGACGTTGCCGACACCCCCGCCAATCGCCGGGCGATCGCCGACCTCGCCCGCGGCGCGGACATCCTCTTCCTCGAATCCTGCTTCGCCGCCGCCGATTCGGAGCGGGCGCTGGCGCGGGCGCATCTGACGACGACGGCCGCGGGCGAGATCGGGCGGGCGGCCGGAGTCCGCCGGCTCGAGCCGTTCCACTTCTCGCCCCGCTATGAGGGCGAGGAGGCAAGGATGCTCGCCGAGGTGGAGGCGGCGTTCACCGGGGGCTCAGGCGCAAGTTGACAAACCGGCTCGCGTAAGTCAGCCTCCGAAGGATGAAGCCGATGCGCGCCAACGCCGCTCGAACGAACGCGACGCTCCGTGCCGCGGCTTCCAGCTATTATTATTACCGAATCGCTCGGGCGGGACCGGAATAGCGCGCGCTTAACAAGCCTCAGCTTCAACCGACCCCGTCCGGACCTCCGGGCGGGGTTTTTTCTTGTGGAGAGACCCAGATGTTTACCGACTTTACCGACACCCTGCCGCCGCCGCGATCGCTCCGGCCGCCGGGATCGGCCGAGGACTGGACGATCCCGCAGCGCTGGGAGCGCTTCGGCGCCGAAGAGCATCGGGTGTGGGACATCCTGTTCGCCCGTCAGCGCCGAAAGCTCGCCGGCCGTGCCGTCGCCGCCTTCGAGCAGGGGCTCGATTCGCTGCTCCTCTCGCGTTCAGGAATCCCCCATTTCGACGACCTCAACGAACGGCTCTTCGCCCGTTCCGGCTGGAAGGTGGTGGCGGTGCCCGGCCTGGTTCCGGACGAGGTCTTCTTCGCTCATCTCGCCCGCCGCCAGTTCCCCGCCGGCAACTTCATCCGCCCGGCGACCAGCCTCGACTATCTCGAGGAGCCGGACGTGTTCCACGACGTGTTCGGCCACGTCCCGATGCTGGCGGACCGCTGGTTCGCCGACTTCATGCAGCGGCTCGGCGAGGAGGGGCTGAAAGCGGTGGAGCTGGGCAAGGTCGCCGAATTCTCGCGCCTCTACTGGTTCACGGTCGAGTTCGGCATGGCGCTGGAGGACGGCGCCCTGAAGCTTTACGGCGCCGGCCTCGCCTCCAGCTTCGGCGAGGCGGCCTACGCCCTCGACAGCGCCAAGCCGGAGCGCCTGCCCTTCGATCTGGAGCGGGTGCTGCGCATGCCGTACCGCTCCGACACCATCCAGCCTCGCTATTTCGTGATCGACGGCCTCGACACGTTGCGGACGATCGACCTGGAGCGGCTGGAGGAGCAACTGGCCGCGCTTCACTAGGCTTCCGTCATTGCGAGCGAAGCGAAGCAATCCAGAGCGGTGCCTGATGCCCGCTGGGTTGCCGCGTCGCTTCGCTCCTCGCAAGGACGGGGCTATAGGCGACCGATGCTTCCTTCCCCCTCCACCGTCGCACAGGCCTGCCGAGCCGTCCTCCTCACCGCCGAGCCGATGGCGAAGGTGCGCGCCGCCCGCGCCGCCGCCCGCGCGTGGCGGCGCGGCGATCTCGAGTACGAATTCGATACCGCGATGCCCGACTCGCCGGCGCGGCCCGAGCGGCCGGAGCTGCTGCCACCCTCGCGAATGCCCAAGCGCGGGCGCGGCGGCTCGCAGCGCGGGCGGACCGCGATGCTTCACGCGCTCGCCCATATCGAATTCTCCGCCATCGATCTCGCCTTCGACCTCGCCGGGCGCTTCGGGGCGGAATTCCCGCGGGCGTTCGTCGACGACTGGTTCGCCGTCGGCGCCGACGAGGCGATGCATTTCGCGCTGCTCGACCGGCGCCTCCGGTCGCTCGCTTCCTTCTACGGGGCGCTGCCGGCCCATGACGGATTGTGGGAAGCGGCCGAAGCGACGGCCGACGACCCGCTCGCCCGCCTGGCCGTCGTTCCGATGGTCCTCGAGGCGCGCGGGCTGGACGTGACTCCGGCGGCGGTGGCGCGGTTCGAAGCGGCCGGCGACGCGCGTTCGGCGGCGATCCTGGGCCGCATCTACCGCGACGAGATAAGGCACGTCGCGGCGGGCTCGAAATGGTTCCTATGGGGCTGTGAATCGCGGAGAATCGGGCCTGTTTCGACGTGGAAACGATTGGTCGGGGCCCGCTTTAGAGGCGCGATTAAGCCTCCGTTCAACGATTCAGCGCGCGACGAAGCCGGTCTGTCCCGCGATTACTACATGGCGCTTGCCGTGGCAGGAGATGTTTAACAGTCTGCAGCCACACGTCGCGGAGGGGGCAACTCCCTGACGTATCGCGGGGGCGGAAACGCCTTGGAATTAATGCTTTCGGTCGCGCTTTGCGCGTGGCCGCGCCCAGTAAGGGGCGGCCAGTCGGGGACTTGATGGTGCTGACTAAAACAAACAATGCGGGGCTCTTCGGAATGTTCCGCACGATGTTCAAGCCGCGCGACATTTTTCTCCACGACGGCAAGGCCTTGCGCCGGGTCCAGGTCGGTTCCGGGGTCCAGGCCGCCGGCGCCTTCGTCGCCCTCCTCCTGCTCTTCTGGTCGATCTTCGCCGCCGCCCAGCTCGCCACCGCCGCAAGCGCGCCCGCCAACGCCGACGTCGCCCGGATGGAGCGCGAGCTCGCCGCGATGCAGGCGGACGTCGCCGTGATCAAGGAAGCCGCCCAGCGCCGCTTCCAGCTCACCGCCGTCGAAGTCCGCCGCCTCGGCCTCGACCCGCGCCGCCTCCAGGCCGGAGTCGGCGGTCCGTTCGAGCCGGTCGAGACCGTCCGCGCCGCCGACCCCAACTTCAAGGCGCTGTTCAACAGCTGGACCCGGCTGGACCGGCTCGAGCAGGGCACCGTCGCCATCCCGTCGACCGAGCCGGTCCGCGGCACCAACTTCACGTCGGGCTACGGAATCCGCTCGGATCCGTTCAAGGGCCGAGCCGCGATGCACGCCGGGATCGACCTCGCCGGCCCGATCGGAACCCCGATCTACGCCACCGCCGACGCCACGGTAGGGCGCTCCGAATATAATAGCGGCGGCTACGGCAACCTCGTCGAGCTCGAGCACGGCCACGGCATCCAGACCCGCTACGGCCACCTTTCCAAGTCTCTGGTCACCGCCGGCCAGCGCGTGAAGCGCGGCGACATGATCGGGCTGATGGGTTCGACCGGCCGCTCCACCGGAAGCCACCTCCATTACGAAGTCCGCATCGACGGCAAGGCGGTCAACCCGGTCCCCTTCCTCCAGTCGACCAGCTACCTGCAGTCCGTCCAGCAGCGCGCCGCCGCCGCCAGCCGGATCGCCATCGGCGGCCCCGCCGCTGGGAATTGATCCAAACCTAGGAGAGAGCCGAAAAGGCCCGAGCCCCGCCCTCACCGGCGGGGCTTTTTTTATCGGGCGCTCCCCGGGCAGGCAGGGCGAGGGGGGCACCCAAGGTTGGTGGCGCGGTAAATCGGCGCAAGGAGCACCCGTCATCCCGGCGAAAGCCGGGACCTCAGGACAAGAAGTCTCGGCGGCTCGCGCCGAGGCCCGGCTTTCGCCGGGGTGACGGGGGTCAGCGCCCCTTCTTCTGCCGGTGCTTGTCGAGGTCGAGGACCATGTTGCTGTCGCCCTCCGGCATCAGGCCGAGCCGGCGCGCCACTTCCTGATAGGCTTCGGCCTCGCCGCCCAAATCGCGGCGGAAGCGGTCCTTGTCGAGCTTCTCGTTGGTGGTCATGTCCCAGAGGCGGCAGCCGTCGGGGCTGATCTCGTCGGCGAGGATGACCCGGGGATATTCGTTCTCCCAGATCCGGCCGAACTCGAGCTTGAAGTCGACGAGGCGGATGCCGATGCCGGCGAACAGGCCGCAGAGGAAATCGTTCACGCGCACCGCCATGTCGGCGATGTCGTTCATCTCCTCCTGGCTCGCCCAGCCGAAGCAGGCGATATGCTCGTCGGCGATCATCGGATCGCCGAGCGCGTCGTCCTTGTAGAAATATTCGAGGATGGCGCGGGGAAGCTGGGTGCCTTCCTCAATCCCGAGGCGGGTGGAGAGGGTGCCGGCGGCGACGTTCCTCACCACCACCTCGATCGGGATGATCTCGACCTGGCGGATCAGCTGCTCGCGCATGTTGAGGCGGCGGATGAAATGGTGCGGGATGCCGATCTGGCCGAGCAGGGTGAAGATATGCTCCGAGATCCGGTTGTTGAGCACGCCCTTGCCCGAGATGGTGCCGCGCTTCTGGGCATTGAAGGCGGTGGCATCGTCCTTGAAATACTGGATCAAGGTGCCCGGCTCCGGGCCCTCGTAGAGGATCTTGGCCTTGCCTTCGTAGATCTGGCGGCGGCGGGACATGGACAATGCGCCTTTCCAGGGACAGGAAAAAATCGGCCCCGGAAGCGTCGTCGGCGGACGGGCACCCAGGGCGGTCAGCGGCCCATAGCTGAACGCCCCCCTTTGTGCAATGTGGCGGCGGCCATGGAGGAGGTACGGATGACCGGCGAGCCCCCAGGGTTCGAGACGATCGACCAGCTCATGACGGCGCTCTACAGCGCCATCTCGGGGCCGCCCGGAGGCCAGGATTTCGAGCTGGCCCGGCGGATCTACCATCCCGACGTGCGGCTGGTGCGGACGGGGCTCGACCGGTCGGGGATGCCGGTCGCCTTCTCCTTTTCGGCCGACGCGTACGAGGCAAATGCGAAGGCATTGCTCGCCGGCCGGCCCTTCTACGAGATCGAGACGGAGCGGCGGACGGTTCGCTTCGGGAACGTCGCCCAGGTCTTCTCCGCCTACGAGGCCCGGACCGCTCCGCAAGGCGGCGAGCTGATCAAGCGCGGGATGAACTGCGCGCACCTGTTCAACGACGGCCGCCGCTGGTGGCTGATGCACATGATCTGGGACGACGAGCGCGAGGGGGTGGAGGTGCCGCGGGGGGTGTTTGACGAGTGGGAGGACGTAGGGGATGTAGCTGCCTCCCCATGCGAAGCATGGGGAGGGGGACCACCGAAGGTGGTGGAGAGGTAGCTGGAACAGATCCGCGCCATTTACCCCTCCACCATGCTTCGCATGGTCCCCCTCCCCATCTTCGATGGGGAGGCAAATTCTACTTCAGCGCCTCCGCCAGCCCCGGCGCATATTCGGCGCCGTGCGGCACCTGCGCGCTCGACGGCTTCAGAGCGTCGCCGATCGGCTCGGCCCGCCCGCCCAGGCATCTCGCCAGGAAATTCTCCGCCACCGCGTTGAACGCGATGTTGTTCTGGGGCCGGGCGAAGCCGTGGCCCTCGTCGGGGAAGACGACGTAGGTGACGGGGATGTTCTTCGCCTTCATCGCGTCGACGATCTGCTGCGACTCGGCGACATTGACCCTGGGATCGTTGGCCCCCTGGCCGATGAGCAGCGGGCGGCGGATCTTGTCCGCGCTGTAGAGGGGCGAGACCTCGCGCTGATAGGCCTTGCCCTCCGGCGTAGCGGGGTCGCCCATGCGCTTGTGGAATTGCGCCCGCAGCGCCTCCCAATAAGGCGGGATGGTGCTGAGCAAGGTGCCCAGGTTGGACGGGCCCACGATATCGACTCCGCAGGCGAACTTGTCCGGGGTGAAGGCGAGGCCGGCGAGGACGGCGTAGCCGCCATAGGAGCCGCCCATGATGGCGACCTTGTCGGGCGTGGTGACTCCGCGGCCCACCGCCCAGTCGACCGCGTCGTCGAGGTCGTCCTGCATCTTCCTGCCCCATTGCATGTCGCCGGCGGAAACGAACTTCTTGCCGAAGCCGGTCGAGGCGCGGAAGTTGGGCGAGAGCACGGCATAGCCGCGGTTGGAGAGCCACTGCGCGTAGGGGTCGTAGCCGTAGACGTCGCGGCCCCACGGCCCGCCATGGACCATCAGCACCAGCGGCATCGCCTTGTTCGGCCTGCCGTCGCCGTCGGGGTCGCTGCCCGCCGGCAAGGTGAGGTAGGAGACCATGTTGAGGCCGTCCCGGGTCTTGATCTCGACCGGATGCATGGCGGCAAGCGGCGCGCCTTCAAGCTCGGGCCGGCTGGTGTAGAGCTTGGTGAGGGTCTTTGCCTTGCGGTCGTAGAGATGGGCGCTCGACGGCGCCGTCACCGGGTCCACCGCGACGATCCATTTGTCGTCGGCCTTCGTTCGGGAGGTGACGGAGATCTCGCCCTTCAGCCTGCTCTTCAGGAAGTCGAGATCGCCCTTCACCGCGGCGCCGAGCGGCACCCATTCGTTCTTGAGATAATTGACCGCATAGGCCTCGAGCCGCCCCGTGCGCGGGTTGGCCATGGCGCCGCCGATATCGGCCTTGGCGTCTTGCGCGATGACGGTCTTTCGGCCGGTGGCGACATCCTGGGCGATCGCGGCGGCCGTGTCGCGCCCCCGGCTGTCGAGCCAGTAGAGGGTCTTGCCGTCGGCGGTGAAGCCGACCGGCTGGGTGGTCTGCGAATCCTCCAGGGTCACCTGCTCGAACGGCCGGGCTTCGACCACATTGCCCGAGACCCGGTGGAAATCGGTGCCGCCGTCGGGCCGCGACTTGGCGGCGATCCGGATGTCGAGCTGCTCGTCGGCCAGGAAGTTGGCATAGCCGCCGGTGTTGGACAGCACCGGGGTCAGCTTGCCGCTGCGAAGGTCGAGGCTGTGGACGTCGTGCCACTTGGGATCGCGATTGTTGACTCCGACCAGGATCCGGTCGGGCACCTGGTTCGAGGACTTGATGACGCGCACCCGGGTCTTCTCGAACGGGGTGAGAGTCCGCTGCGCCCCGGAGGTCACGTCGACTCCGTAGAGCAGGAAATTCTCGTCGCCGCCCTTGTCGTTGATGAACAGGATCTGCCGGCTGTCGGGTGACCAGAAATATTGGCGGATCGGCCTCTTGGTCTCGGCGGTCAGCGCCCGCACCCGGGCCGGGTCGGAGGCCGGAGCGACGTGGATGTTCAGCACGCCGTCCCGAGGCGCGATCCACGACAGCCACTTTCCGTCGGGCGAGAGCCGTGCCGCCGTCTTGGTCGGATTGCCGAAGATCTTCTCGCGCGGGATGAGCGGAACGTCCTTCTGCGCCAGTGCGGGGACGGCGGCGGCGGTCAGCCCGGCGCAGGCGGCGAGCAGCACGGTCTTGGATTTCATCTGGCGAAGGCCCTCTAGCTTGGATTCGGCGGAACATAGTGTGTTGTTTGCCTAACACACAAGGGGTTTCTGCCTCCCTGCGGCGAAGCCGTGGGGGCGATCAGGTGACCTTCCCCCGCACGGCGTATCTCGGATCGCGCCACCGGCCGCTGTCCAGGATCGCGCGCATCCGGTCTACCGCCCGCCACACGTCCTCGAACCCCAAATAGAGCGGGGTCAGGCCGAAGCGGACCACGTCCGGCGCCCGGAAGTCGCCGATGACTCCGTCGGCGATCAGCGCCTGGCACAGCTCGAAGGCGTGGGGATGGCGGAAGCTGATATGGCTGCCG
>DASWLY010000253.1:0-4319 GCA_036400035.1 Allosphingosinicella sp.
TCGAGTCGATCGCCGAGGCGGTGGCCCGCGACGAAGCCCAGCTGGTGATCGTCGACGCTCCGATCACGCCCATCCAGCAGAAGAATCTCGAGACCGCGACCAAGGCCAAGGTGATCGATCGCACCGGCCTCATCCTCGAAATTTTCGGGGAACGGGCCGCGACGTCGGAAGGCCGGCTTCAGGTCGAGCTCGCCCATCTCGATTATCAGGCGGGCCGGCTGGTCAGGAGCTGGACCCACCTCGAGCGCCAGCGCGGCGGCTTCGGCTTCCTCGGCGGGCCTGGCGAGACCCAGATCGAGGCCGACCGCCGGCTGATCCGCGACCGCATGGCCAAGCTCAAGAAGGAGCTCGAGCAGGTCACCCGGACCCGGGCCCTCCACCGCGCCCGCCGCCAGCGCGCGCCGTGGCCGGTGATCGCCCTGGTCGGCTACACCAATGCCGGCAAGTCGACCCTGTTCAACCGGCTCACCAACGCCGAGGTGATGGCGGAGAACCTGCTGTTCGCGACCCTCGATCCAACGATGCGCGAAATCTCTCTGCCCGGCTTCGACAAGGCGATCCTGTCCGACACGGTGGGCTTCATCTCCGAGCTTCCGACGCAGCTCGTCGCCGCCTTCCGGGCGACGCTCGAGGAAGTGATCTCCGCCGACCTGATCCTCCACGTCCGCGACATCTCGCACCCCGACAGCGACGCCCAGCGCGAGGACGTGGAAGCCGTGCTCAAGGAGATCGGCGCCGGAGGGGAGGGGGGCGCTCCCCTCGTCGAAGCCTGGAACAAGATCGACCTTCTCGACGCGGAGGAGGGCGAGCGCGTCGGGGCCGAGGCGGCGCGGCGCGAGGACGTGATCCGGATCTCGGCGCTGACCGGCGAGGGCTTGGACGACCTGCTGGAATGCGCCTCGGTCAAGCTCAGCAAGGGGGCGAAGCTGCGCACGGTCGCCCTGGGGGCGTCGGACGGGGAGACGATCGCCTGGCTCCATGCCAATGGCAGGATCGAGAGCCAGCGGACGGACGGGGTCGAGACGGTGTTCGAGGTGCGGCTGTCGGACCCGGATTGGGCAAGGCTGCAGAGCCGGCTTTAGCCGTCACCCCGGCGAAAGCCGGGGTCTGGTGGCGATTTAGCCGCCGAGACTTTACGACCCGAGGTCCCGGCTTTCGCCGGGATGACGGTTAGACCAGCCGCTTCGCCCTTTGCCAAAGCGCCTCCAGCGCCTCGATATCCATATCCTTCAGAGGCTTGTCGGCAATCTCTTCCACCTTGCGGAAGCGCTGCTCGAAGCGGGCCGAGGCTTCCCGAAGCGCGGTTTCCGGGTCTATGTCGAGATGGCGGGCGTAGTTGACGACGCTGAACAGCAGGTCGCCGAGCTCGGCGGCGTGCTCCTCGGGCGTGGCGGCGGTGTCGATTTCCTCGAGCTCCTCGTCGATCTTGGCGCGCGGCCCGGCCGAGTCGGGCCAGTCGAAGCCGACCCGGGCGGCGCGGCGCTGCAGCTTCTCGGCGCGCTTCAGGGCCGGGAGCGCGAGAGCGACGCCCGCGAGCGCACTCCTGTCGTCGGCCTTGTCGCGCTCGACGGCCTTGAGAGCTTCCCAGCCCGGACTGACCGCTTCGTCGCCGAAGATGTGCGGGTGGCGGCGGATCATCTTGGCGCAGATCGCCGCCAAGACGTCGTCGAGGCCGAAGGCGCCGATCTCCTCGGCCATTCGGGCGTGGTAGACGACCTGGAGCTGGAGGTCGCCGAGCTCGTCCTTCAGCGCGTCGAGGTCCTTGCGCGCGATGGCGTCGGCGACCTCGTAGGCTTCCTCGATGGTGTAAGGCGCGATCGACTCGAAGCTCTGCGCCTTGTCCCATTCGCAGCCGCTCTCCGGATCGCGCAGCCGGCGCATGATCTCGACCAAAGCTGACAGGGAAGTGGGCGAAGTCGACACTGTGGCGGGTTTCCGGTCAGTCTTTAAGTGCGATAATATACATTATGTAAAATCCAGGCGGGTCATCAGAGCACACCGACCCCCTCATGGCTTCAGCACCAGCCATTGCCCTTCGACGCCCCAGCTCGACAGCGACGACAGGAAGTTCATGCCGAGAACGTTCATCGGCCCGAACGCTTCGGACACGTGGACCGCCAGGTCGCGCCGCTCGATCGTGCCGACCTTGAGCCGCTCGGCGCGGGCGCGTTTGACCTGGATGGTTCCGTTCGCCGTCTGCACCACCGCCGGGAAGCCGCTGCCGGTCTCGATGTCCGCCAGCGCGGCCGTATCGCTCGATATGCTCGTCACCGTGGCGCCACTGTCGACCAGGAAGCGGATCTTGCGGCCGTTCAGCTCGCCATTGACCCAGAAATGCCCGTCCATGGACTTCCTGATGCGCAATTCCTTGCCCGCCGCGACCATTTGACCCTCGCCGCGGCCCTCCGCCACGACCCGCTTGCCAAGCGCGGCGAAATCGTCCTTGAGGGTGAAGGCAACGAACGCGGCGAGGAAGATGAGCACCCAGCCGGCGAACATCTTGAGCCCCTGCCCCAGCGGGATCCGGCGCACCATCAGGGCGCTGACGACGAGGACGAGAATCCCGATCAGGTAGAGGAAGCTGACGGCCTGGTCGCCGTCGTTCACAGCCGGATTTCCATGCCGTCATAGGCCGGCTCGACCCCCTCGGGCAGCTCGTCCACCAGAGTCTGATAGTCCATGCTGTTGTCGAGGTGGGTCAGCAGGGCCCGTTTCGGCCGGAGCCGGGCGATCCACTCCAGCGCCAGGTCCAGATGCGGATGGGTCGGGTGCGGCCGGCGCCGGAGGCTGTCGACGATCCACAGGTCCACGCCTTGGAAGCGAACCTCCATTTCCGGAGTCAACTCGCTGAAATCGGTGGAATATACCACGGAACATCCGCCCGCGTCGAAGCGCAGCCCGGCGGTTGTGATGTCACCGTGCGGCTGGTCCACGACCTGCACGGAAATGCCGTTCAGGTTCATATGGTCCGGCAGCAGATTGGCCTCGGCGACCGCCGGATAGCCGCTCTTGCCGTCGAAGGCGTAGGCGAAGCGCAGCTTGAGGCTTTCCAGAGTCTCGACGCGCGCATAGCCGGCGACGGGCCGCCCGCGGGCATGGAAGAGCTGCCGAAGGTCGTCTATGCCGTGACAATGGTCGGCATGGTCGTGGGTCCAGATCACTCCGTCGACCCCGGTGACGTTGGCGTCGAGAAGCTGCTCGCGAAGGTCCGGGCCGGTGTCGACGAGGATCCGGGCGTTGTGGTGGGCGACCAGGATCGAGACCCGGCGGCGGCGATTGCGCGGATTGGACGGATCGCATTCGCCCCAATCGTTGCCGACCCGGGGCACGCCGCTCGACGTGCCGCTTCCCAGGATGGTGACTTCCATCAGGCCACCTTGCTGAAAAGCTGGCGGAAATTGGCGCTGGTGAGCTCCGCCAGGGCCTCCACCGGCTCTCCCCGCAGCTCGGCCAGGAAGCGCGCGGTGTCGGCGACGAAGGCCGGCTCGCAGGGGCGCCCGCGGTGCGGAACGGGGGCGAGGAAGGGGGCGTCGGTCTCGATCAGGAGGCGATGGGGCGGGATCATCTTCGCCGAAGATTGCAACTCTTTGGCGTTTTTAAAGGTCACGATGCCCGAGATCGACACATAAAGCCCCAGACCCAGCGCCTTGTCGGCGAAATCCTGGCTGGCGGTGAAGCAGTGTATCACTCCGGCGAAGGCCCCCTTCCCCATCTCCTCCGCCAGGATCGAATAGGTGTCGGCCTCGGCCTCGCGGGTGTGGACGATGATCGGCAGGCCGGTCTCGCGGGCGGCGGCGATGTGGGCCCGGAAGCTGGCGCGCTGCCGGTCGCGGTCCGAATGGTCGTAGTGGAAATCCAGGCCGCTCTCGCCGATCCCGACGACTCGTTCGTGGCCGGCCCGCTCGACGAGGGTCGCCGTCTGCACGTCGGGATGGGCATCGGCCTGGTGGGGATGGATCCCGACCGAGGCCCAGACGTCGCTCTCGCGCTCGGCCAGGCCGATCACCTCGTCCCATTCGGACTGGCGGGTGGAGATGTTGAGCATCGTCCCGACCCCGGCCGCCCGGGCGCGTTCCAGCACCGCCTGCTGATCCTCGACCAGGCCCTTGTAGTTGAGATGGCAGTGGCTGTCGGTGAACATGGCGCTTCCTAGGGTCCGTACTCAATACCCGCAATGGCCGGGATCGCCGCGAAGCGGCGGGCGTATTTTGGGCCAGGGCAGCGTCCCTCGTCGGTCACGATGCCTCAGCATCGCTCCCTCCTCGCTCCTTGCCCTGACCCAAAAACCTCTCCTTCACGGCCGTTGCGGGTATTGAGTA
>DASWLY010000254.1:0-10477 GCA_036400035.1 Allosphingosinicella sp.
CCCGGACGGGACGGGCCATCATGCCGAGGCGGGGGCGGAATGAGGCGGTCATGCCCCACAACTCCTCTCCCGCTTTCCGCGGGAGAGGGGGGACCCAAGCCGAAGGCTTGGGGGGTGAGGGTCTTGCTGACTCATTGCTACAGACCCTCACCTCCCACCGCTTCGCGGCGGGCCCCTCCTCTCCCGCGAAAAGCGGGAGAGGGAAAAATGCGGGGCCTCTGAATGTCGACACAAGCCCGGCGCCGCGACTGGGGCGGGATGCTCTTCGTCCTGCCTTTCCTCACCGCTTATGTCGTCATCCTCATCTATCCCCTGCTCAGGGGAATGGCGCTCAGCACGCAGCGGGTCGATCTGTTCGGGGGCGGGACCTTCGTCGGGCTCGACAATTATGCGCGGCTGTTCGCCGACGACACCTTCGTCCGCTCGATCCTCAACACCTTCCTGCTCGCCTTGATGATCGTCCCGCTGCTGACGGTGCTGGCGCTGGCGCTCGCCCTCGCCCTCAACCGCGCCACTCGCGGAGCGGCGATATTCAGGGGCGTGTTCTTCTCCTCCTCCGTCCTGTCGGTGACCATCGTCACCTTGATCTGGCGCTTCGTCCTGGCGCCCGACGCCGGGCTGCTCGGCGAGACGGCGCAGACGATGGGCGCCGAGCCCATCCCGTTCCTCAGCCACCCGACCTGGTCGCTCTGGGCGCTCGCCATCGCCACCATCTGGTGGTCGATCGGCCTGCCGATGATGCTCTTCCTGGCCGGCCTGCAGCAGATCCCGGGCGACGTCTACGAAGCGGCGGCGCTCGACCGGGCGAGCCGCTGGACGACGCTTCGGCGGGTCACCCTGCCGGCGCTGAAGCGAACCGTCGTCCTCGTCGTCATGCTGCAGACGGCGGCCCAGCTTCAGATCTTCGGCCAGGCGCAGCTCCTGACCGGCGGCGGCCCGGCCGGAGCGACCCGGACGATGGTGCTGTTCATGTTCGAAGCCGCCTTCGGCCGCTGGGAGCTGGGCTATGCGACGGCCGCGGCCGAGATCCTGTTCCTGCTCATCGTGCTGATCACGCTCACCCAATATGTCACCACCATGCGCGGATCGGAGGACGAGCGTGGCCGGTAGGGTGTATCGCCATTCGATCCGGCTGAAGCCGAACAATAGCCTCTCCCGTTCTTCACGGGAGAGGAGGGGCCCAAGCGAAGCTTGGGAGGTGAGGGTCTGTACGCCGGACTCAGCAAGACCCTCACCTCCCACCGCTTCGCGATGGGCCCCTCCTCTCCCGCGGAAAGCGGGAGAGGGACGGAAAGCGGGCCGCTGATGTCCACTCAGCCTAGCACCCGCTGGCCGCCGCTGACGCTGGTCGCGATCCTGCTGGCGGCGTTCGTCATGCTGGCGCCGCTCATCTGGACGCTGCTGCTTTCGCTCAAGGCCAACGAAGCCCTGGTCGGCAACAGCGGAGCGGCTCTGGCGCCGCCCTACACGCTCGAGAATTACCGGTCGATCCTGCAGGGGAACCAGGTGTTCCGCTGGCTCATCAACAGCCTCATCGTCTCGGGCGGGACGACGCTTGGGGTGCTCGTCCTGTGCAGCCTCGCGGGCTACGGCTTCGCACGGCTGGAATTCCCGTTCCGGCGGACGCTCTTCATCTTCGTCCTGCTCGGGCTCGCCATCCCGGAGCAGGCGGTGATCCTCCCGCAGCATCAGCTCTTCGCGGAGCTGAGGCTCCACAATTCCTATCCAGGGCTGATCCTGCCGGGGCTCGCGGGGCCGTTCGGCGTCTTCTTCATGACCCAGTATATGCGCGCCATCCCCAAGGATCTGGACGAGGCGGCGATGCTCGACGGGGCGTCCCGGCTGAAGCTGTTCTGGAAAGTGCTGCTTCCGCTCACCCTGCCGGCGCAGGCGACGCTCGGCGTTTTCACCTTCCTGGGGACCTGGAACGCTTATTGGTGGCCGCTGATATCGGCGACCCGCAGCGACATGTACACGCTCACCGTCGGCCTCGCGGCGGCGCAGATGAACTATGCGCAGACGTCGGGCCTCGGCTTCCTGATGGCGCAGGCGGTGTTCGCCTCGATCCCGATCTTCATCGTCTACATATTGTTCCAGAAGCAGATCGTCCGCGCGATGGCCGGGACGGCGGTGAAATGAGAGGGGTGGTGGGACTCTTATCCCTTAAACCCCTCTCCCGCTCTTCGCGGGAGAGGAGGGGCCCATCCGCGGAGCGGGTGGGAGGTGAGGGTCTTGCTGAGTCCGCGGTACAGACCCTCACCTCCCACCCGCTCCGCGGGCGGGCCCCTCCTCTCCCGCCAAAAGCGGGAGAGGAATATGAGGGGTATGAAGCACATCGCCCCCCTCACCTCACCGCCGTCCCGGCCATCGCCCGGACGATCTGCTTCTGGAACAGGATGTAGACGATGAAGATCGGGATCGACGCGAACACCGCCTGCGCCATCAGGAAGCCGAGGCCCGATGTCTGCGCATAGTTCATCTGCGCCGCGGCGAGCCCCACGGTGAGCGTGTACATGTCGCTTCGAGTCGCGGAGATGAGCGGCCACCAATAAGCGTTCCACGTGCCCAGGAAGGTGAACACGCCCAAGGTCGCCTGCGCCGGCAGGGTGAGCGGAAGCAGCACTTTCCAGAACAGCTTCAGCCGGGACGCCCCGTCGAGCATCGCCGCTTCGTCGAGGTCCCTGGGGATGGCGCGCATATATTGGGTCATGAAGAAGACCCCGAACGGCCCCGCAAGCCCCGGCAGGATCAGGCCCGGATAGCTGTTGTGAAGCCTCAGCTCGGCGAAGAGCTGGTGCTGCGGAAGGATCACCGCCTGCTCCGGGATGGCGAGGCCGAGCAGGACGAAGATGAAGAGCGTTCGGCGGAACGGAAATTCGAGCCGGGCGAATCCATAGCCGGCGAGGCTGCACAGGACGAGCACTCCGAGCGTCGTCCCGCCCGAGACGATGAGGCTGTTGATCAGCCAGCGGAACACCTGGTTCCCCTGCAAAATCGATCGGTAATTCTCGAGCGTGTAGGGCGGCGACAGAGCCGCTCCGCTGTTGCCGATCAGGGCCTCGTTCGCCTTGAGGGAGAGCAGCAGTGTCCAGATGAGCGGCGCCAGCATCACGAACGCCGCCAGCACGATCGCGAGCAGCGTCAGCGGCGGCCATCGCGTTCGGCTTGGCTCAGCGGCCACCCTCGCCCTCCGATCCGCGCATGGTCGTCACATATTGGGTGAGCGTGATCAGAACGATGAGCAGGAACAGGATTTCGGCCGCCGCCGTCGCATAGCCCAGCTCCCAGCGGCCGAACGCCGCTTCGAACATGAACAGCACCATGGTCCGCGTCGCACCGCCCGGGCCGCCGCCGGTCAGAAGCTGCGCCTGGCCGAAGATCTGAAGCTGCGCCGCCGTCTGGAGCATGACGACGAGGACGACCGTTCGCTTGAGCGCCGGCAAGGTCACCCGGCGAAGGGTCGTCCAGCGGCTCGCCCGGTCGAGCGCCGCGGCTTCGTAGACGTCGCCCGGTATCTGCTGGAGCCCGGCGAGGAACAGCATCATCGGCAGGCCGATCGACCACCAGATGGTCGCGATCGCCAGCGCCCAGAGCGACCAGGTCGGGTGGCTGAGGAACGGGATCGGCTCGGCGCCGATCGCCTGCGCCGTCTCGCCCAGAAGCCCCGCGTCCGGCGCCAGCACGAAGCGCCAGATCAAAGTGACGATGGTCACCGACAGGACCGAGGAGGAGAAGAACACCCCCCTGAATATCGCGGCTCCCCTGGTCGCCCGATTGAGCGCGAGGGCGAGGGCCAGCGCCAGCACCGTCAGCAGCGGAACGATCATCAAGGCGAGCGCGAAGGTGTTGAGGATGGAGCGCACGAAGGTGTCGTCCGCGAACAGCCGCGCATAATTGTCGAGGCCGACGAAAGTGCCGCCGCCGAACAGGTCGACCCGCTGAACGCTGAGCGCCATTCCCCTCAGCAGCGGATAGATCAGGATGACCACATAGGCGGTGAGGAAAGGCAGGACGAACAGGATCCCGCTCCAGTCCGTGGGCCGGTGTCGGGTCGACATCAGGAGCCTCGCCTGCGCTTCCCCTCTCCCGCTTTTCGCGGGAGAGGAGGGGCCCGCCGCGAAGCGGCGGGAGGTGAGGGTCTGTACCGCGGACTCAGCAAGACCCTCACCTCCCAAGCCTTCGCCTCGGGTCCCTCCTCTCCCGCGTAAGCGGGAGAGGATTTGTGGCCCATGCCCGTCATTCAGGCCGCGCCTCGGCGTGATGGCCGAGACCGTCGGGGCCGAAGATGTGGGCCGAGCCGCCCTCGATCCTGAGGCCGATCGTGTCGCCAATCCTGACCCGGCTGAGCCCCTCGTCCTCGGCGGTGATCGCCTGCCCGTCGGAAAGCCGCGCGTAGATCAAGGTCCGCTCGCCGAGCCGCTCGACCAGGTCGACCTTGGCCGCCGTTCCGCCGGCGCCGCCCCGCGCCACCCGAACGCTTTCGGGTCTCAGGCCGATCTGAAGCGGCCCGTCCGCCGGCAGCCCCGCGCGCTTCACCCTTGTGTCCACTTCCGACCCGTCGCCGAGCCTCACCCGGGCGAAATCGCCGCCGCCGTCCACCAGCGTCGCCGGCGCCAGCGTCATCGCCGGCGAGCCGACGAAGCGGGCGACGAAGGCGTTCGCCGGCCGCGCGTAGATCTCCATCGGCGGCCCGACCTGCTGGATCCGCCGGTCGTTCATGACCACGATCCGGTCGGCCAGGGTCATCGCCTCGGCCTGGTCGTGGGTGACCATGATCAGGGCCGCGTCGACCCGCTGCCGCAATTGCGCGAGCTCGACCCGGGTGCGCATCCTCAAAGCCGCATCGAGGTTCGACAAAGGCTCGTCGAGCAGGAACAGCTTGGGGTTCTTGACGATCGCCCGCCCGATCGCGACCCGCTGGCGCTGGCCGCCCGACATCTGCCCGGGCTTCTTGTCGAGCTGGCTCTCGATCTCGAGCACCCGAGCCGCTTCCGCCACTCGGGCCTCGATCTCGTCCTTCGGCACCTTCGCGTTCCTGAGCCCGAACGCCATGTTCTCGCGCACCGTCATGTGCGGGTAGAGCGCGTAATGCTGGAACACCATCGCCACCCCGCGATTGCCCGGCGCCCGCTGGTCGATCCGCTCCCCCTCCAGCCAGACCTCGCCCGCGTCGGCCGTCTCGAGCCCGGCGATGATCCTCAGCAGGGTCGATTTGCCCGACCCCGACGGCCCGAGAAAGGCGACGAACTCCTTCGTCTCCATGGTCAGCGAGACGTCGTCCAGAACGAGCGTCTCGCCATAGGCCTTGCGGACGTTGCTAAGCTCCAGACTGGGCAATGATTTCCCCTTCGCGCGGCGCGATTTGTCGGACAAGTCTGGGGCGGCGTCAATGGGCGGGGATGAGTCAAATGCCAGCCACCGCATCATTCCGGCGAAAGCCGGGACCTCGGGACGAGAAGTCAACGGGACACTCTGGCGGGTAATGGGTCAGCTTGGATTTTGGCACCTGCGCTTGACCCACAGGTGAGAGGCCAGCGTAGGCGCGCCCGCGTCGATCCCTGTTTGAAGAACTCTGCTGGCGCGGATAGCTTCAAAAATCACGGATTCGCTCATCCAAAGTTCCTGAATTAGCTCATCCATATATTTCGGCGAGCGCTCGGCCAAAGAGCGCTCCACGCGCTTTCTTAGCGCGAATTGTATGCCGCCACTCTTTTCCCGCGTCGGCCGCTTGAGAGAGGCTCGCACAAAGGCACGAAGGCACAAAGGGTGCGTGCCGGTTCAGGCGCCGCGGATGACCCCTCCCGCAGCGATGGTGGCATTGTGTCGGGAAGGAGCGCTCCGCGCTGGCCGAACGCAACGGCCCCTTTGCGCCTTCGTGCCTTTGTGCGAACCAAAAGCAGCCTCCGCGACTGCCCTTGAGCCCGTCAGTCCGCTTCCACCCCCGGATACGGCCTCTCCTTCAGCATCCCTGCGAGATGCGCCGCGTTGCTCGCCGCCATCGCGGCCGTCTCCGCGACATTGTCCGGCACCTTCGGGAGGTCCTGGAAGTCGACGCCGCCCATCGCCTCGCCGACCCAGTAAGCCGTGGCCGAAGCCGGGACCGTCCAGCCCGTGTCGGACAACGCCTGGTAGAGCTGGGCGGAGACGCAGTGGGCGCCGTCCTCGTTGCCGACCACCGCGACCAGCGCCACCTTGCCGAAGCTCGGCATCCGCGACCTCTCGTCGGTCTCGGAGAGGAAGGCGTCCATCCGCTCGACCACCCGCTTGGCGAGGCTCGACATCTGTCCCATCCAGATCGGAGTTCCGAAGATGAGGATGTCGGCGTCGAGGATCCGGCGCCTCAGCTCCGGCCACTCGTCCCCCTCCCCTTCGTCGGACGTCACTCCCGGCTTCACTTCATGGTCAGCGATCCGGATCGTCCCCCGGAACGCGACGCCCAGCTTCTTCAGCTCGGAGACGACCAACCCGATCATCGCGTCGGTGGAGGAAGGCCCGCCGTCGCTGGTCTTGAGGCTGCAATTGAGGGCGATGGCGGTGAGGGTCATGGCAAGCCTTTCGGGACGGTGCCTAGCGAAGTCAGCGGGGACAGTCGCCAGTGACTGTCCCCTCCTAAGCCGGGCCCAGCCTTTCCGCGAGGCGCAAATCCTTTCTGCGTCGTGCCTTCTCTTGGGTCCGGGTGCCGGGGCGCCGGCCGACAGGCGATGGAGACCGATGGCGCAAGGCCCAGCCTGCGTCCCAACGCCTCCAGCCCTTTCCGTCACAAGCGACGCGGTTTCTTCGCCTGCCTGTTGAAAAAGTCGGGGCCGGCGTCCTTTCGGACACCGGCCCCGCCCCCATTACGCAACTGGAGGGGCCCGTCTGGGCCGGCGCATGACCTACATCGTCAACGCCGCGCCGGCCGTGGAGGGCAGCGGTCCTTTGCAGGATTCGCGATGATGAGCGTCTGAACGACACTGACAGTCGCCGTTCACGTGGCGCCGGCGCCGGTGCGGATCTTGTCGCTGGAAACGTTCTGCGCGATCCAGCTGCGCCGGGATCTCGGCCAGGAAGCCTTCCGGAATGACCTTCCCCAGCAGAGCCGCCCGCTCCGGAAGGCGCCGGCCGCGCCTGTACACGCGAAAAGGGCCGGGGGTCGCGTAAATCGCCCCCGGCCCCCGCTACCGCAGGAACTTAATCCTCGGTGGCTGCCCGCCCTTAGCCCTGTCCCGACCCGGATGCAAAGCGCAGCCTTTTCAAAGGCAAGGCCCCGTCGGCGGCCGTACCGGGGGTGCCGGGGCGGTTCGCATCGGACAGGACACCGGCGAGGCCGAGGCGGCGCCGTTGATGCGCCGGCGCCAATTGGTCCAGGGCCGCTGACATCGGCCGGGAAAGCGCGTAGGGTCGGCCCATCGTCGAGCTTTGTTCCCCTGGGCCTCGGCGGCTGAGAGACCCGCGCGCTCCCGCCTGTCGTAGGAGGTCGCGATGCCGCGCTACTTTTTCCATATCGAGGACGGTGCCGCGACTCGCGACGACGAGGGCATCGAGCTGGAGAATGTCGCCGTCGCCAAATGCGAGGCGGTGAAGCTCGCCGGCCAGATGATCTGCGATTCCGCGGGCGGCTTCTGGAACCATCGCGACTGGAAGCTGACCGCCGCCAGCGAGACCGGGCTGACTCTCTTCTGCCTCCATTTCATCGGCATCGAGGCGCCCGCGGCGATGGGGCCGCGCGACCCGGGCCTGATCTCGGCCCATCCCGTGAACCTTTCCCCGGCCGCGGCCGGCGAAGCCGCCCCGGGCGCGGAGGAACTCCCACCGGAGATCCAAGCCTAGGCCCGGGCGCCGGCCCGAGACGGACGGCGGCCGCCGCTTCCGCGTGAGTTTGCGGCCGTCGCGCGCGTGAGGGGTCGTTAACGCCTTTTCGCTAGGACGGGGTCTTCCACTCCGGCAAGAGGCGAGAGATGAGTTTCAAAGTCATGTGGATGAGGGGACCGCTGAGCATGGGCAGCGAGGCGTTCGACGATCTCGACGACGCCACCCGGCACGCCGCCGATCAGCTTCCGGAGATGCAGAGCCGGTTCGGCGCCACCGCCGTCAAGATCGTCGACGCCCTCGGCACGCCGCACTTCCTGCGCTCGCTGAGCCGCACCTAGAACCGAGCCGCGAGGGTTCGCGAAAGGCGTTCCTGAATGGATCGCGGCGACGGGGGAACGGCGACCGCCCCACCGAGCCTCGGGCCACCGGGCGCAACTTCCGGCAGCTCCCCGATCCGAAACTGCTCGTGGCTCCCAGTCTGGCGCACCTCGTACCAGCCATGCGCCGCCAGCCCGCGGATGACGGCCCGGCTGCGCATAACTAGCTCCACCTGTGTGGATGCATACACACTCCACAGGGGTCACGGCCGCGCTTCTCATCCGGCAGTCTGTGGTAGATCACAACCCGCACCCAAATCCGGATGCGAAACTCGCGCCGCTCGCGTTACCCCTCGGCGCTTTCGTGCCTTTGTGCACTTTGTGGGCTTTATGCGATCCAAGCAGCACAGCGGCAGGCCAGAAGAGCAGAGAACGCCCCTCTCGCCCAAACCCGCTTGCCCCTCTCACCCCCTTCCCCTATATCCCCCTCCGTCCAGCGGGCGGCTCAAGCGCCTGTGGAGGCTCGGCTAAGGCTCAGCGCGCGGGAGGTAGAGGCGAAACGCCCGCCCCTGTCGCGCCTTTTTGCTTTTCTGACCCCCCTCTCCCTGCAGGGGAGAGGGCTGAACGAGGTGCAGATGTCCGAAGGTCATCTGCAGCCCTTCCCGGGGGGAAGGGCGGCCTCGATCAGCGCGAAAGCGGTCCGGCCTGCCTCCACGTTCGTTCGCCCGATGGATGCGGCGTTTCGCATGAGGCGGGCGCGGCGGAAACGTTCTGAAGACCGGGGGAGACAACCCCTGGCCGGAATAAAAGCAACGAAGGAATACTGATCTTATGGCTACTGCGGCGATGCCGACTCGCGACGATTTCGCGAAACTTCTGAACGATACCCTCGGCGGCGAGAATGAGGGCTTCGAGGGCAAGGTCGTCAAGGGGACGGTCACCGCAATCGAGAACGACATGGCCGTGATCGACGTCGGGCTGAAGTCGGAAGGCCGCGTTTCGCTCCGCGAGTTCGCCGCGCCCGGCCAGAAGGCCGAGATCGCCGTCGGCGACGTCGTCGACGTCTTCGTCGACCGGGTCGAGAATCACCAGGGCGAGGCCATGCTGTCGCGCGACCGCGCCCGCCGCGAGGCCGCCTGGGACAAGCTCGAGACCGAATTCACCGCCGGCAACCGCGTCGAGGGCATCATCTTCGGCCGGGTCAAGGGCGGCTTCACCGTCGACCTCGGCGGCGCCGTCGCCTTCCTTCCCGGCAGCCAGGTCGACATCCGCCCGGTCCGCGACGTCACGCCGCTGATGGACATCCCGCAGGCCTTCCAGATCTTGAAGATGGACCGCCGCCGCGGCAACATCGTCGTCTCGCGCCGCGCCATCCTCGAGGAGACCCGCGCCGAGCAGCGCTCGGGCCTGATCATGAGCCTCGCCGAGGGCCAGGTCGTCGACGGGGTGGTCAAGAACATCACCGATTACGGCGCCTTCGTCGACCTGGGCGGCATCGACGGACTGCTCCACGTCACCGACATTTCCTACAAGCGCGTCAACCACCCGTCCGAGGTGATCAACATCGGCGACACGGTGAAGGTGCAGATCATCCGCATCAACCGCGAAACGCAGCGGATCTCGCTCGGGATGAAGCAGCTCGAGGCCGATCCGTGGGAGGGCGCCGGCGTCAAATATGCGGTCGGCACCGTCTTCACCGGCCGGGTCACCAACATCACCGAATATGGCGCCTTCGTCGAGCTCGAGCCGGGGATCGAGGGCCTCGTCCACGTCTCCGAGATGAGCTGGACCAAGAAGAACGTCCACCCGGGCAAGATCGTCTCCACCTCGCAGGAAGTGGAGGTCTCGGTGCTCGAGGTCGACGAGGAGAAGCGCCGGATCAGCCTTGGCCTCAAGCAGGCCCAGGCCAATCCGTGGGAGGCCTTCGCGGCTTCGCACCCGGTCGGGACCGAGGTCGAGGGCGAGGTTAAGAACGCGACCGAGTTCGGCCTGTTCATCGGCCTGGACGGCGACGTCGACGGCATGGTCCACATGTCGGACATCGCCTGGGGCGTGACCGGCGAGGAGGCCCTGAACCTTCACCGCAAGGGCGAGACGGTGAAGGCCGTCGTCCTCGACGTCGACGTCGAGAAGGAGCGGATCTCGCTGGGCATGAAGCAGCTCGAGCGCGGCGGGGTCGCCAAGGGCGGGACCGCGGCCGCGGGCGGCGGCGTCAACAAGAACGAGACGGTCACCGTGACCGTGCTCGAGGTCCGCGACGGCGGGCTCGAGGTCCAGGTCGGCGACGATGGGGCGACGGGCTTCATCAAGCGCACCGATCTCGGCCGCGACCGCGACGAGCAGCGGCCGGAGCGCTTCCAGGTCGGCCA
>DASWLY010000255.1:0-15075 GCA_036400035.1 Allosphingosinicella sp.
GCTTCGAGCAGTTCGGGCCGAAGCTCGCGCTCAAGGAAGGTGTCCGCCATGCCCTGATCGACCAGCAGCTCCGGAAGGCTCCCGCCGTCTGCGATCAGCGCGACGCTGTCGTAGCGGCGCCAGGCGGCGCGGTCCTCGCCGAGGTAGCGGGACAGCGCCTTTTCGCCCCACGGCACCTGCGAAGGCGCAACGATTGGAGCAAAGGCGGAGACCGAGCGGAAGCGGCCGGGGTTCTTCAGCGCAATGGTCAGCGCGCCGTGGCCGCCCATTGAATGGCCGGTAATCCCCTGCCGCGCCATGTCGGCGGGAAAGCTTTGGGCGATCAGCTCGGGAAGCTCGGCGGTGAGGTAGGAATACATGCGGTAATTGGCCGCATAAGACGCTTCGGTGGCGTCGAGGTAGAAGCCCGCGCCCTGGCCGAAATCGTAATCCGGCTCGTCCGCCACTTCCGGGCCGCGCGGGCTGGTGTCCGGCGCGACGAAGACCATGCCGAGTTCGGCGCAGAGGCGCTGGATGCCGCCTTTCTCCATCACGTTGGCGTGGGTGCAGGTGAGGCCGGACAGGTACCAGAGCACGGGCAGAGGAGCGCCGACCTCGGCCTGGGGCGGGAGGTAGATTCCGAAAACCATGTCGGTGCCGGTCTCGCGGCTCGGGTGGCGGCAGGCGAGCTGGGTGCCGCCGAAGGCGCGGGCGGAGGAGTGGGTCTCGAGGGTCATTTTTTACTCCGTCGCCCCGGCGAAAGCCGGGGCCTCAGGACGAGAAAGTCACGGCGGGTCTCCACGAGATCCCGGCTTTCGCCGGGATGACGGCGGGCGTCAATAAACCACCACGCTTCGGATGCTTTCGCCCGCATGCATCAGGTCGAAGGCCTTGTTGATGTCGTCGAGCGGCATGGTGTGGGTGATGAGGGGGTCGATCTCGATCTTGCCGTCCATGTACCAGTCGACGATTCGCGGCACGTCGGTGCGGCCGCGGGCGCCGCCGAAGGCCGAACCCTTCCACACCCGGCCGGTGACCAGCTGGAAGGGGCGGGTGGCGATCTCTCGCCCGGCCTCGGCGACTCCGATGATGGTGGAGACTCCCCAGCCGCGGTGGCAGCATTCCAGCGCCTGGCGCATCACGTCGGTATTGCCGGTGCAGTCGAAGCTGTAGTCGGCGCCGCCGTCGGTGAGGTCGAGGATCGCCTGCACGACCTTGTCCATTCCGATCTCGGCGGGGTTGATGAAGTCGGTCATCCCGAACGCCTGCGCCATGGCGCGCTTGGCAGGGTTGACGTCGATCCCGACGATCCGGTTCGCTCCCACCAGCCTGGCGCCCTGGATGACGTTGAGCCCGATTCCGCCGAGTCCGAAGACCACGACGTTGGCGCCCGGCTCCACCCCGGCGGTCCAGATCACCGCGCCCACCCCGGTGGTGACTCCGCAGCCGATGTAGCAGATCTTGTCGAACGGCGCGTCCTCGCGGACCTTGGCGACGGCGATGTCGGGCATCACCGTGAAGTTCGAAAAGGTCGAGCAGCCCATATAATGGTGGAGGGTCTCGGAGCCGAGGCGGAAGCGGCTGGTGCCGTCGGGCATGAGGCCCTTGCCCTGGGTGCCGCGGATCGCGGTGCACAGGTTGGTCTTGCGGCTTAGGCACGACCTGCACTGGCGGCATTCGGGCGTGTAGAGCGGGATGACATGGTCGCCGACCTTCACCGAGGTCACGCCCTCGCCGATTTCCCTGACGATTCCGGCGCCTTCGTGGCCGAGGATCGAGGGGAAGATGCCTTCGCTGTCCTTGCCCTCCAGCGTGTAGGCGTCGGTGTGGCAGATCCCGGTCGCCATGATTTCGACCAGAACCTCGCCGGCGCGGGGGCCGTCGAGGTCGACCTCGTGGATTTCGAGCGGCCGGTTCGGCGCGACGGCGATGGCGGCTCGGGTCTTCATGAGTCTCTCCTTCGGGAACGAAGGCCCTTAGCCCGCATTTGCCCGGGGATGAAGATCGCCCTTCCCGCTTTCGGCCTGCTCGCCCTCGCCGCCTGCGAGGGTTCGTTGCCCACGGCGCCCGCGAAGCAGAAGGTCGACTATCGCCCGGAGCAGGCGGGAACGGTCGACCACGCGCTCTGCCTGCTCGGCTTCACCGCCATCGGCCTCAAGGAGGCCCGGTCGACCGGCCATCACCTGGTGGCCGCAACGATCAACGGCAAGGAAGGCGTGTTCGTCCTCGACACCGGGGCGAACCTGTCGGTGATCGACGTCGACCATGCCGGGCATTTCGGCCTCGACAGGGATGCCGGAATCCGCGGCGGCGCCACCGGACTGGGCGGATCGAACATAGCGCGCCAGACCTCCGTCGAGAGCCTGAGGCTGGGCGGCGTGCCGGTGCGGCAGCGCCGTATGGTGCTGACCGATCTCGGCGCGATCGGGGATGCTCTCGCGCCGCTGGCGGGCGGAGCGGTCCACGGCCTCATCGGCCAGGATGTGCTCAAGGAGCACCGGGCGGTGATCGATGTCGAGCGGCCGATCCTCTATCTGATCGAGGCGGACGAGGATCCGGCGCCGGTGCCGGCGGAAAGGTGCCGGAAGTCGGGGGCGGAGGGGAAGAAGTAAGAGCGGAAGTGAGACGCCACCCCGGGAGGGACCCCATCAAAGTAGTACTTTGATGGGAACCCGAAAGCCGGGGCCACAGGTCGGTAGGGCGCCCTTGTCTCCACCAGTTCCCGGCTTTCGCCGGGATGACGGATTGACGGATGACGGCTCAGGCGCGGCGCCACTTCCTCCTGTCGGCCCAAATCGCCGCGGCCCCATTGTGCCCCGGAGCCCCGGTCACGCCTCCGCCCGGATGCGCGCCCGAACCGCACAGGTAGAGCCCCGCCAGCGGCATCCGGTAGTCGGCGTGGCCGAGCATCGGCCGGGCGGAGAAGAGCTGGTCGAGGCCCATCTTGCCGTGGAAGATGTCGCCGCGCGGAACTCCGAAGCGCTGCTCCAGATGCCAGGGCGACAAAGCGAGGCGGCCGATCACCGAGGCTTTGAAGCCGGGCGCGTAGCGGTCGACATGGGCGATGATATGGTCCGCGGCCTCGTCCACTCGCGCATTCCAGCCGCCTTCCACGTCGTAGGGGAAATGCTGGCAGAACAGGCTGGCGACATGCTGCCCCGGCGGGGCGAGGCTGTCGTCGAGGGTCGAGGGGATCAGCATCTCGACGATCGGCTCGCGGGCCCAGCCCTGGGTGCGGGCACTGGTATAGGCGCGGTCCATGTAGCCGAGCGACGGAGCCACGATGATGCCGGCGGTGAGATGGTCTCCGGGCCCGCGCAGGCTGGTGAAGCGGGGAAGCTCCGACAAGGCGACGTTCATCCGGAAGGTGGCCGATTCCGCCGCCCATCCGGCCATCCGGCGCGAGATTTCGGGCGCGACCGCTCCCTCGGGAACCAGACTGCCGAAGAGGAAGCGGGGATTGACGTTGGCGGCCACGGCCTTGGCCCGCCAGGCCTTGCCGCCCGCCACGGCACCGGCGGCCCGGCCGCGCTCGACGATGATCTCCTCGACCGGCGAGTCGAGGATTATCTCGACGCCCTTGGCCACCGCCGCCTTGGCCATGGCCTGAGTGATCGCCCCCATCCCGCCGATCGCATGGCCCCAGGCCCCGGGCACGCCCGCGGCCTCGCCGAAGAGGTGGTGGAGGAGGACGTAGGCCGAGCCCGGATCGTAGGGGCTGGCATAATTGCCGACGACGGCGTCGAAGCCGAACAGCGCCTGGACGATGTCGGTGCTGAAATAGCGGTCGAGGATGCCGGCGGCCGGCTTGGTGAAAAAATCGAGCAGGTCGCGCTGCTCCTCGGCGCTCATGCCGCGCACCGACTTGCCGAGCTTGAGCGCCGCCAGGACGTCGGCGATGCCCCCTCCGGCATTGGGCGGCGCGCGCAGGATCCAGTCGCGAAGGATCGCGACGACCGATCCGAGCGCGGCCGAATAAGCGTCATAGCCTTTCGCATCGCGAAGCGAATGGCGGGCTATCTCCCGCCGGGTGAGGCCGTCGCGGCCGGAGAGGAGATGGTCCGGCCCGAGCGTGGGGAGGAAATTGTCGATCCTTCGCAGCACCACCTTGAGGCCATGCTCGTAGAGCCGCATGTCCTCGATGATCTTCGGGTTGAGCAGGCTCACCGTGTAGGCCGCGGTCGAGTTGCGGAAGCCGGGGTGGAATTCCTCCGTCACCGCCGCTCCGCCGACGACATGACGGCGCTCCAGCATCGTCACCTTCAGCCCCTTCGACGCCAGGTAATGAGCGCAGACGAGGCCGTTATGGCCGGCGCCGATGATGAGCACGTCGGAGGTCATGACGGCCGACTATAGGCAAGGCCATGGCGTAGCAAATGGGAGCGTCGTCCCAGCGGAGGCTGGGACCCCAGGGGTGAAGGGCGCCGGTGTTTTCACCCGCCGGGGCCCCAGCCTTCGCTGGGGCGACGTGTCGTGTCACCCCATCAGCTGCTCCAGCGGCAGCGCCAGGCTCGCCTTGACGCGGCGCTTGACGAAGCTGGTCTCGTAGCGGCGCACCGCGCGCTGGCCTGCGAGCACGTCGTCCGCGAACAGGTTGAACGCCTCCATGTTGGCGACGACGACGAGCAGGAGGATGTCGAACGCCCCTGAAATTTCCAGGCAGAACTGGACGTTCTCGCACGTCGTGAGCTGGCGCTTGAAGCTTGCCACTTCGGTGAGGGCGTGCCGTTCGAGCTGGACGTGGATCACCGCGGACAGGGGATGGCCGACCGCCTGCTCCGCGACGATTGCGACGTCGGCCGCGATCGCCCGCGATGCGCGAAGCTGGCGAAGGCGGCGGGCGACGGCGGAGGGCGACAGGCCCACCCGCTCGGCCAGGATTTCGGCGGTGAGCTGGTTGTCGGCCTGGAGGCAGGCGAGCAGCTTCATATCCAGGGGGTCGAGCTTTTGGTCCATTCGGCATCCTAGCCCGCCAATTTACCAAAATCGACCGGAGCTTTGCCCAAGTTTGCCAGAAATTGGCGGCAGTCCCAGCGATAACAGTGTTGGGATGACGTGGCATCCAAGGAGAGTTCGAAATGCGTATCGGCATGTTGGTTTTCATCGCCGGGCTGGCGCTGCTGCCTGCGGCCGCCCAGGCTCAGGCCCCCGGCTCCGAGGCAAGACCGGCTCCGGCCGACGGCCGGACGGTTGTGGCGGAGATGAGGCGGCTTCTCGCCGCCAATTACGTCCTTCCCGAAGTCCGGCCCAGGCTGGACTCGATCCTCGCCAAGGGCCTGGCCGAGGGGCGCTACGACGTCGCCGATCCGGCGGTGCTCGTGGAGCGGCTCAATGCGGACCTGACCGCCGTCGCCCGCGACAAGCATCTCAGCGTCGAATATGCTCCGCGTCGGGCCGCGGAGATGGCCGCCGTGCCGACCGGCCGGCCGGCCGGTGCCGGGCCCTCGCCCGAGCAGATGCGCCAGGCGCAGCGGCGCAACCACGGCTTCACCGAGATGAAGGTGCTTCCCGGAAACGTCCGCTACGTGAACATGCAGGGCTTTGAATGGGTCGGGCCGAAAAGCGCCGAGGCCTATGACAATGCCATGCGCTTTCTCAACGAGGGGGATGCGGCGATCATCGATCTGCGCCAGAACGGCGGCGGAAGCCCTCAGGCGGTGCAATATCTGGTCAGCCACTTCATGGAGCCGAACCAGCCGCTCATGACCTTCCACATGTTCGGCAACCAGACCGACCGCACATCGACCCTGGCGAACCTTCCCGCCGGGCGGATGGTCGGCAAGCCTCTCTACGTCCTGACCAGCGGCCGAAGCGCCAGCGCCGCGGAGGAGTTCACCGGGCATGTCGCGGGCTTCAAGCTGGGCGAACTGATCGGAGAGACGACGGCGGGCGCGGGTTTCCGGAACCGGTTCTATCCGCTGCCCGGAGGCTATCTGATCAGCATATCGGTCGGTCGGGCCGTTCTCGCTTCCACGGGCAAGGACTGGGAAGGAGTCGGAATCGCGCCGACCACTGCCGTCGATCCGGAAAAGGCGCTTCAGGTCGCCCAGGTCCATGCGCTTCGGCGCCTCGCCTCGACCGCGGCGCCTCGGGAGAAGGCGAATTACGAGGCTGCCGCCGAACTGATGGCCGCCCAGGTCAACCCCGTCGCGACCGCCTTGCCCCTCACCGCCTATGCCGGCAGCTTCGGGGAGCGGAAGGTATTTGCGGAGAACGGACGACTCGTTTTGCAGCGCGAGGGAGGGCCCAAGCTGGTCATGATCCCGATCGGCCCGAACCTGTTCGCCCTGGAGAGCGACGCAATGACCCGGGTCGAGTATAAGGTGGCCGGCAACGCCGCCACCGGATTCGAGCTTCAGCGCGGCGACGGCAGCCGGGTGGCGGCGGTGCGGACGCCTTAGGTCCGCGCGTCCCAGCGAAGGCTGGGACCCCGGGGGGTGAAAGGCTCCGGCGAAATACGCGCTGGGGCCCCGGCCGTCGCCGGGGCGACGTCAGGTCTCCGCCTCTGCCCCTTCCGTTCCGCCCACCGCCGGCGGCCTCGGCGCCAGCGTCTTGCAGAGCCAGGCGTTCACGGCGAATCGATAATCCTCGAAGCTGCAATCGGGACAGGCGACCGGGCGCACCTCGTGGCGCACCCATGAGGGGAAGATCACCAGGCTGTTCCGCTCGGGCTCGAATTCGACGAAGTCGCCCGACGCTGCGTGATCGCCGAGCCGGTAGAGGCGAAGGGTCCCGCCGGAAAATCGCTTCGGTTCGCGATGGAAATAATAGACCGCGCTGACCAGCCGATCCTGCTTGCCGTTCTTGTCTCCCCCGAGCGGTTGACGGCCCCTGCCGACCGGGATGTCGCTGTGGTGGGCGAAGAAGGCGCCGTCGCCATGGGCGGCGAGCTCGAGCTCGAAGAACTCGATCTCGAACGGCTTGGTGCCGGTGCGGCGGAAGATGTCCGGCAAATTCTCCTTGAGCCGCCGCTCCAGCACCGCCCGGTGCGGGCCGAGATCGTTGAGCCGCTCGGCGATCCGGCGCTTGGGATCGAGCACATGGCCGGTAAGACGGGCCGGCTTGAAGCGCTCGCGGTTGGCGATCGCCCATTCGAGCAGGGCCTCGTGCTCGGCGGGAGCGAGGAAGTCGCGATACTGATGGCAGGGCGGGAGCGGCCGCGGAGGAATTGTCGCCATGGTCAGCCGCCCGGCCTCGCCTTCGGGAAACCGCCCCACGCTTGGTCGTAATCGCGCTGCAGCCCGCCTTGCGCCGACATGGCGAAGCGCGTGGGGCGGAAGGGCCAGCAGCTTTCGACCATGAACGCCAGGCTGTCCTCGATCTTGTGGGGCTTGAGCTCGGCCTGGGAGGCCGCCGTCCAGCTGGCCAGGTCCGGCCCGTGCCCGGACATGAGGTTGTGCAGGCTAAGGCCGCCGGGGGCGAAGCCTTTGGCCTTGGCGTCGTAGGCGCCCTTGATCAGCCCCATGCACTCGCTCATCACGTTGCGGTGGAACCAGGGCGGGCGGAACGTATCCTCCGCCACCGTCCAGCGCGGCGGGAAGACGACGAAATCGGCATTGGCTCGGCCCGGTGTTTCCGAGGGGCTGGTCAGCACCGTGAAGATGGAGGGATCGGGATGGTCGAAGCTCACCGTGCCGATCGTATTGAAGCGGGCGAGGTCGTATTTCCACGGGGCGAGGTTGCCGTGCCAGGCGACGACGTCGAGCGGGCTGTGGTCGAGCGTCGTCGTCCACAGTCGGCCGAGATATTTCTGGACCAGCTCGACCTCGCCTTCGACGTCCTCGAAGGCGGCGACGGGGGTGAGGAAGTCGCGCGGGTTGGCGAGGCCGTTCGAGCCGATCGGGCCGAGCTCGGGCAGGCGCAGCAGGGCGCCGTGATTCTCGGCGACGTAGCCCCGCGCGCCGCCGTCCGGAAGGAGGACGCGGAAGCGCACGCCGCGGGGGACGAGGGCGACTTCGCCGGGGGCGGCGTCGATCCGGCCCATCTCGGTCAGCAGCGTCAGCCGGCCCCGCTCCGGAACGAAGAGCATCTCGCCGTCGGCGTTGAAGAAGCAGCGGTCCATGTCGCGGGTGGCGCGGTAGATGTGCACCGCGACCCCGGAGAGCGCCTCGGGGCCGCCATTGGCCATCATCGTGGCCATGCCGTCCAGCAGGTCGACGCCGTCCTCCCGCAGCTCCAGCGGGTCCCAGCGCAGCCGGTTGGGCGGGAGGGGGGCCTGCAGGTCGGAGGCCGCGAAGTGCGGTGCGCCCTCGTAGGGCCGGTAGGGCGGATGTTCGGCGCTGGGGCGGAGCCGGTAGAGCCAGGAGCGGCGATTCTCGTGACGCGGCGCGGTGAAGGCGGTGCCGGAGAGCTGTTCGGCATAGAGCCCGAAAGCGGGCCGCTGAGGCGAGTTGCGGCCTTCGGGAAGGGCGCCGGGCACGGCCTCGGTGGCGAAATGGTTGCCGAAGCCGGAAAGGTAGGCGGGGTCGGTCATCAGTTCCTCGTCACCCCGGCGGAAGCCGGGGCCTCAGGTCGATAGCGCGCCGGGGCCCTTCCGTCACGAGGTCCCGGCTTTCGCCGGGATGACGGCGGCGGCCTCACCGCATCAGCACCAGCTCTTCGGCCATGGACGGGTGGAGCGCCACCACCGCGTCGAAATCCTCCTTCTTGAGCTTGGCCTTCACCGCGATCGCCGCGGCCTGGAGGATCTCCGGAGCGTCGGGGCCGATCATGTGGAGCCCGACCACTGCGTCCGTCTCCGAATTGACGACGAGCTTGTAAAGGGCGCGCTCGTTGCGGCCGGCAAGCACGTTCTTCATCGCCCGGAAGTCGGACGTGTAGGTCTTGACCGAGCCGAGCTTGTTGCGCGCCTGCCCCTCCGTCATCCCCACTCCGGCGAGCGGGGGATGGCTGAAGACCGCGGACGGGATGTTCTCATAGTCGACCCGGGTCGGCTTGTCGCCGAAGATGGTGTCGGCGAAGGCCTGGCCTTCGCGGATGGCCACGGGGGTGAGCTGGACCCGGTTGGTGACGTCGCCGACCGCGTACACGCTGTCACAGCTCGACTTGTTGTCCGCGTCGACCACCACCGCGCCCTTGTCGTCCACTTCGACTCCGGCGCTCTCCAGCCCCAGCCCCTCGGTATTGGGCTGCCGGCCCATGGCGTAGAGGAGGACGTCCGCCGGGAGCGGATCGGTGCCGGACATGTGGACGAGAAGGGTGCCGTCCTCCTGCTTCTCGACCCGCTCGAAGGCGACGTGGAACTTGAACTCGATGCCCTTCATCATCGAGATGGTGAGCAGCCGGTCGCGGATGGTCTCGTCATAGCCGCGAAGGATGACGTCGGTTCGGTTGACCAAGGCGACGTGGCTGCCGAGGTTGTGGAAGATGCCGGCGAACTCGTTGGCGATGTAGCCGGCGCCGGCGATCACCACCCGCCGGGGCAGCTCGGGCAGGTGGAAGGCCTCGTTCGAGGTGATTCCGAGCTCGCTTCCCGGAAATTCGGGGACGACCGGGCGGGCGCCGGTGGCGATGAGGATGATCCTGGCGGTCACGGTTCGGCCGCCGGCCAGGCGCACCTCGTGGGGACCGGCGACGACCGCGCGCTCCTTGACGATGTCGACCTTATGGTTGGTCAGCGTCTCGGTATAGGCCGTCTCGAGCCGTCCGACCTCGGCGAGGACGTTGTCGCGCAACGTGGGCCAGTTGAACCGGCATTCCGGCACCTCCCAGCCGAAGCGTCGGGCATCCTGCAGGTCCTCCGCGAAATGGGCGCCGTAGACGAGCAGCTTCTTGGGCACGCAGCCGCGAATCACGCAGGTGCCGCCGACCTTATGCTCCTCGGCGATCGCCACCTTGGCGCCGTGGGCCGAGGAGACTCGCGCGGCGCGGACGCCGCCCGATCCGGCGCCGATGACGAAGAGGTCGTAGTCGTAGCTCTGGGCCATTGGGGGGCTTTCGTCAGGAAGAGGGGTTCAACGCCATATGGCGAGGGGCAGGCGCGGGTGCAAATAGCCGCGCCGTCATTGCGAGGAGCGAAGCGACGAAGCGATCCAGTTCCGGGCGCTTGAGCCGCTGGATTGCTTCGCCGGGCTCGCAATGACGGTCAGATGCGCAGCTTCGCCACCGCGGCCAGCCGCTCCGGAGTCGCGTCGGCGAAATTGCCGGCGGCGAAGGGCGGGTCGGGATCATATTCCATGCTGAGCTGGACCGCCTCCGCGACTTCGCGGCCGGCGATCTCCGCGCACAGCCTGAGCCCGAGGTCGATCCCCGCCGAGACCCCGGCGCTGGTCAGATATTTGCCGTCCTCGGTGACACGCTCGCCGGAATAGGTGGCGCCGAAATGGCTCAGATACTCCCGCGCCCCCCAGTGGGTGGCGGCACGGCGGCCCTGGAGCAGCCCGGCCGCGCCGAGGATGAGCGAGCCGGTGCAGACCGAGCAGGTGCGGGTCGAGACGGCATCGAGCGCGGCCAGCCAGGCGAGCAGCGCCTCGTCGGCCGTCTCGCGCTGCACGCCATGGCGCTTGCCGCCCGGCACGATCAGCATGTCGGCCTCGCTCTCATCGTCGATGCCGGTGTCGGCGTTGAGGCCCAGGAAGCCGTCGCCGGTGCGCACGGGGCCGGCACGCCGCCCGACGAACCGGATCCCCACCCCGGGCAGCCGGCTCAGCGACTCATAGGGTCCGATGGCGTCGAGCGCGGTGACTCCGTCGAAAAGGTAGATGAGGATGCGCATCGTCTACTCTCACTCCGTCATTGCGAGCGAAGCGAAGCAATCCAGTGCTGCGCCCCCGTTTGCTGGATTGCTTCGTCGCTACGCTCCTCGCAATGACGGAAGCTCCAAAGCCCGTTCGATCAGCGCCTCGGTCGAAGGGTCGAAGGCGATCTCGTCGCCGCTGTCGATCGCCTTGGCCATGGACTTGCCGAGCTCCACCCCGAACTGGTCGAACGGGTTGATGCCGAGAAGCACCGCGTTGGCGAAGGTCCGGTGCTCGTAAAAGGCGATGAGCGCGCCGAGCGTCGCCGGATCGAGCCGGTCGAGGAGGATCGTGGTGGAGGGCCGGTCGCCGGGATAGGTCCGGTGCGGATCGTCGCTCCCCTTGCCGGACATCAGGGCCGCGCCCTGGGCGAAGCAGTTTATGAGGAGCTGGCGGTGATGCTCCTCATCGAGGGCATGGCCGGGCTCCACGCAAGCGACGAACTCGACGGGAACGAGATGAGTCCCCTGGTGGAGGAGCTGGAAGACGGCGTGCTGGGCGTCGGTGCCGACTCCGCCCCAGGTGATGAGCGAGGTCGCCCGCCCGGCGGGCGAGCCGTCGAGCTTCACCGACTTGCCGTTCGATTCCATCTCGAGCTGCTGGAGGTAGGGGGGCAGCAGGCGCAGGCGCTCATCGTAGGCGAAGACGGCGCGGGTCTCGCAGCCGCGGACGTTGGCGTAATAACGGTCGGCGAAGGCGGCGAGCACCGGCGCGTTCGCAAGCGCGGGGGCGAGGCGGAAGTGGCGGTCCATCGCCGCCGCCCCTTCGAGCAGCTCCTCGAACGCCTCCCAGCCCAGGACGAGCGCGGCGGGAAAGCCGATC
The DNA here is from genome assembly GCA_036400035.1 of Allosphingosinicella sp. Lineage (GTDB taxonomy): Bacteria > Pseudomonadota > Alphaproteobacteria > Sphingomonadales > Sphingomonadaceae > Allosphingosinicella. The sequence continues at coordinate 11,538 of DASWLY010000255.1, forward strand.
GACGACCATAAGGAGTAACGGCCGCCGACGCTCTCGGCGAAGGGGAGGATCCGGGTCTCGTCTATTCCGAACTCCACCGCCCGCTCCGGCGCCGCGGTCAGGGCGACCACTCGGCCATAGGGGTCGGCGACCCCGCCTTGCTCCATCCAGGCGAGGGCCGAGCGGGTGTTCAGCAGGGTCTCGAGGGTGGTGAAGGTCTTGGAGGCGACGACGAGGAGGGTGGAGTGCGGGTCGAAGCCGGCGACCGCCTCCTCGAGCGCGGCCCCGTCGACGTTGGAGACGACCGCGCAATCGTAGCGGCCGGAGCCTCGGCCGAGCGCGTCGATCAGGAAATCGGGGCCGAGCGCCGAGCCGCCGATGCCGATATGGAGGATGTGGCGGACGGGGCCGAAGGCCTCGGCCTCGATCGCGTCGACCAGCGCCCGCATCCGGGCGCGCAGGCCCGAGGCGAGGGCGACGCTCTCGGGAGCGCCCTGGCCGCGCTCGGCGCTGTGCTCGGCGGCGCGGCCTTCGGTCGGGTTGACGATCGCTCCGGCGAAGAGCGCGTCACGCGCCCCGCCGAGGTCGCGCGCCTCGGCCAAGGCCTGGAAGGAGGCGAGCAGCGGGGCGCTGAGATGAGTCTTGGAAAAGTCGAAACGGAGGCCGGGGAGGTCGAGCGCGAGGCGATCGAGGCGGTCCGGCTCGGCCGCGAACAGCTCGGTGAGGGATTGCGGCTCAGCCGCTTCGATGCTGGCCCAGGCCTCGTCTTCGTTCATGCGGCGCTCTTAGTGGGGGAGGGGCGGGATGCCTAGCCACTCCACGGCGGCGCTTGACCGGACCCCCGGCCCAAGCGAAAGCGGCGGCATGGCGACAGGCGCGGCAAAGCCGAAGACGGCGAAGAAGAAAGGGGGCATCGGGGAGACCACCCGGTTCCTGCTGCTTTTTTTCCTGTTCGCGATGCTCCTGCGCACTTTCGTGCTGGCGCCGTTCGTGATCCCGTCGGGTTCGATGCTGCCCGAGCTGAGGATCGGCGACTATCTGTTCGTCGCCAAATGGCCCTACGGCTATTCCCGCTATTCCGTCCCGTTCGGCCTCGCCTCCTATTCCGGGCGGATCTGGGACGGCGAGCCCAAGCGCGGCGACGTCGTCGTCTTCCGTTATCCGGGAAGCGACGACGATTGGGTGAAGCGGCTGATCGGCCTCCCCGGCGACAAGGTGCAGATGCGCGGCGGCCAGCTCTTCCTCAACGGCCGCGAGGTGCCCAAGGTTCGGGTCGCCGACTGGCTGATGCCGGTCACTCCCAACAGCCCCTGCCGCTACGGCGGCCGAATCCGGGCACCCGAGGTCGAGGCCGGCCTGCAGGTCTGCCGCTATCCGCGCTATCGCGAGACCCTGCCCGGCGGCCGTTCCTACGAGGTGATCGACCAGATCGAAGGCGCCGCCGACGACACCCAGGTCTATACCGTCCCAGCCGGCCATTATTTCATGATGGGCGACAATCGCGACGACAGCGCCGACAGTCGCTTCCGGCCGGATCAGCTGGGCGTGGGCCTGCTTCCGCGCGATTACGTGATCGGCCGGGCCACCATCGCCTTCTTCTCGACCGACGGTTCGGCCGAATGGATCAAGCCATGGACCTGGTTCTCGGCGGCGCGCTGGGAGCGGGTGGGGCAGACCTTCTGATGGACGCCTGGTAATGGATCGGGAGATTTCGTCCTGGCTGGAAGAGGTGCTCGGCCGAGCGCCCCGCGACTCCGCCTTGTTCGAGCGGGCGCTCACCCATGCCAGCTTCGGCGAAGCGCAATATGAGAGGCTCGAATTTCTCGGCGACCGGGTCCTCGGCCTCGCCATCGCCGCCTGGCTCTACGAGATTTTCCCCAATGAGCCTGAGGGCCAGCTGTCGAAGCGGCTGAACGCGCTCGTCGCCCGCGAGACCTGCGCCGAGGTGGGCCGCGAGCTCGGCGTCGGCGACCGGGTCAGGCTCGGCAAGCAGGCGCGCGAGGACGGCGCCTCCGACAGCGACAATGTGATCGGAGACGTCGTGGAGGCGCTGCTCGGCGCCGTCTATCTGGATTCGGGGCTGGACGCCGCCCAGGCGTTCGTCCGGCGCGCCTGGGGGGAGCGGGTCAGCTCCCGCGACCAGGCGCCCCAGCATCCCAAGTCGGCGCTTCAGGAATGGGCGGCGGCTCAGGAGCGAAAGCCGCCCACCTACCGCCTGGCGGAGCGGACCGGCCCGCAGCATGCGCCCACCTTCGTCGTCGAGGTCGAGATAAGGGGAGTCGGCTCGGCGAGCGCGGAGGGCGCGTCGAAGCAGGAGGCTGAGACGGCCGCCGCCCAGAAGCTCCTGGAGCAGTTGAAATGACCCAGAAATGCGGCCTCGTCGCGGTCGTCGGAGCGCCCAATGCGGGCAAGTCGACGCTGGTCAACGCCCTGGTCGGGCAGAAGGTGGCGATCGTCAGCCCCAAGGCTCAGACCACCCGCACCCGGCTGATGGGGATCGCCATCGCCGGCGAGGCGCAGATATTGCTGCTCGACACGCCGGGCATCTTCGAGCCCAAAAGGCGGCTCGACCGGGCGATGGTCGCCGCCGCCTGGGCGGGCGCGGCCGACGCCGACCTGATCGCGCTGGTCGTCGATGCCAAGACCGGCTTCTTCCGGCGGCTCGAGGAGATGCTGGACACGCTCCAGGCCCGGCGCGAGCCCAAGATCCTGGTCCTCAACAAGGTCGACCTCGTCAAGAAGGAGGTGCTCCTGACGCTCGCCACCCAGCTCGGCGAGCGGCTGCCCTTCGAGGACATCTACATGGTCTCCGCGACCAGCGGCGACGGCGTTGCCGACCTCAAGGCGGCGCTTGCCGAGCGCGTGCCGGAAGGCCCCTGGCACTTCCCGGAGGAGCAGGTCTCCGACGCCAGCGAGCGTCTCGCCGCCTCCGAGGTGACCCGCGAGCAGCTCTACCTCCAGCTTCACGCCGAGCTCCCTTATGCGAGCGCCGTCGAGACCGAGAAATATGAGGAACGCCGCGACGGCTCGATCGCCATCCACCAGCAGATCCTCGTCGGCCGCCCCACCCAGCGCGCGATCGTCCTCGGCAAGGGCGGAACCCGGATCAAGGCGATCGGCGAGGCGGCGCGCAAGGAGCTGGAAGAGCTGATGGGCCGCAAGGTCCACCTCTTCCTCCACGTCAAGGTGAAGCCGGACTGGGAGGAGGACCGGGGGCTGTACCGGGAGATAGGGCTCGACTGGGTGGAGTGAGAGCCCGGGATGGGGCGTCGGTCAACGAAGCTGCCGTACCGGATCTTGCTTCGCTGCCAAGATGCGCACGATGCGAACCGCAGCTTCGTCCAGGAAGTAGTAGATATGATGAGAGCCCACTTTCCACCGACGGCCGTTCGGTAGCACCAAGTCCGCGTCGACGCCGATGCCCGGCCGTTCGCGTAGGAGCTCCATGGCGCTGCTGAGTGACCGCGCGTAGGCGTCGGCTTGCTGCTCCCCCCATTCCTGAGACCCGTAACGCCAAATTTCTTTCAGGTCCCGGCGCGCCTTCTTGGATAAACGGACT
>DASWLY010000256.1:0-23868 GCA_036400035.1 Allosphingosinicella sp.
GCTCGGCGTATCCGGGTCGCACGGTGTCGATGTCGCCGATGTTGCCACGTCCGCCCCCTTCCGCCGCGCGCCACCGCCAGGCTGAGTCGTTACGCCCCAACGGAGCATAGTCCGGGGCCCGGGGCAATGCGGGGGAGTGCGAGTGTCGGCGTCATCCCGGACTTGATCCGGGATCCATGAACACCGGAGGTGGTAATCACGATTGCGCGGTGTTCATGGATTCCGGCTTTCGCTTTCGCCGGAATGACGGGCCTGGTTACGGGAAGGGGTCAAGAGGTCAGCCCAAGCCGCTCCAGCGGGCTTCCGAACGTCCCCGCCACCATCTCGGCCTGAATCCGGGTCGCCGGCCAGAGGCGTCCGAACGGCGGGACGATGCGGTCGCGGATCCAGGGCAGGATCCGGCTGTCGGACTGGTAGGCCGGGGTGAAGAGGGCGGAGAGGGCCTGGTAGAGGCGAACGTGGGAGCGGCGCAGGGCGACGGCGCGGCGGAGCGCGGAGTCGAGCGAGTCTTCCTCGCGAAGCGCCTTGGCGAGCGCCCAGGCGTCGAGCAGGGCCATGTTGGCGCCCTGGCCGAGTTGCGGGCTCGCCGAATGCCAGGCGTCGCCGATGTGGATGAGCCCGGGCGCGGCCGCCTCGCGCAGCGTGCGGTGAGCGTAGCGGGCGAAGGTGAGGCGATCGGGGCCGCGGATCTGGTCGAGGAGCGGCGCGGTGGCCGGCCACAGCGCGTGCACCTCCGCCTTCCAAGCTTCGAGCCCGCCGGCCCGCCAGGCGGCGAGGCGGTCGCCGCGAAGCAGCCAGAAGAAGGCCGCCTGCCGAGTCGCGCCGCCGGGGGCGAGGCCGATCGGAAGCACGCCCGTCATGACGCTCGCCCGGCGGTAGCGCTGCTCCAGGGCGGCGGCGTCGAAGCCGTCCACCCAGTCCAGGCTCGCCCAGAGCGCGCCGTAGGCGAGCGGGCGGGCCGGTTCGCCGGCGAGCGGCGAGGCGCTTCCCAGTGCGTCCACGACGAGATCGTGCGGCGGCGAGGCCTCGCCGCCGGCGAAGTGCAGGCGGCCTCGGGCGAGCCCGGTGACGGTGCGGCCGGTATGGATCGGGATTCGCTCGACCGTCACGGCGCCATGGAGGATCCCGAACAGGGTCGCCCGGTGGACTCCGTAGCCGAGCGCCCCCGGGCGGCGAAGCCATTCGTAGCGGACGTCGAGCACGACCCGTCCGGAGGGCTCCGCCTCGCCGAGCAATCGCTCGACCGGGGCGGCGGCATCGATCAGCGCGGAAGCCAGGCCGAGCCGGTCGAGAACGGCGAGGCCGGTCGGCTGGACCATCAGGCCCGATCCGACCGCTCGTGGAGCGTCGAAACGTTCGTAGAGCGTGACTTGGTGGCCGTCGCGGGCCAGCAGCAGCGCCGCCGCCAGCCCCCCGATCCCGCACCCGGCCACGCCGATGTCCAGCCCCCGCATGGGGGCGGGTTTAGCGTCGGTGGGTTTGCGGTGGAAGGCACCCGCTCGTCATCCCGGCGAAAGCCGGGACCTCAGGACGAGAAGTCTCGGCGGGTCTCCACAAGATCCCGGCTTTCGCCGGGATGCCGGACTGTGGTCTCCACGAGCCCCGGCTTTCGCCGGAGTGACGGTTCGTCACCGCCCCCTGAAGCCCGCGAGGAGGCGGTGGCGGGATCGGGGCTCGAAGGGGTCGCCGGAGCTTTCCGGGTCGAGAATCTCGCTCTTCGCCACTGCCTTGAGCGGGGCGCTGAACTCCGGGACCTGGTAGGGGACGAGGGTTCGGCCCTCGCCGCGCAGGCGCTCGATCGTGGCGATCAGCGATCCGGTCTTCTCGCAGGAGTCGGCGACCTCGGCCGGCTCGGCTCCGAGATGCTCGGCGATGAGGTCGGCGCGAAGGCGCGAGATGGTCGTACCCATCCCCGCATTGCCGGGCAGGCGGGCGTCGATCATCAGGTCGCACTCGCTGTCGAGGCCCATCGAGCGGTTGTTGAGATTGGCCGACCCGACCCGGATGACGGCGTCGTCGACCACCATGATCTTGGCATGGACGTAGATGTCGACGCCGCCTTCCGTCACCGGCGTGTAGATTCGGAAGCGGCCGTAGCGGTCCTTTCGCCCCAGCGCCTCGACCAGCTCGGCGCGCGCCGGGCCCATCACCGATTCGTCAAGCCAGCCAAAGCCGGTCTTCGGGTTGACGACGACGAATTCGGGGCCGTCCGGCTCGCCGAGGCGCTTGCCGATCGCCTCGGCGACGACGCGCGAGGCGAAATACTGGGTCTCGATGTAGTCGAAGCGGCGGGCGCTCGCGATCAGATCGAGGAAGAGCGCCTCGATCTCGCGGACCTCCGACCAGTCGCCGACTTCGCCCCGGGTTCGGGCGATGGCGATGTCGACGTCTCGGAAGTCGGGCTCCAGCTCCTCGGGCCAATGGTCCTCATCGCCCGGGCTGGCGGAGTCGAGATGCTGGCCCGTCGCCGCCAGCCAGCGCAGGCGGGCGAGGTCGCCGAGGCAATGGGCGACTCCGCCGTCGACGCACATGGTCGCGTCGTGCCACGGATCGTAGGCGCGGCGGGTGGTCGGCTCGCGCCGCTTCGACGGCTCGTCCTTGTGCTCGCGCGTGTCCCAACGCGAGCCGGTGATGTCGATCCCGCCGCAAAAGGCGAGGCGGTCGTCGATGACGAGGATCTTCTGGTGGTGGCTCGCGGCGCGGGGATGGTTGTGGTCGAGCTTGAACTCGATGTTCTTGCGCCTGGACCAGGCGCCGAGCTGGAACAGGGTCGTGCCCCGGCCCAGGTAACGATAGGATTCGCCGTCCCAGGCGAGGATGTAGATCTTGAGGTCCGGCCGCCTCTTCGCGATCCAGGAGATGAGGGCACCGACCTTGACCGGCGGCTCGCCCTTGGCCCCCGGCTCGTCGAGGGTGACCCTCGTGTCGATATCCCAGCCCATCATCATGATCTGTGAGCGGGCCTTGAGCATCGCCTTGCGGGCGAGCCGGAAATAATCGCAGGCGTCGACGACGAGCGAGGCTCGGCCCGCGCTCGAGACGCGCCAGCAATTGCGCCCCTCCTCGAGCTTGAAGATGCGGCTTTCGCGGTTACGCTGCGTTTTACTGGTCACGCCGTCCGGAACGTATCTCGTGCCGCAGCCGTTCCAAATGAAAATCCCGCTCCCTGCAGGGGAGAGGAGGGGCCCGCCGCGAAGCGGTGGGAGGTGAGGGGCGTGCCGAGGTGCTGCCACCGGGCCCTCACCCTCCCATTGCTTGCGCAATGGCCCCCTCCCTCTCCCCTGCAGGAAGAGGGGACAAGAAGGAGAAGTATATTGCGTAAAGCCGCTCTCGCCGCCCTGCTGATCGCCACCGCCGCCTGCTCGACCCGCCCGTCCGAACCGCCCGCGACGGCCTCGGCGCCGGCGCAAGCGGGCTACGACCTGGCGGCGCAGCGGGCGAAGATCGCGCGGATCCCGATGGCGCCCGACACCGCCTTCCTGAACGCCGAGGAGCGCGAGGTGGTGAACCTGCTGATCCGTGCGGCCGAGCAGATGAACCCCATCTACCTTCGCCAGCGCTCGGTCGAGAATCCGACCGTGCGCGCCGAGATCGCGCGCAGCCGGCACCCGCGCAAGGCGGCGCTGCTCGACATGTTCGACCTTCATTTCGGCCCGTGGGACACGCTGGCCGAGAACCATCCCTTCTACGGCGGCGAGAAGATGCCGGCGGGGGCGGGCTTCTATCCCAAGGACCTGACGAAGGCGGATTTCGACGCCTATCTTGCCGCCAATCCCGGACAGAAGGAGGCGCTGACCAGCGGCTACACGGTGGTGAAGCGGCAGGGGGATCGGCTGGTCGCCGTGCCCTACAGCGTCGAATATCGGCAATGGCTGGAGCCGGCGGCGAAACTGCTCGAGCAAGCGGCGGCGAGGACGAGCAACGCCTCCCTTCGCAGATTCCTGAACCTTCGCGCCAAGGCGTTCCGGACCAACGATTATTACGAATCGGAGCTCGCCTGGATGGACGTCAGCGGAACCCCGATCGAGGTCGTGATCGGGCCCTATGAGGTCTATACCGACACGCTCTACGGGACGAAGACTGCCTTCGAGGCCTTCATCACGGTGCAGGATCCGAGCGAAAGCGCCGCGCTCTCCAAGTACAAGGCGCTCCTGCCCGACATGGAGCGCAACCTGCCGGTCGAGGACAAATACAAGAATTTCAACCGGCCCTTCGCCTCGCCCATCCTGGTCGCCGACCAGGTCCATGGCGGCGGTGACAACGTGCCGGGCGTCCAGACCATCGCCTTCAACCTGCCCAACGACGAGCGGGTAAGGGAGGCGAAGGGCGCGAAAAAGGTGATCCTGGCGAACGTGCTCGGCGCCAAGTACGACCGGATCCTGGCGCCGATGGCGGGGCTGGTGCTGGTGCCTGAGCAGGCCCGGCTGGTGACGAAGAAATACATGACCAACGAGACCCTGTTCCATGAGCTCTCGCACAGCCTCGGGCCGGGAACGATCAGCGTCGGCGGCCGCCAGACCACGGTCAACGCGGAGCTCAAGGACGTCTATTCCGCGAGCGAGGAAGCCAAGGCGGACGTGATGGGGCTGCACAACATCCTCTACATGATGAAGCGCGGCGAGCTTCCGGCGGCCGAGCGCGAGCAGGCTCTGGCGACCTATTTCGTCGGCATCTTCCGCGCTGTCCGGTTCGGCACCGACGAGGCGCACGGGCGCGGCGCGGCGCTTCAGTACAGCTACCTGAAGGACAAGGGCGCATTCGGCTGGGACGAACGGACCGGGCGCTTCCGCATCGACTATGACGCTATGGCGAGCGGCGTCGGCGACCTCGTCTCGGCGCTGGTGCGGCTTCAGGGCGACGGCGACTATGCCGGCACCAGGGCCTTTTTCGACCGCTATGCGAAGCTGGACGATCGGGCGAGGGCGGTACTGGCGACGACCGCCCACATCCCGACCGATATCCAGCCGGTCTATCCGATGAAGGTTTAGGGTGGCGCCGACGCTTACGTGCTTCCCGGCGAAGGCCGGGAACCAGTCTCATCCGCACGTGCCGCTGGACCCCGGCCTTCGCCGGGGAACAGGGCGGCGGCACAGGAGAAGTTGATGGATTATCAGTCCCTGATCGACGAGGTCATGTCGGATGTCTCCGCCTATCGGGGGCAGGGCAAGGTCGCCTCCTATATCCCGGCGCTGGCGCAGGCCGACCCGAACAAGCTCGGCCTCGCCCTGGTGCTGGAGGACGGCTCCAGCTTCGCGGCGGGCGATGCCGACGAAGCCTTCTCCATCCAGAGCATCTCCTACGTCTTCGCGCTCTGCCTCGCGCTCCACCACGTGAAGGCGTCGCTGTGGAACCATGTCGGCCGCGAGCCCGCGGGCGCGCCCGGCAATTCGGTCCTCCAGCTCGAGCTGGAGAAGGGGCGGCCGCGAAACCCGATGACCAGCGCCGGCGCCCTCGTCGTGTGCGACCAGCTGATCGGCGCTTCGGGCGGCGCCGACGCCGCGGTGGGCGATCTGGTCGGCTTCCTTCGCGAGCGCTGCGGCGACGAGAAGGTGGCGATCGACGAGAGCCTTGCAATGTCGGAATCGCGCGCCGGCTCGTTCAACCGGAGCCTCGCCCATTTCATCGCCGCCTTCGGCAACCTGAAGGCGCCGGTCGAGGAGGTGCTGTCGGCTTATTACCGGCAATGCTCGGTGGCGATGACCTGCCGCCAGCTGGCCAAGGCGGCCCTGTTCCTGGCCTTCGACGGTATCGACCCCAGGACCGGGGACGCCGTCACCATCGCCTCGCGCTCGCGGCGGATCAACGCCCTGATGCTGACCTCCGGTCATTACGACAATAGCGGCGACTTCGCCTTCCGGGTCGGCCTTCCCGGCAAGAGCGCGATGAGCGGAGGTCTCCTCGCCATCATCCCCGGCGTCGGCGCCGCCTGCGCCTGGTCGCCCGGCCTCAACGCGGCCGGGACCTCGCTGGCCGGAGCGATGGCGCTGGAGCGGCTGGCCGAGAGGACGGGGTGGAGCATTTTCGTCTAGCCTTGCCTCCATCGTCAGATCGGGAGGGGGACCGCACGAAGCGCGGCGGAGGGGCAGTTCGCAGTCCAATTCACTCCGTCATCGCGAGCGTAGCGAAGCAATCCAGTGCGGCCTCGGAAGACCCCGCTGGATTGCTTCGTCGCTTCGCTCCTCGCAATGACGGATCCGATAAAGGCGATTACGCTTCAGAACCCCTCCCCCCGCTTCGCGCGGGGAGGCAAATGAGGTAACCTCCCCTCATGATCCTCTCCCTCCTCCTCGCCGCGGCCGTCCCGGCGCCGCCCGCCTGTCCGATCGAACGCGCGGTCTACCGGCTGCACGGCGACTCCAGGTTCATCGCCGGCTTCGCTCGCCAGGACCGACGCGATGCCGCCGTCTCCGACCTGGTCCTGTGGCTGAAGACCCCGGAGCGCACCTACTGGTTCGGCTTCGTCTCGCCCAACGGCTATGGCGGCACCTACCTGACCCCCGAGCTCGATCCCCGCCGGTCCGTCCGACTCTCGGACGACGAGGAGCGCGACTGGGCGCAGAAGATGCAGCCGGCCGATCCGCTCTCGATCCCCTTCGACGCCTTCGCCGCCGATCTCGGAGCGTTCAAGGCGCCGCCCCGGTCCAGCGACAAGGCGCCTTCGCTGCTCTTCGCGCGCGGCCTCGGCGGGGCGCTCTGGTACGGCCCGGCCAACCTCGCCGGGGGCGACGTGAAGGCTCGGCGGGAAGCGATGCCGGTGGGGCTGTTCAAGGCCGCCGGATGCGGCGGGCCGCCGCGGTAACCCGTCATCCCGGCGAAAGCCGGGACCTCGCGCTAGGACGTCATCCCGGCGAAAGCCGGGATCTCAGGACAAGAGGTCTCGGCGGGTCTCCACGAGATCCCGGCTTCCGCCGGGATGACGATGGGCCGATGACCTGCTAACCGCCTGCCATGACCGACGGCGAGACCGCCCTGCTGCTTGCCCGCGCGCAATTCGCCTTCACCGTCTCGTTCCACTTCATCTTCCCGGCCTTCTCGATCGGGCTCGCGAGCTACCTCGCGGTGCTCGAGGGGCTGTGGCTGGCGACGGGGCGGGCGGCCTACCTCGCCTTGTTCCGCTACTGGCTGAAGATCTTCGCCATCGCCTTCGCGATGGGCGTCGTCTCGGGCATCGTCATGTCCTACCAATTCGGGACCAACTGGTCGGTCTTCTCCGACAGAGCGGGGCCGATCGTCGGCCCGCTCATGGCCTATGAGGTCCTGACCGCCTTCTTCCTCGAGGCCGGGTTCCTCGGCGTGATGCTGTTCGGGCTGGAGCGGGTGGGCAAGAAGCTCCATTTCGTCGCCACCTTGATGGTGGCGGCGGGGACGGCCATGTCCGCCTTCTGGATCCTGAGCGTGAACAGCTGGATGCAGACCCCGACCGGCTGGACGACCAACGCCGCCGGCCAGTTCGTTCCGGCGGGAAGCTGGCTCGACATCATCTTCAACCCGAGCTTCCCCTACCGGCTCGTCCACACCGTGCTCGCCGCCTATCTGACCACGGCGCTGGTCGTCGGCGCGGTCGGCGCCTGGCACCTCCTCAAGGGCCGCGGCAACGAGGCGGTGCGGATCAGCTTCTCGATGGCGATGTGGATGGCGGCGCTCGTGGCTCCGGTGCAGATCTTCGTCGGCGATCTCCACGGCCTCAACACGCTCGAGCACCAGCCCGCCAAGGTGATGGCGATGGAAGGCCATTTCGAAAGCTACAAGGACGGCGCGCCTCTGATCCTCATCGGCCAGCCGGACAGCAAGGCCGAGAAGACCCATGTGCTGATCGAGGTCCCAAAGCTCTCCTCGCTGATCCTCAAGCATGACGCAAACGCGCCGCTGGCGGGACTGAAGAGCGTTCCCAAGGAGAACCGGCCGCCGGCCGAGATCGTCTTCTGGTCGTTCCGGATCATGGTCGGGCTCGGCCTTCTGATGTTCGCGCTCGGCCTTTGGAGCCTGCTCGCGAGACTTCGCCGCCGGCTCTACGACTGGCGCTGGCTTCATCGGTTCGCGGTCGCCATGGGGCCGGCCGGGTTCGTGGCCGTGATCGCGGGCTGGGTGACCACCGAAGTCGGCCGGCAGCCCTGGGTGATCTACGGCCTGCTGAGGACCAAGGACGCGGTTTCTCCCATCGCCTCGCCGGGGGTGACGGGCTCGCTCATCGCCTTCGTGCTCGTCTATTTCGCGGTGTTCGGAGCGGGGACGCTCTACATCCTTCGCCTGATGGCCAAGGCGCCGGAGGAAGGGGAGGGGGGCGAGCCCAAGACTCCGATCCGCACCGCCGGGGTCACTCCGGCCGCGGGCGTGGGGAGGGGCGGATGAGCATATCCGACTTCCCTCTCCCTGAAGGGGAGAGGGAGGGAGCCGCGAAGCGGCGGAAGGGTGAGGGCAAATCGGGCAAGGGCCGAACGAGCCCTCACCCTCCCAAGCCTGCGGCTTGGGCCCCTCCCTCTCCCCTAGAGGGAGAGGGATAGATGGACCTCACCATCGTCTGGGCCCTCATCATCGCCTTCGCCGTCGCCGCCTATGTGGTGATGGACGGGTTCGATCTCGGCATCGGCATCCTCTTCCCGTTCTTCCCGGTGGGCAAGGACCGCGACCGGGCGATGAACTCGATCGCTCCCGTTTGGGACGGCAACGAGACCTGGCTCGTGCTCGGCGGCGGCGGGCTTCTGGCGGCTTTCCCGCTGGCCTATGCGATCGTCCTGCCGGCCCTCTACGCGCCGTTGATCGCGATGCTGCTCGGCCTCGTCTTCCGCGGAGTGGCCTTCGAGTTCCGCTGGCGCGACCCGGGCCACCGCCGGTGGTGGGATTCCGGCTTCTTCGCCGGCTCGCTCATCGCGACCTTCGCCCAGGGGGTGACGCTCGGGGCGCTGCTCCAGGGCATCACCGTCTCCGGCCGCCAATATGGCGGCGGCTGGTGGGAGTGGCTGAGCCCGTTCAGCCTGCTGACCGGAGCAAGCCTGGTGGTCGGCTACGCCCTGCTCGGCGCCGGCTGGCTGATCTGGAAGACGAGCGACCCCCTCCAGGCCCGGGCGCGGCGGCTGGCCCGGTGGCTGCTTCCCGCCTTGCTCGGGGCGATCGGCCTGGTCAGCCTCGCCACGCCGTTCGTCGAGCCGCAATATTTCGAGCGCTGGTTCAAAAGCCCCGGGATCTTCGTGTCGCTGCCCATGCCGGTGCTGGTCGCCGCCGCCGCTTTCCTCGCCTGGCGAAGCCTCGGCCGGGGCGCCGACTGGGCGCCGTTCGCCTGGTCGCTGGCCTTGTTCGGGCTGACTCTGCTGGGCCTCGGAATCTCGATCTGGCCGGACGTCATCCCCGGCCGGGTGAGCATCTGGGACGCCGCCGCCCCTTATTCCAGCCAGCTCTTCATGCTGGTCGGAGCCTCAATCCTCATCCCGCTCATCCTCGTCTACACCGCCTGGAGCTACTGGGTCTTCCGCGGCAAGGTCGAGGAAGAGGGCTATCACTGAGGTGGCCAGGCGCCTCGCCTGGTTCGTCGGGCTGTGGGCGGCGGGAGTGGCGACCGTCGCGTCGGCCGCCTACCTGCTTCGCTGGTGGCTCCTTTGAACCGCCTTGTGCTGGCCGCCGGAGCGGTCCTCGCCGGCCTAGCGGTCGTCCTAGGCGCCTTCGGAGCGCATGCGCTGAAGGCGTCGCTCCCGCCTCAGGCGCTCGGCTGGTGGGAGACGGCGGTCCAGTATCAGATGTGGCACGCGCTCGGCCTGCTCCTGGTCGGAGCCCTGCCTGGGCCCCGCCTGGGCCTTCCCGCCGCTTTGCTCGGGGCCGGAACGGTCCTGTTCTCGGGCTCGCTCTACCTGATGGCCCTGACCGGCGCCCGCTGGCTCGGCGCCGTCACTCCGATCGGCGGCGCCGCGATGATCGCCGGCTGGGCCCTCCTCGCCTGGCGGGTCCGAGCCTGAGGTGGCCGGGGCTTCGCCCCGGCCACAGGTCCAGCAGGTAGACGGCGTAGGGCATTCCGAAAGCGTCGGGCACCCGGCGCTCCAGCCTCGGTCCTTAAGCCGATCGCAACCTTCGGGGGGCATAGGAGGGGCTTCGGCAGGGGACGAAGAAAGTGCGATTGCTCAGACATTTGCGCCGCGACGAGGGTGGAGCGACGGCGATCGAATACGGGCTTTTGGCGGCGCTCATCTCGATTGCCCTGGTGGCGGCCTTCAACCGGCTCGGCCTCAGCCTCGTCGAGATCTTCCAGAGGATCGCGGGGGCCTTGGGGGGTTAGGCTAGGTCGGCCGGACCCGTCCTCCCGGCGGAGGCCGGGACCTCGTGGAGACCCGCCGTGACTTCTCGTCTCGACGTCCCGCCCGTCTTCCCGGCGGAAGCCTGGACCTCGGTGGGGCCCCGCCGAGACTTCTCGTCCCTGAGGTCCCGGCTTTCGCCGGGATGACGCTACCGCGAGAGCTTCTCCCCCGCCTCGGCCTTGCGCACCAGCAGCTCCGACAGGCTGAACTCGTCGCCCAGCCTTTCCTGCTGGTTGCGCAAGCCCTCGACGATCCTCGCGAGCCCCTCGGTGTCGGCCCAGAACATCGGGCCGCCGCGCCAGACCGGCCAGCCATAGCCGTAGACCCAGACGACGTCGATGTCGGAGGCGCGCTGGGCCATGCCTTCCTCGAGGATCTTCGCGCCCTCGTTGACCATCGTATAGAGGGTGCGCTCGACGATCTCCTGGTCCGAGATCTGGCGGGGCTCGACGCCTTCCTTCGCCCGGAAATCGTCGATGATCTTCTGGACGACGGGGGACGGGGAGGGGCGGCGCTTCTCGTCATAATCGTAGAAGCCGGCGCCCTTCTTCTGGCCCCAGCGGTCGGCGGCGCAGAGCGCGTCGCGGACGTTCTCGATCCGGGCGGGGTCGCGGTGCCAGCCGATGTCGACGCCGGCGAGATCGGCCATCTGGAACGGGCCCATCGGCATCCCGAACTCGACATGGACCCGGTCGATCTGCTCGGGCGTGGCGCCTTCGAGGAGGAGGCGGTTGGCCTGGACCTGGCGCGGCATCAGCATCCGGTTGCCGATGAAGCCGTAGCAGACGCCGGCCACCACCGCGACCTTGCGGATCTTCTTGGCGAGTTGCATCGCCGTCATCAGCACGTCGGGCGCGGTCTTGGCGCCGCGCACCACTTCGAGCAATTTCATGACGTTGGCGGGCGAGAAGAAGTGGAGGCCGACGACGTCCTGCGGCCGCGAGGTCGAGGCGGCGATCTCGTCGACGTTCAGGTAGGACGTGTTGGAGGCGAGGATGGCGCCAGGCCTGGCGATCCGGTCGAGCTTTCCGAACACCTCCTTCTTGACGTCCATATTCTCGAACACCGCCTCGATGATGAGGTCGCAATCCGCCAGGTCGTCGAGGCTGAGCGTCGGCTTGAGCAGGGCCATGGCGCCCTCGGCCTGCTCGGCGGTGATCCGGCCCTTGGCGGCCGACGCCTCGTAATTCTTAGCCATCACGCCGGTGCCGCGGTCGAGCGCTTCCTGGCTGGTCTCGACGATGGTGACCGGGATCCCGGCGGAGAGGAAGTTCATCGAGATGCCGCCGCCCATGGTTCCGGCGCCGATCACGCCGACCCGCTCGATCGGCCGGGGCGCGGTGCCTTCGGGGAGGCCGTCGATCTTCGCCGCCTGGCGCTCGGCGAAGAAGAAATATTGCTGGGCCTTCGCCTGGGTGCCGGTCATCAGCTCCATGAACAGGCGCCGCTCGTCCTGGACCCCTTCCGCATAGGGCTTGGCCACCGCGGCCTCGATCGCCTGGATGTTCTTCTCGGGCGCCTCGAAGCCCTTGAACTTGCGGGCATGCTCCTTGCGGAATAACGCGAAGACGGCCGGGTCGGCCTCAGCGAGCTTGTCCTGCCGCTCGCTGGTCTTCGGGATCGGCCGGACGGCCTTGACCTCGTCGGCATAAGCGACCGCATGGCTTTCGAGATCGCCTTCGATCAGCCGGTCGACGAGACCCGCCTCATAGGCCTCCTTCGCCGAGATCGGATTGCCGGTCGCGGCCATCTCCAGCGCCTTGCGGACGCCGGCGACCCGAGGCAGCCGCTGGGTGCCGCCCGCGCCGGGCAGGAGGCCGAGCTTGACCTCCGGAACCCCGAGCTTCGCCGACGGCAACGCGACCCGGTAATGGCTGGCGAGCGCGACCTCGAGGCCCCCGCCGAACGCC
Source organism: Allosphingosinicella sp. (assembly GCA_036400035.1). Taxonomy (GTDB): domain Bacteria; phylum Pseudomonadota; class Alphaproteobacteria; order Sphingomonadales; family Sphingomonadaceae; genus Allosphingosinicella. The sequence continues at coordinate 12,191 of DASWLY010000256.1, forward strand.
GTGCCGTGGATTGCGGCGACGACCGGCTTGGTGCAATTCTCGATAATGTCGACGACCATCGGCAGCATCGGCATCTGCATCGGCTTGCCGAACTCGGTGATGTCGGCGCCGGCGAAGAAGGTCTGCCCCTGGCAGACGATCACCACCGCCTTCACCGTAGGGTCGGCGTCGGCCTCCCCGATCGCCGCGACCAGCCCCTCGCGAACCGCATGGCCGAGCGCGTTGACCGGCGGGTTGTTCGAGGTGACGATGAGGATGTCGCCGTGACGGCGGGTGCTGATCGGGCTCATGGGACGGGGTCTCCTTCGAGGAGGCGATTGGCGTGTGTTTACGTGAACGTCAACCGCCCGCCGTCATCCCAGTGAAAGCCGGGATCTCGGGGAGACCCGCGGGGACTTCTCGTCTTGGTTGCCCTCGCTTGCGCCGGTGCGGACTCGAGCGGCGCGATTGGTTCACGCAAAGACGCAAAGGCGCGAAGGGGCCGAGCCTGTTGGGAACGGAGGCACTAACCGGGGGCGGGGGAGACTGGATTTCCTTGATGCAGGCACCGCGGAGCCTCCATGACAATACCGCTCCCTAGTGGAGGGGAAGGAGCCCAGACGTCCGAGGATCTCGCGAGAACCCGTTGAATCCTGCGCCACCTACCCCTCCCCCGCCAATATAGGCGGTCCCCCTCCCCATCTGGCGATGGGGAGGAAAGAAAATCTCAAGCGCTCGCTGCTACACGCCCCTCCATGCCGCGCTTCAAGCCCTGGTGGGCGATCGCCCTCGCCTTCCTCGTCACGCTCGCGCTCGAGCTGGGGCTGGTCGAGCGCAAGCATGCCATTTTCGGCGGCGGGTTCGGGCAGTCCAAGGTGATCGACGGGGCAGCGGAGTGGCTGCTGTTCGTCCCCGGCCTGATCGTCGCCCACGCCGCGCTCATCCTCGCCGGCTACCTGGCGCTGCGCGCGCTCCACGGAAAGCGGGCGGGGAGCGCGGTCTTCTTCCTCAACTTCCTGTTCCTCACGGTCGGGATCCTCTCGGCGCTGCTCGTCGCCAAGTTCCAGGCGCTGGCCTATTTCAGCGACGCCATGGGCTTCGAGCTGATCCGCAACCTCGGCGGCGGAAGCCTGTTCACGGCCGCTCTCTACGTGCTCGACGAAGCCACCTTGCTCGGCCTCGCCGCGGCCGGAGCGGCGTTGGTCTATTATCTCTGCTACCGGCTGGTGAAGCGATATCTCCCCGAGTGGCGGTGCGGGGAGGACCGGGTCCGCCGGCGCTACCTGCTTGCTCTGCTCGCGCTCGCCGTGCCGCTGGCGCTGGCCGCGGGGTGGCGGCCGGACGTCCGCTACGGCCTTGCGCGCTTCACCGCCTTCGCCGCGATCAGCACGGCCCTCCAGACCCTCACCGACTTCGACCGGGACGGCTACAGCGGGTTCACCGCCCAGCGCGATCCGGCGCCGTTCGATTCCACCCGTCACCCGCTAGCGCTGGACGTCCCCAATAACGGAATCGACGAGGACGGCTTCGGCGGCGACTTCCGCTTCAGCGGGGCGCCCGAGGAGGTCCCGACCCTCAAGCTGTCGGGGCAGCCGAAGCATCTGGTGGTCATCGTGCTCGAGACCCTGCGCGGCGACGCGATCGGCAAGGCCTATGCGGGGCGGCCGGTGACTCCGAACCTCAACGCGCTGGCGCGCCAGGGGACCTGGGTTCGGGAGGCCTACAGCCATGTCGGCTTCACCACCCAGTCGGGGATAAGCATCTTCGCCGGAGCGCTGGAGCCGCGGCGGGGCGGGCCGTCGCTTTTCCGAGATCTGAAGAAGGCAGGCTACCGGATCGGAGTCTTCTCCGCCGCGCCGGAAGACTTCGGCGGAATCTCGGCGACGGTCGGGATGCGGGCGAGCGCCGATCTGTTCGTCGACGCCGACCTGCTCAAGGCGGAGCGGGCGCACGAATCCGCCTCGCTGGGCTCGCTCGCGCTCGACGGCCGGATCGTCCTTCGCGAGCTCGACCGGCATTTCCGTGTCCCGGCCGACTGGCGGCGGCCGACCCTCCTCTACCTCAATATCCAGGAGGCGCATTTCCCCTACAGCCATCCGGACATGCCGCGCTTCCTGCCGGGGCGGCTGGCAAAGCGGAGCGAGATCAAGGCTTCAAATCGGGAGATGGTGGAGCGCACCTATTGGAATTCGGTCGCCTATAGCGATTGGCTGGTCGGCCAGGTCGTCCGCCGGCTCAAGGCGCAGGGAGTCTACGACCGGACCCTGATCATGGTGACCGGCGACCATGGCGAGGCGCTGTTCGAGGAGGGCTTCCTCGGCCACGGCCACGTCCTCGATCGGGCCCAGACCCGAGTGCCGTTCATCCTCAGCGACCCGGCGGTGAAGGTGGCGGGGCCGATCGGGCTCGCCGACTATCGCGGCATCCTGCTTCGCGCGCTGTCCGGCGATCGCGCGCCGCGGCCGGCGAAGGCGGCGGTCTTCCAGTATATCGGAACGCTCGACCGGCCCGGCTCGATCGGCATCGTCGAGGCGGGCGGGGTGTGGACGACCCTCAACCTGGAAACGGAGGAGCTGTGGTTCAGCGACACGGGCCGGCGGGTCCGTTACCGGGAGCTTCCCGCCGGGTCCGCCGAGAAGGCCCGAGCCGACCGCCTGGTCGACGAATGGGCGCGCCAGAGGTGGCTGGCGCGGGGGTAGTCCGTCACCCCAGCGAAGGCTGGGGTCCCGGGGGGTGAAGGACGCTGCGCCTTTCACCCGCTGGGGCCCCAGCCTTCGCTGGGGCGACGGGCACGCCGCCGGAGAAAATCGGGACAGTCACGATTTTTCCGGTTGCCGCGGTGACGGACGGTGCGTGAGCGGGAAATTCGCAACCGTCCCGAATTTCTAAACGGCCGTTTTTCCATATTCCTGGTGGTTGTAGGGGTGGGAGATGGAGAGGCCGCCGTCGACCACCAGGGCGTGCCCGTTGACGTAGCTCGCCTCGTCCGAGGCGAGGAAGAGGGCGGCGTTGGCGATCTCGTCGGGGACTCCGCCGCGCTTGAGCGGGTTGAGATGGCCGATCCGGTCTTCCTTGCCCTTGGCGCGCGCCCATTCGTAGACGGGCCGGGTCATGCCTGTCTCGATCAGGCCGGGGCAGATGGCGTTGACGCGGATATTGGCTCCGGCCAGCTGGGTGGCGGCGACCTGGACGAGGTTGATCACGCCCGCCTTGGACGCGGAATAAGCGGGGCCGCCGGCGCCGGCCCGAATTCCCGCAACGCTGGCGGTGCAGATGATCGAGCCTCGGCCATTCTCCTTCATCGCCGGAGCGCCGTGCTTGATGGCGAGCGAGGGGCCGATGAGGTTGATGCGCAGGATCTCCTGCCAGTCGGCCACTTCCTGCTCGAACAGCGAGGCGAGGCCGCCGGAGACCCCCGCATTGGCGAAGAAGATGTCGAGGGTGCCATGATATTGGAGCGCGGCCTGGACGAGATCGTGGACGTCCTCTTCGTTGCCGGCATCGGCCTGGATTCCGATCGCCGCTTCGCCGATCTCGGCCGCCGTCTCGTCCTGGCCCTTGAGATCGGCGCAGATCACCCTCGCGCCTTCGGCGGCGAAGCGGATGGCGCTGGCCCGGCCGATGCCGGAGCCGGCGCCGGTGATGATGGCGATCTTGTCGGCGAGTCTCATGGTCGGTTCTCCGTCATCCCGGCGAAAGCCGGGATCTCAGCGAGGAAGGGCACGGCGGGTCTCCCCGAGGTCCCGGCTTTCGGGTTCCCATCAAAGTAGTACTTTGATGGGGTCCCTCCCGGGATGACGGTCAAAGGCCCACCCCAGTGGTGCTGCCGCCATCCACGACGATCGCCTGTCCGGTCACGAACGTCGAGGCGTCGCTCGCGAGGAATACCGCCGCGCCCGCTATCTCCTCGGGTTCGCCGATGCGCTGGAGCGGCGTGTGCGCCGTCACCGCCTTCAGGGTGTCGGGATTTTCCCAGAGCGCCTTCGCGAAATCGGTTCTGATGAGGCCCGGGGCGATGCAGTTGACTCGGACCTGGTGGGGGCCGAACTCGGCGGCGAGGTTGCGCGCGAGCTGGAAGTCGGCGGCCTTGGAGATGTTGTAGGCGCCGATCACGGCCGAGGCCTTGAGGCCGCCGATCGAGCTGACGATGATGATCGAGCCGGCGCGGCGCTCGATCATCTCGGGCGCCACCATCTGGATCAGCCAGTGGTTGGCGATGACGTTGTTCTCGAGGATCTTGCGGAACTGATCGTCGGTGATCCCGCCCATCGGCCCGTAATAGGGGTTGGAGGCGGCGTTGCAGACGAGGATGTCGATGCGGCCCAATTGCCGGCGGGTTTCGTCGACGAGGTTCTGGAGGGCGTCTTTCGACGAGATGCTGGCGGGGACGACGATGGCGGCGCCCGGGTGCTTCCCGTTGATCGAGTCGGCCACCTCCCGGCAGGCCTCGGCCTTGCGGCTGGAGATCACCACCTTGGCGCCCTGGTCGGCCATCGCCTCCGCGATCGCCCGGCCGATGCCGCGCGAGGAGCCGGTGATGATCGCGACTTTGCCGGTGAGGTCGAAGAGGGACATACTTTTCTCCTTCGTCACCCGGCGAAGGCCGGGATCTCGTGGGGTGAAAGGCGCCGGCGCCTCTTACTCCCTGGGGTCCCGGCTTTCGCCGGGATGACGGGTTAGTCGAACACCACCACCGACCGCGCCGCATCGCCGCGCCTCATCCGTTCGAAGCCTTGGTTGACGCGCTCAAGCGGGATCGTTTCCGCGACGATCGAATCGAGATCGAGCAGGCCGCGCAGGTAGAAGTCGACGAGGCGCGGAATGTCGACCGGGAAGCGGTTGGCGCCCATGAAGGCGCCCTGCAGCTTCTTGCCCGACAGCAGGTCCATCGCGCCGAGTCCGACCTTCTCATTGAGCGGCATCATCCCGAGGATGGTGGCGGTGCCGCCGCGGCGAAGCGCCTTTACGGCGAGCGCGGCCGAAGCCGGCCTTCCCACCGCCTCGATGGCGTGGTCGACCCCGCCCTTGGTCATCTCGACGATCTCGGCCGCGGCGCCCTCGCTCATCGGATCGACGACGTCCGTCGCTCCGAGCTTGCGGGCCAGCTCGCGTTTCTCGGGGACGGGATCGGCGGCGATGATCCGGCCGGCACCGGCGATCCGGGCCGCGTTGATCGTGGCGAGGCCCACTCCGCCGCAGCCGATCACCGCCACCGTCTCACCGGGGACGAGCTTGCAGGCGTTGAAGATGGTGCCCGCCCCGGTCGTCACCGCGCAGCCGATCACGGCGGCCCGGTCGAGGGGCATTTCCGGGTCGATGGCGACGCAGGCATGTTCGTGGACCAGCATCGCCTCGGCGAAGCCGGAGAGATTGAGCATCTGGGCGATCGGGCCGCCGTCGGCGCCGGTGATCCGCGGCGCGGCGCCCCTTGCTCGGCGGGTGTCGCCGCCGGGGCAGAGCGACATCCGTCCGGTCACGCAATATTCGCAATGGCCGCAAAAGGCGGAGAGGCAGGTGACGACATGGTCGCCGACCTTCACCGTCCGGACCTCGCTTCCGACCGCCTCGACTACGCCCGCGGCCTCGTGGCCGGGGATGCAGGGGAGGGGGTGGGGGTAGGTGCCCTCGATGAAGTGGAGGTCCGAATGGCACAGGCCGCAGGCGGCGGTGCGGATGAGGACCTCGCGCGGGCCGGGGGAGTCGAGGGCGGCCTGCTCGATGGTGAGCGGGGTGCCGGGGGCGCGGAGGATGGCGGCCTTCATGTCAGCACGTCATCCCGGCGGAAGCCGGGACCTCGGGTCGAGAAGTCTCGGCGGGGCTCCACGAGATCCCGGCTTTCGCCGGGATGACGACCTTCTTCTCCACCCACCTCACGCCGTCACACCGCATGCTTGGAGAACTCGATTCGAGCGATGGCGCGGTTATGGACCTCGTCCGGCCCGTCCGCCAAACGCAGCGTCCTGATCCCCGCCCAGCTCTTCGCCAGCTCGAAATCCTGCGACACTCCGGCGCCGCCATGGGCCTGCACCGCATCGTCGATGATCCTCAGCGCCATGTTGGGCGCATAGACCTTGATCATGGCGATCTCGGCCGCCGCCGCCTTGTTGCCGGCCTTGTCCATCATGTCGGCGGCCTTGAGGCAGAGCAGGCGCGACATGTCGATGTCGATCCGGGCGGCGGCGACCCGCTGCTCCCAGACGCTGTGCTCCATCAGGCGCTTGCCGAACGCCACCCGTGACTGGAGGCGCTTGACCATCGCCTTCAGCGCCTCCTCGGCGACTCCGATGGTGCGCATGCAATGGTGGATCCGGCCCGGCCCGAGCCGCCCTTGCGCGATCTCGAAACCGCGGCCTTCGCCGAGCAGCATGTTGGACGCGGGGATGCGCACGTCCTTGAGCTCGATCTCCATATGGCCGTGGGGCGCGTCGTCATAGCCGTAGACGGTGAGGGCACGCTCGACCGTGACCCCGGGCGCGTCGAGCGGCATCAGCACCATCGACTGCTGGCGGTGCTTGTCGGCGCCGGTGTCGGTCTTGCCCATGACGATGGCGACCTTGCAGCGCGGGTCGCCGGCGCCCGACGACCACCATTTGCGGCCGTTGAGGACATATTCGTCGCCCTCCCGGCGGATCTCGCACTGGATGTTGGTCGCGTCGGAGGAGGCGACGCCGGGCTCGGTCATCAAAAAGGCGGAGCGGATCTGGCCGTTCATCAGCGGGCGCAGCCACTGCTCCTTCTGCTCGCGGGTGCCGTAGCGGTGGAAGACCTCCATGTTGCCGGTGTCGGGCGCCGAGCAATTGAACACCTCCGACGCCCAGCCGATCCGGCCCATTTCCTCGGCGCAGAGCGCATATTCGAGGTTGGTGAGCTGGGTGCCCTCGAACTCGAAGCTCTCGTCGACGTGGCGAAGCGCCTGGCCGGGCGGCATGAACAGGTTCCACAGGCCGGCGGCTTTGGCTTCCGGCTTGAGCTCCTCGATCACGTCGACCGGCTGCCAGCGGTCGCCGGCGTTTAGCTGCGCCTTGTAGTCCTTGTTCCTCGGCCGAATCCGAGTCTCGACGAAATCGCGAACCCGGTCGCGGTAAAAAGCCTGCCGTTCCGTAAGGTCGAAGTCCATCGGGTCCGGATTCCTCTCTCTGCTGCGTCGCCCCCCGCTGCCAGAAACGGCGGTTTCGCGCCAGTGGCGCGAATTTATGGGGTGGAACAGCCGCCGTTCGGCGGACGTTACGGCTCCGTGTCAAGCTTCTCCCCCAACTTCCTCCTGCTCACGCGCGTCGGCTTCGCCGCCCGCGGATTGCTCTATCTCATCATCGGCTATCTGGCGTTGCAGCTCGGGCAGGCCGAGGATGCGGGCGGAGCGCTGGAGCATGTCTCCCGCGAAGCCGGGGCGCCGGTGCTTGGCGCCGTCGCGCTCGGCTTCGTCGCCTACGGGGTCTGGCGGGTGGCCGATGCGATCTTCGACACTCAGGGCAAGGGCAAGGACGGCAAGGGAATCGCCGGCCGCGCGGCGGGCGCTCTCAGTGGGCTCATCCATCTCGGGCTCGCCTTCACGGCGGCGAAGCTTGCGCTGGGCGGCGGATCGGGCGGCGATTCCAGCAATAGTGCCGAAAGCGGAGCGGCGGCGGCGATGAGCCTTCCGGGCGGCGACCTGCTCCTCTACGCCGCGGCCGTCATCCTCGCGGTCGCCGGCGTCGCCCAGCTCGCCATTGCCGTCACCCGGGGCTTCCGCAAGCACCTCGCGGCCGAAGCTCACGACCGTTGGTGGGTGCTCGCCGCGGGCATCGGCGGCCATGCCGCGCGCGGCGTCATCTTCCTCGCCGCCGCCTGGCTCCTGCTCGGCGCCGGCCTGCACCAGGAAGCGGAGGAAGCCGGAGCGCTCGGCGACGCGCTCACCAGCCTGCCCGGAACGCTTCGTGCCGCCGTCGCCGCGGGCCTGTGCCTGTTCGGCGCCTACAGCCTGATCGAGGCGCGCTACCGGATCATCCCCGATCCCCGGGTGAAGCACCGCCTGGCGGACGCGTTCACGTGAGCCGCGAGGGCATCTTCCCCACCTTCTTCCTGTCGGGCTTCGAATGCTCGACCTTCATCTGGAAGGACCAGGGCCGCCGGGATCTTTGCGAGGAGACTCAGCACAAGAGCCATGCCGATGAGGATTACCGGATGCTGCGCTCGCTCGGCATAGCGGTGGCGCGCGAGGGCATACCCTGGCCGCTCGTGGACAAGGGCGGCGGCAAGTATGATTTCTCCTACATCGACCCGTTCCTTCAGGCCCAGCGGCGCTACGGGATCCAGCCGATCTGGGACCTGTGCCATTACGGCTATCCCGACGACGTCGATCCGTTCGGCCCCGACTTCGCCCCGCGCTTCGCCGCCTATGCGAGCGCCGCCGCCCGCTACGTGACGGAGCGCGCGCATCACGCGCCGCCTTTCTTCACCCCGATCAACGAGATCACCTTCTTCGGCTACATGGCCGGCGAATGGGCCTGGGCGGCGCCGTTCGGGAAGGACCGGGAGACCCGCCGCCGGTTCACGCTGGCGCTGGCGGGCGCCGACATCGCCGCGGTCAAGGCGATCCGAGAAGTCGCGCCCGACGCTCGCATGGTCCATATCGACCCGCTCATCTGGGTGGTGGCTCCGAACGACCGGCCCGAATTCGTCGAGGCGGCCCGGCGCGAGACCTATGACGACGCCTTCCTCGCCTTCGACGTCATCGGCGGCTTCCGCCACGGCGAGCTCGGCGGATCGCCGGAGATCCTCGATATCGTCGGCTTCAACAATTACAGCTTCGGCCAGATGGAATATCGCGAGAAGGGCCCTCACGCCGCGCTCGAGCCCGGCGATCCGCGAATCCGCCCCCTGTGCGACCTGATCGAGGAAGGCTGGAAGCGCTACCGCCGCCCCTGCATCGTCGCCGAGACTTCCGGCCTGAAGGGCGGGCGGCCGGACTGGCTCAACGATGTCGTCTCCGAGAGTCTCGCGGCGGTGAACCGAGGCGTCGACCTGCACGGAGTCTGCCTCTTCCCGGCCGTGGACATGCCGGACTGGGGAACCGGTGAATGGGTCAAGAACGGCATCGCCGACCTCGAGCGGCTTCCCAACGGCACTTTGCTGCGGGTGCCCTTCGTGCCCTATGTCGAGGCGCTGCACTCCTGGCAGCGGCGGCTTAACCGGGTGACGGAGCTCGACGAGAACCCGTTCGACTCCGCGGTCAACCTCGAGGACATCGTCAAGGCGGCCAAGGAGATGCGGCCGGAGGCCGACGCCGACTGGCATTGATTTCTCGTCATCCCGGCGAAAGCCGGGATCTCGGGGAGAACGGATGCGGGCGGCTGTCGCGCTATGAGATCCCGGCTTTCGCCGGGATGACGGTGGAGCCGGTTGACGCCAACTCTCCTCCGCGTCATTGACGTTAACGTAAAGCTGAGGAGGCTTCCGTGAGCGACCTGGACACCTTCCGAGCGGAAACCCGCGCCTGGCTGGAGGCGAATTGCCCCCCCGAGATGCGCGAGCCGATGCGGGACGAGAGCGACGCCTGCTGGGGCGGGCGGGGCGCCGTTTTCAAGAACGAGGCTCAGCAACGCTGGATGGAAATAATGGCCCAGCGCGGCTGGACCGTGCCCGACTGGCCGACCGAATATGGCGGCGGCGGGCTTTCGCCGGCCGAGACCAAGATCCTTCGGCAGGAGATGGCGCGGATCGGGGCTCGAAACCCGCTGATGAGCTTCGGAATCTCGATGCTCGGGCCGGCCCTCCTGAAATACGGCACCGAGGCGCAGAAGAAGCGCTTCCTGACCGAGATCGCCCGCGGCGAGATTCGCTGGTGCCAGGGCTATTCGGAGCCCAACGCCGGCTCCGACCTCGCCTCTCTGCAGACCAGGTGCGAGGATCGAGGCGACCATTGGCTGGTGAACGGCCAGAAGGTCTGGACCTCCTATGCCGACAAGGCGGACTGGATATTCTGCCTGGTGCGAACCGATTTCCAGGCGCCCAAGCATAAGGGGATCAGCTTCATCCTGTTCGACATGGCCACGCCCGGAGTGTCGACCAGGCCGATCCTTCTCATCTCCGGCTCCTCGCCCTTCTGCGAGACCTTCTTCGACGACGTGAAGGTGCCCAAGGACCAGGTGGTCGGCGAGATCAACAAGGGCTGGGACGTCGCCAAATATCTGCTCGGCCACGAGCGCGAGATGATCAGCGGCATGGGGCTTGGCGGCCAGACCGGAAGCCTGGGCGAGGCCCTGGTCGAGAGCATCGGCCGCGATGCCGACGGGCGGCTGGCCGATCCGGTGCTTCGCGCCGACATCGCCCGTTTCGACGTGGACGCGATGGCCTTCCGGGCGATGTCCGAGCGGTTCATGGACGAGCTGAAGGTGGGAATGGCGCATCCGGCCCAGCCTTCGATGATGAAATATGCGGGGACCGAGCTGAACAAGGCGCGGCACGAGCTGGTGATGGCGGCGGGCGGCTCCAACGCTCTGGAATGGGAGAGCGAGAGAAGCCGCAAGGGCAAGACCGCGCGCGAATGGCTGAGAACCAAGGCCAATTCGATCGAGGGCGGGACCAGCGAGGTCCAGCTCGGGATCATCGCGAAACGAATCTTGGATTTGCCGGGGGCTTGAACGAGAATGGGGGCGTGAGAGAGACGCGTCATCCCGGCGAAAGCCGGGATCTCAGGGAGAACGGGCACCACTGCCTTTCACCCGCTGGGACCCCGGCTTACGCGGGGGTGACGGCTTTGCGCCTTTCACCCCCTGAGGCCCCGGCTTTCGCCGGGGTGACGGAGTAACGAAATGCCGCTCTACCTCACCGAAGACCAGGTCATGCTTCGCGACACCGCCCGGCAATTGATGGCGGACGAAGGCTCGATCGCGAAGCAGCTTCGCAAATATCGCGACATGGATTGCAAGGACGGCTTCGGCCACGCCTTGTGGAAGCAGCTCGCGGAGCTTGGCTTCACCGGAATCCTGATCGGCGAAGCGGATGGCGGGCTCGGGCTCGGCCATGTCGAGGCGGGGATCGTGCTCGAGGAGATTGGCCGCAACCTTACGCCGTCGCCCTTCCTGATCAGCGCGGTGGCGGTGGTCGAGGCCTTGAAGGGCACGCCGCACGGCGAGCGCTGGTTCCCGGGCATCCTCTCGGGCGACACGGTCGCCGCGCTCGCGGTGGACGAAGGGCCCAAGCACCGGCCGGAGGCGATCGCGATGCGGGCCGAGCGGGCGGGCAACGGCTTCCGCCTCTCGGGGCGCAAGCAGTTCGTCGTCCAGGGCGCTTCGGCGGACGTGATCGTGGTCGCGGCCCGGACGGACGAGGGCCTGACGCTGTTCGCGGTGGAACGGGATTCGAAGGGGCTTGGGGTCGAAGGCGTGAGGCTGGCCGATTCGAGCATCGGCGCCCGGCTCGAATTCCAAGGCGTGGAAGTGAATTCGGATGCCGTGATCGGCGAGGTCGGCGGCGGCGGGGAAGTGCTCGGCCGGGTGCTCGACGCCGGCCGCGCCGGAGCCGCCTCGGAAATGGTCGGCCTCGGCTCGGCGGCGATGGGCATGACGGTCGACTATCTGAAGCAGAGGAAGCAGTTCGGCCGGCTGATCGGCGAGTTCCAGGTGCTCCAGCACCGCGCCGCGCACCTTTATTCCGAGCTGGAGATCGCGCGCTCGGCGGCGATCAAGGCCCAGCAATTGCTCGACGAGGGCAGCGCGGAC
>DASWLY010000257.1:0-26018 GCA_036400035.1 Allosphingosinicella sp.
GCCCGACGCGATCCGGCTGTCGCCGCTGATCGCCGAGGCCATGGCCCAGCCCACGGCCTGTGGGAATTGCGTCGCCAGATTGCCGGAGATGGTGAAGAAGCCGTGCGAATTGGACGCGTACATGATCGGCAGCTGCCGCCCATTGAGCGGATCGCCGCGGTTCGAATAGATCTGGCACATCATCTGGACGAGTGGATAGTCGCGGGCGACGAGCAGGCCCTGCTGGCGATAGGTCGGGAAGCACATGTCGTCGCGGTCGAGGGCGTGGGCGCCGGCGACCGCGATCGCCTCCTCGCCGGTGGACTTCATGTAGAAGCTGGTCTTCCCCTGCCGCTGGGCGCGGTACATCCGGTCGTCGAAGACCCGCACCATCATCATGTCGCGAAGGATCCGGCGCAGCGTGTCGGAATCGAGCTTCGGGTCCCACGGGCCGACGGCCCGGCCCTCCTCGTCGAGCACCCGGACCAGCGAATAGACCAGCTCGTGGGTCTCGGTCGCCGGCGCCGCGGAGTCCGGACGGCGGACGCCGCCCGCGGCCGGGATCTCGATATGGCTGAAGTCGACCTCGTCCCCCGGCCTGGCCGGCGGCTCCGGGACGTGGAGTGAGAGCGCCGGCCGGTTGGGGCGCTCGCGGCTTTCGGTCATCCTCTACCCTGTTCGTTGCAAGTCGTGCGCCCGTACCCGCTGTCGCCGCCCTTGTGAAGCGGCGGCCGGCGGGGCAGGCTTAGGGGAAAGGAGCGACACCATGACCTTGTTCCGTCCCCTCGCCGCTTTGCTGCTCTTCGCGGCCTCCGCCTGCGCCACGACGGCGACCGAGCCGGCGGCTCCCGATTTTTACGTGATGCGCCACCTGCAGAAGGCGGAGGGGCCCGATCCGGGGCTGAGCGCGGAGGGCTCGGCGAACGCGCAGCGGCTTATCGCCCTGCTCGGGAGCAGGAAAATGCGCGCGATCTATGTCAGCACCACTCGGCGCGCCCGCGAGACGGCGGCGCCGCTGGCGACGAAGCTGGGCCTGGCGGCGAAGGAATATGATCCCACGGACACCGCGGGCCTGATCGGCAGGGTGGCGGCGGAGGCGGGGCCGGTGCTGGTGGTCGGCCACAGCAACACCGTGCCGGAGATCGTCGAGCGGCTGGGAGGAAAGCGTCCGGCGGCGCTGGCGGAGACGGATTATGGCGACGTCTGGCATGTCTGGGGGGAGCCAAGGCGGACCGAGAGGCTGAGGGTGGAGCCTTGATCCGTCATGCCAGCGAAGGCTGGCATCCCGGCGGGTGAAAGGCGCCAATGCTCTTCACCCCACGGGACCCCAGCCTTCGCTGGGGTGACGGAGAAGGGGACACTGGCGCCCGCCTCTCCCCCTCAAAGGTCGATGCAGGCGGCGATGCTCTCGAGCTTGCGGATCCGTTCCTTCAGGTCGGCGAGCTCGATCCGCTCCGCCATTCCGCCATGGCTCGCCGCGCCCATCTTGCCGGTGCCGAGCTCCAGCCGCTTGAGGTCCAGCCAGCCCTGCCACCCCTTCAAGGCGGCGAGGAGCATGATGGCCAGCGCCGTCAGGCCGAAGCCCGCCATCGCCATCGTCGTCATCGCTTCGCTCATCACTTCCTCCACTTTTGCCTGGCGCGGTCTCAGCGCAGGCTGTCGATCTCGCGGGCGAGGACATGGTTCTGCCCGGTCACATAGGTGTCGACCTCGGCCATCCGGCGGTCGATGTCGCGCATCGAGCGGTTGAGCTCGAAGGTCGACATCCGCTTCACGCGCTCCGGCGCAGCGTCCTCGCCATAGCCGCCGAGCGGCCGGGTCTTGCCCACCATCGCCGCGACCAGATAGGCGATCAGGGTCCAGGGGAAGGCGCCGAGCAAGGTGACGAGCACCACTGCCACGCGAACGAAGGTCGGGTCCCAGCCCATTTGGGTGGCGATCCCGGAGCAGACTCCGAAGATCTTGCCGTTCGGCTTGTCCAGATAGAAACGATTCTTCATTTTTCCCTCCTGTAAATTTCGGTGGCGCGGCGCTCGTTCGCGGTCGCGGCCGTCATCGGCGCGCGCGGAAAGCTCCGCCAATCGGGGTCCCGGGCCGTCATGATCCGGTGGATCCAGCAGGCGACCATGGCATCAGCCCTCCCGCCCCGCCGCGAGCCGGGCCTTCAAAGCCTCGAGTTCCGCGTCGATCTTCTCGGCGTTGCGAAGCTCGGAAATCTCCTCGTCGAGTGTCTTGGGCGGAGCGGCCAGCGCCAGGGCCTCGGCCCGGCCTTCGGCGTAATCCACCTGCCGCTCGAGCAGGTCGAAGCGGGAGAAGGCCTCGTCGACCCGCGGGCCGGCGGTCATCTCGCGAAGCCGGGCGCGCTGGTTGGCGCTCTCCAGCCGGGTCTGGGTCGCGGTCTGCCGCATCCGGGCTTCGCGCAATTTGCCCTGGAGCTTGGCGATGTCGGCCTCGGAGGCGCGCATCGCGTCGTCGAGCGCGTCGATCTCCGCATTCAGGCTGTCGGCCATCTCGGCGGCCTTCTGCTTCTCGGTAAGGGCGCCGTGGGCGAGGTCCTCGCGGCCCTTGCTGAGCGCCAGCTCCGCCTTCTCGGTCCAGCTGTCCTGAAGCTTTTCGAGGCGGGCGATCTGGCGGCGCATCTCCTTCTGGTCGGCGATGGTGCGGGCGGCCGTGGCCCGGACCTGGACCAGGGTCTCCTCCATCTCGAGGATGATCATCCGGATCATCTTCGCCGGGTCCTCGGCCTTGTCGAGGAGGTCCGCGAAGTTGGCGGCGACGATGTCGCGAGTGCGGGCGAAGATGCTCATCGGCAAAAGCTCCATCAAACCAAAAGTGGGCCGGGGCGGGCGCGGGCTGCGCGGGGCTCCCGGCCCTTCGGGACGGGACCCGCCGGGCCTCGGCGGGATTCGCACCAGCTTGTCGGCGGGAACGAAGATCGTCTCAGGCACGGGCGGAGGCGACCGGCGCCTGGGCGTAGAGGGAAGGACCGGTCTCGACCGCGCGGGCCGGGCCCACCGCGGCACCGACCGCCGTCGCCGAAACAACGATCGCCAGGACCCCGGCCGCCGCGCGCTGCTTGATCTTGCTGTAGTCGAACATCTGATTGCTCCTTGAAACCTGTTTGCTCCCCCGCTCGAAGCGGTTGCCAGCATGGTTACAAGGGCCGTGCCAAGTGCAGAAAATGGCGCAAAACTGCGAAAAATGAGGTTTAGCGGGCGGAGGAGGAAGCCTCGCGGCTGCTGACGGTTGGGAATTTACGCCAACGGTTGGGAGGTTCCCGTCACCCCGGCGAAAGCCGGAGCCTCGGGACGACATGTCGCCGTGCCAGTTCTCGCTGGGGCCCCGGCTTTCGCCGGGGTGACGCTCACGCTCTCGCCCGCGCCACCATACGCTGGAGCGTGGAGCGCCGGTGGCTTGGCCCGCGAGTCGCGTCGAGGATCTTGGCGCCGGCCATGAACACCGCGCCGGTGCAGCAGGCGAAGAGCAGCACGCCGCCGAAGCCGGGATATTGCTCCAGATAGACGAAGCCGCGTGTGACTCCGCCGACGGCGAGTGCGTAGATGATCGCCCAGGCTTCGAGCCGGGTCTTGATGATGAAAAGTCTTAAGGCCTTCTTCAGCATGTCCGCTAATCAGCAAGATGCGGGCCAGCGGCTGAAAACCGCGGTTTTCACGTCGGCAGGCCGTTGCAAGCGTAAACGGTTCCGACGCTTTTTCAGGGCCGCCGGGACAATTGCTCCACGGCATATCGCCCCACGATCGCATAACCGGCGGCCGTGAAGTGGAGCTTGTCGACATGAAAGAGATAGCGGCGGGCGAGCGCGGGATCGCGCAGGCACGCTTGCGGGCAGGCGCCGGTGCTGGTCAGCCCGAAGGCGGCCGGATCGGCTTCGACCCTGTCGCCGAGCGCGTCGAGATCGACATAACGGGCGGTGATTCCCCTGTCCGACAGCCTCGCCAGCGCCTTGCGCATTCCCTGATTGTAACGGGCCGAGAAAGCGGAGCCGATCACGGCGATGCCAGTGCCTTTGACCTCCGGCAGCCGACCGACGTCGCCGCCGAGGAAAAGGATGTTGCGCGCACCGGCTCCGGCCAGCGAGTCGAGGGCCGCCGCCGCATTGGCGACGCTCCGGTCAGCGGCCGCCGGCGCTGCCGCGACGGCCGCCGCGACCTGTCTTGGCCCCGGCGCATTGCCGAAGCTCTTCTCATAGCGGCGCGCATCGTTGCCGCCGATCGATATGACCGCCAGGTCGCCCGTAGCGAAACGGCCGCTGGTGCGCGGAAAGCCGAGCGGCCCCCGGCCCGACAGGAAGGCGCGGATCTGGACGTCCAGCCCCGCGGGACGGAAATCGCGGTCGCCGGGACCCGTCACCGCGCCGCCCAACGCGAAGTTCACGATCGGGACCTTCAGGATCGAGCCCATCGTGTCGACGAAGTTCGTCCCGTCCGAAAAGCGGCCTTTCGGGTACATGGGCGGCGGGGCGACGCCGGCGAGGCGGAACATGTTCCCGTTGTCCGCATAGCTGTCGCCGAACGCGACGATTCGTTCGACCTTGGCCGAGGGCGCCGGGGCGGCGCAGGCCGGCGCTGCCAGAGCCAGGCTTGCCGCGACGAACCGGAGGATTGCAAAGCGGCGCATCACGGACCTCGAATGGGGCGCACCCGCCGTGGGCGCCCCTCCAAGCTGGCGGTTAGCCGTTCTTTTTCAAGGGTTTCGGCTCAGCTCCACCCAGGTGGGCGCGTGGTCGCTCGCCTTTTCCCTGGCTCTCGCCTCCCGGTCGACCCCGGCCGCCTTCAGCCGCTTGGCGGCCGGCGGATTGAGCAGAAGATGGTCGATCCGGATTCCGGCGTCGCGGGCGAAGGCGTTGCGCCAATAGTCCCAGAAGGTGAAGACCGGCTCGTCGGGATGGAAGTGCCGAAGGGAGTCGGTCCAGCCCTGGGCGACGAGCCTTCGATATTGCGCCTGCGGCTCCGGCTGCATCAGCGCGTCGTCCATCCACCGCTCGGGCTTGTAGGCGTCCATCCCCGTCGGGGTCGGGATGATGTTGTAGTCGCCGGCGAGCACCACCGGCTCGCTCAGCCCGATCAGCTCGGCGGCGCGGGCGATCAGACGTTCGTTCCAGGCGAGCTTATAGTCGAATTTCGGGCCGGGGTGCGGATTGCCGTTGGGCGCGTAGAGGCCGCCGATCAGCACTCCGTCGACGGCCGCCTCGATATAGCGGCTCTGATCGTCCTCGGGATCGCCGGGAAGGCCTCGGCAGGTCTCGACCGGCTCGCAGCCGCGGGCGAGGATGGCGACCCCGTTCCAGCGCTGCTGGCCGTGCCAGATCGCACCGTAGCCGGCCTTCTCCACGTCCCTAATCGGGAATTTATCCTGCGGCGCCTTCAGTTCCTGCAGGCACACGACATCCGGCTTCGCCTCCGCCAGCCATTCGAGCAGCACGGGAAGGCGTCCGTTGACGCCGTTGACGTTGAAAGTGACGATGCGCATTCCGTCCGAAAGCGTACGCTCGCGCCCGGTTCCGAACGTGAGCAAGAGCGGTCAACCGGGCGGAACGGCGGATTTCCGCCAAGCCTTTACGTGGCCCCGATTTTGCTTACGATTACAATTGTGATCGACTCGACACCTTTCTACCTGATGTCCGACCATGGCGAGGGGGAGCGCCTGCCGCTGAGGCATGGCTGCGTCGTCCTGTCCCGGCTCCAGGGCGGCCGGAGCATGGTCCGGGCGCTGGCCCCTTCGGTCAAGTTCGTGCTGGCCGGCGAGGAGGTATACAAGATTGACGGCCGGGCCCGGGCGGTGAGGCCGGGAAGCTTCCTGCTGGTGGAGGCGGGAACCGAGTTCGAGGTCTGCACGCCGCGGCCGGACGAGACGGTCGGCCTGTGCGTCTATCTCGGAGTCGCCGCCGCGCCGCCGGTGGAGCGCGGGCCGCTCGGACGGGTGATCGAGGGCTGCGGCGCCGAGCCGCTCGCCCCGCTCCTTTCGCGCTATGCGCGGCTGCTCGCGTCCCGGCCCGAGACCGGGCCCGCGCTGGCGCCCAAGATCGTCCAGCAGGTCACCGCCGGCGCCGAGGATTATCTTTCCACCTTCGCCAGCCGGCTGGAGCGGCTGAGCAGCCTCAAGCGGTCGACCCGGATCGAGACCCTGCAGCGGATCGAGCGCGCCCGGGCCTTCATCCACGACCATGAGGACCGCCCGCTCAACCTGGACGAGATCGCCGCGCGCGCCGCCTTGTCCCGATTCCACCTCAGCCGAAGCTTCGCCGAGGTGCACGGCCTGCCGCCGCTCGCCTACCATCGGCGGCTTCGGCTGGAAGGGGCGGCACGGCTTCTGAGGGAAGGGGCGGCATCGCCGACCGAACTCGCCGAACGGCTCGGCTATGCCTCACTGAGCGCCTTCACCCGCGCCTTCCGACAGGCTTACGGGGTGCCGCCGAGCCGCGCTCAGTAAGTCCTCCCCATCCGCTCAGCGGATGGGGAGGACAGCGACCCCATCGGGCCCAAAATCGAGCCGCGCCGTGAGCAAAGCCCGGAAGACGTTGTAGCCGCCGGTACCCGGATGAAAGGCGTGGAAGAAGAGCTGCGGCTTGCCGTCGAGCCCCGGAGCGACGGAGGCATGGCCCGGCGCCGTCCAGGTCCGGGTCGAGCGCAGCAGGGGCTCCGATTGCTTGACGTAGGGCCCCAAGGGATGGTCGGCGACAGCGACCCCGATGCCGTAGGCGGGGGTCGAGAAATCGTTGCCGGCGTAGAACAGCCAGTAGCGGCCCTGCTGGCGGGTGACCCACGGGCCTTCGATGAGATGGCCCTCCCAGTCGAGATCGTTGGCGAGCACCTCCGTCGGCTCACCGAGGAACGAAGCGCCGTCCTCGCCGATTCGCTGGCCATAGATGGGCGTGCGCATCGCCTGGAGGATGGCCCCGGCGACTCCGCAGGTTTCGAGCGCCTCCCGGACCGGCCGCCAGTTGGCGAGCGCGGCCTCGATCAGGGGCTGCATCAGGAAGAAGCGCTCCATCGGCCGGCGGGTGTTCGCCCAGGTCACGATCGCGGCGGCGAAGGCGGCGGTGCGCCGGTCCTCCTCGCTCACGAACAGGCGGTCGATCAGCTCCGGCTGCCCGCGCAGGAGCGTTGCGAGCGGGCGCGGCCAGACGCCGTTGGTGTCGGCTTTCCAGAACAGGAAGGGCTGGCCGTCCGAGTCGATGAAGATGTGGGAATCGATGACCCCGCCGCTCAGCAGCGGCCTGTCCGGATCGTCCGGCGTTCCGGTGGTGTTGACGGCATGGCCGGCGATGAGCGGCCGGCCGAGATCGCGCCACGGACCGAAGGGATTGTCGCTCTTGGCGAGACCGATGGCCAGGGCGTTCGATCTTTGGCGGGCGCTGTAGACGAGCCAATATTCGTCGCCGACACGCGCCATTTCGGGCGCCCAGAAGTCGGCCACCTTGTGCCCCGTCGCCGTCCATGGCGGGGCATGGCCCTCCGGGAAGACGAAGCCTTCGTGGTGCCAGTGCTCGAGATCGTCCGACCGCAGGATCGGGAAGGCGTCCGGAGCGTCGTTGGAGGTGGCGACGAGCACGTAGCCTCGCTCCGTCCTGATGACGGCCGGGTCCCCGTAACCGGCGAGGATCTTGGGTGAGACATTGTCGGTGAGCAGCGGCCGCCACTCGACGTCGGCCTCGGGCGCCTGCGCGGGTTCGGCGAAGGCATGAGGGACCCGGGTGCCCCAGTCGCTCGCCAGCGCGCGGTAGAAAGCGGCGTAATCGGCCTGGTCGCCGCCGGCGATCCGGTAGGTGCGGGCGTTCGGCTCCCTGGGGCCTCGCACTTCTAGGCGAGTCCCCTCCCCGTCCTCGGCGGCGTCTACCTCAAAGGCGAATCGTGCTTTTTCCGACATCGGCGGGCCGTTAGCCGCCTCGCATTCGTCGGACAAATACATTAATTCGGAACCGCTTCAGGCAGGGTGATTCCGATGGCGACGGCCGCGCAGATCGAAGAGCAGGAATACGAAACGGGCACGCTCATGGGCGGCCTCTACGGCGACGGGTTCATCGCGCTCAAGGGCGCCTTTTCCCGGGCCTGGGCCGAGCGGATGCGCGAGGATATCGGCCTTCTGTTCGAGGAGGCTCGGAAAGTGCCCGGCGGCGCCCTGCCCCGCGGGCCGCAGCGCTGGTATGTCGAGGTCCATCCGGAGCGGATCCGGGGCTTCGTCGACATCGCCACCCATCCCTGGTTCGTCGCGGTGTGCGAATCGGTGCTGGGGCCGGAATACAAGATCGTCGAGGTCGGCTTCGACATCCCCTTCCCCGGCGCCGCCGATCAGCCGTGGCACCGCGATTTCCCCACGCCCGAAGCGACCTGGAAGGGACGCCGCCTCAACTCGCTCGCCTTCAATCTCACCGCGGTCGACACTCGGCCCGAGCACGGCGCTTTCGAGATCGCGCCGGGTACTCAATGGGACGATCTGTCGAGCTGCAAGGACGAGATGTTCCCGCCCAAGGAGCTCTACCCGCGCTACATCGCCCGCAAGGTCAGCAAGCTCGCGCAGATGGGCGACATCTCCGCCAGGTCCGCGCTGACCATCCATCGCGGCACCGCCAACCGATCGAACGAATGGCGGCCGGTGCTGGTGGTCGGGGTCGACGCTCCCGACGCAACCAATGCCGGGCACCACGATCTGCAGGTGACACAGGCCTATCTGGACTCGCTGCCCGCCCGGGTGAGGGATCATCTCACCTATCGGGTCACCGAGGCGCTGAGGCCGGTGATCCAGAACCATGTGATCGGCGGGCTGCTCGAGCCGGATTATTGAGGAGTCGTCATTGCGAGGAGCGAAGCGACGCGGCAATCCAGCGGGGGCTCGGAGGCCGCACTGGATTGCTTCGCTTTGCTCGCGATGACGGAAGGGCCGCAGGAGCGGCTTTAGAACAGCACGTCCAGACGCATCGTCAGCGACAGGCTTTCGCCCGGGTCCAGAACGCGCAGGCCGAGCTCCTCCCACCTTTCCTCCGGCTCGTTGAGCGCGGCATTGGCGTGGGTGACGGGCTCGATGACGAACAGGCCCCCCGAGGCCGGCGAGTAGAGCTGGAAGAAGCCGGCGTCGGGTGAGGACATCTCGATCCGGAAAGGCAGTCCGGGATCGGAGACGACCGCGCGCCCGCTCCAGCCGCCGAACCCGTGGTCCAGGCCCTGGCCGCAGACGAGGCGGTCGCTCAGGTCGTAGCGGCCCGCGGCCGGTACCTGCTCGACCGGAAGCACCTTCTCGTCGATCGTCCAGACGCTCTCCACCCCGGTGTCGAGCCGGGTCTGCGGCGTGCAGGGGAAGAAGGGGTGCTGGCCGAGCCCGCACGGCATCGGTTCTTCGGAGAGGTTGGTGCAGGAAAGCCCGAGGCTCAGGCCGCTCTCGTCGAGGGCGAAGGTCTGGCGGGCTTCATAGGCCCAGGGCCACTCGCCGGGGGCGTGGCGGTAGACGAGTTCGGTGCTGTCGGAATCGAGCCGCTCGACCGCCCAGCAAGCGAGCCAACCCTGGCCATGGAGCGGGCTCGGGTCGGGCGGCATATTCCGGGCAAGTGTGACCGTGCGGCCACGGAAGGAAAAGGTGCCGCCCCGGACCCGATTGACGAAGGGGACGAGGGGGAAGCTCGCCGGCGCCGCCGGTGACGGGTCCGCGACGTCGAGCGGGCGGAATATCCCTACTTTCTCGCCACTTACCGCGCACCATTCGAAACTCGCAATACCGCCGCCGCGGCCCGGCGCGAGGCGAAGCGACAGCTTTCCTCGAGCGAGGAGGGGAAAGGAATCGGGGTCCATATTCCGTCAGGCCATAGAGCGGCGTTCAGCGGAGCGAAACTCTCCTGTGGGTAAATGCAGATTAGTCTTGCAGCCCGATTCCGCTGCGAGCTAACAAATGCCCGGGGAGTTACCGGGAGGGGTATTGTGATGGGTAGACGAGTCAAAGATTTTATCGAGGTGAAGGATGTCGGTTCGCTCGACGCGCTGATCGAGCGGCTGCAGGAAGTGCGCTCCGCGCTCCCTGCCGGGGCGGACCCGGAAGTGAAGATGCGCGGCGACGATATCTTCGGGCGGCACATCTGCGTCAGCTATTATCGTCCGCAGACTCGGGAAGAAGCGGAGTGCGACGCGCGCTACGCCGAGGCCTATCGCGAGTCGCGCGAGCGCGAGCTCAACCGGCTGCACGATGAGCTGGGCTTCTGCCCGGTGCCGGCGCGCCGCCCGGGCAAGCTGCGCATCGTGGCATAGTTCTGCCTCCCCATGCGGATCATGGGGAGGGGGACCACCCGCAGGGTGGTGGAGGGGTAAGTGGCGCGGACCGGGGGGTCGCGCGCTAATCCTCTCCGGCCTGCGTCATTTACCCCTCCGCCATGCTTCGCATGGTCCCCCTCGCCATCTTCGATGGGGGGGGAAGTCTGTCACCATTCGGCGAACGAGCCGTCCTGATGGCGCCAGATCGGGTTGCGCCAGCGGTGCCGGTCCTTGTCGGCCTCGCGCACCGCCGGCTCGTCGATCTCGATGCCCAGGCCAGGGCCCTGCGGGACGGCCAGCCAGCCCTCCTCCGCGGTAAGCGGAGCCGGGTCCTTGCAGAAGGTGTAGAGATCGCCGCCGACATTGTAGTGGATGCCGAGCGACATCTCCTGGAGCGCGACGTTGGGCGCGGTCGCGGCCACTTGCAGGCAGGCGGCCAGCGCGAGCGGGCCGAGCGGGCAGTGCGGAGCGACGGCGACGTCATAGGCTTCGGCCATGGCCGCGATGCGGCGGGCTTCCAGAATGCCGCCGCAATGGCTGAGGTCGGGCTGGATGATGTCCACCGCTCCGGCTTCGAAGAAGGGCTTGAAGTCCCAGCGCGAATGAAGCCGCTCACCGAGCGCGATCGGGGTCGACACGAGCTGGGCGAGCTGGGCCAGCCCTTCCGGATTCTCCGACAGTAAGGGCTCCTCGATGAACAGCAGGCCGAGCGGCTCGAGCGCCTTGGCGAGCTGCTTGGCCATGGGCCGGTGGACCCGGCCGTGAAAGTCGAGGCCGACGTCCATGCCCGCGCCCTGCGCCGCCTCGACCCGGGCGACGACCTCGTCGAACAATCTGGGCGTTCCAATCCAATCGAGCTCCGCGGTGGCGTTCATCTTGACCGCGGTGAAGCCCTGCGCGCGCCGGGCCGCGGCCGCCGCTCCGATCTCGTCGGGCCGGTCGCCGCCGATCCAGGCATAGGCGCGGACCCGGTCGCGGACCCGCCCGCCCATCATCTCCCAGGCGGGCAGGCCGAGCGCCCTGCCCTTCAGGTCCCACAAAGCCTGCTCCAGCCCGGCGAGGGCGGACATGAGCACGGGGCCGCCGCGGTAGAAGCCGCCGCGATAGCCGATCTGGAAGACGTCCTCGATCCGGAAGGGATCATGGCCGATGAACCGGTCGCGCAGCGCCGCGAACGCGCCGTCGACCGCCTCCGCCCACCCTTCCAGGCTCGCTTCCCCCCAGCCGACCGCGCCTTCGTCGGACTCGACCCGGACGAACAGCCAGCGCGGCGGGACGTAGAAAGTCTCGATCTTGTCGATTTTCATAAGCTGTCGTCGTCCCGGCGTAAGCCGGGACCTCCCTGCGATAATGACCTGAGGTCCCGGCTTTCGGGTTCCCATCGAAGTGCTACTTCGATGGGGTCCCTCCCGGGATGACGGGTCGTCATGCCCCGGCCTCCGGATTTGCGGGCTCCGTGACGAAGCCCTTGAGGTGCCTGGCCGCTTCCTCCTGCTGCTCGCGAGCAAAGGCGCGATCCCACTGGGACGGCGGCACGATCGGCACCGACAGGCACAGGCTAGAGGCGGGAAGCACGTCGCCCCAATCCGAGATGAGCTTCTTGTAGGCGCGGCCGACGTTGCGGATGTTGCGGTCGAGATCGTAGAGGCCGAGCGGGACGACGTTGCCGTTCTGCTCGCGAAGCGCGGTGTCCCAATCGACCTGGTCGGTCAGCGAATACCAGGTGAAGCCGACCGTGGGGATGCCGACGTTGCGGATCCTCAGAACGTTCGCCCATTCCTTCCACAGCCAGTGAACCGCCTCGTCGCCCTTGGGGCCTTCCTTGAGATTGGTCTCGGTATGCATGACCGGCAGCCGGTAGCGGTTGTAATATTGCCGGGTGATCTCGCTGTAGCCGAACACCTCGCCCGAGCTTTCGGTATGGCCATCGGCATAGACCCGGTGCTCGTTGGTCATGTAATAGTCGTTGCCGAGGATGCAGTGCTGCTTCAGCCGATGGTTGAGGAAGAAATGATATTCCTCCCGGGTCATGCCGTTGTCCATGAGATATTCGTACATCTCGCTATCCACACGGCGGCCGTAATTGAGATCGAGGCTGAGGAAGCGGCGGGCGTTCATGAGCTCCGCCTTGTGGATGGCGGCCGGGCTGTCGGCGTGGAAATATTCGGAGCTTTCGGACTGGATGAAGATGGCGTCCGGCCGCCGCTTCAAGATCTCGATCATCGCCAGCACGTTCGCCTTCACAATGTGCTTGAGCGCCGTGACGAAGCTTCGGTCGTCGGTGGCTTGTTCGTTCCACCAGCCGTATTTCGCCGAGAAAATCGCGCAGATGAACATCTCGTTCACCGGCGTGTAGAGCTGTACCCAGGGGAAACGGTCGGCGAAGGCGCCGGCATAAGTGGCGAAAAGTTGAGGAAAGTCCGGATTTTGAAAGTTTCCGACCCAATCCGGCACTCCGAAATGGCAGAGGTCGACGATCGGCGTGACGTTGCGGCGCTTCAACTCCGCGAAGCTCATATCGGCGAATTCCCAGTCGTGCTTGTTCGGGCCGAGCAGGGTCCGGTGGAGGGGCGGTCCGTAGCGAAGGAAGTGGAGGCCGATCTCGTCAAGGCAATCGAAGTCGGTGCGCCAGTGCCGGTAATGCCCGCACGCCTCCATCTGATCGACTCGGGTGCGTCCACCGTTGATGGTGGGGATGCTGTTCTCGATTCCGGTGGCGAAGATGAAGTTGGCGATGACGGCCCTCCCTCGGGTTTGGAGCGCTGCCACGGCTAACGCGCGGGCGGCGGCGGTGCCAGCCTGCAATGCGCGCGTCGCCGAAAAAGACGAGCGGCCGTGAAAGATGCGTGACGGACCGACCGTCGGGAAGCTAATTGCGGGACATGGGCATTAGCTGGGCTGAAGGTTTCATCGCCGTCGACTGGGGCACGACCAACCGCCGGGCCTGGCGGCTGGAGCGAGGCGGGACCGTCGCCGGCGAGATGGAGGACGACAAGGGCATCCTGGCGGTGCCGGAGGGCGCCTTCCACGACGCCGTCCGCGAGATCCGTGCCCGGCTGGGCGACCTGCCGATGCTGATGGCCGGGATGGTCGGCTCCAATCGCGGCTGGATCGAGGCGCCCTACGTCCCCTGCCCCGCCGGCCTGCCGGAACTGGCCGCGCGGCTCTGCTGGATAGAGAGCGAGCGGGCGGCGATCGTGCCCGGAATCGCCTTCGATTCCCCCGGCGCCGCCGACGTCATGCGCGGCGAGGAAGTCCAGATACTCGGCGCCTATGCGGAGGGCTGGATCGGAGCGCACTCGGCGCTCTGCCATCCGGGAACCCACAACAAATGGGTGCGGCTAGAGGACGGGCGGATCGCCGCCTTCCAAACGGTGATGACCGGCGAGATCTTCAACCTCCTCAAGGAGCACAGCATCCTGGCCGACCTGCTCGAGGCGCCGGCGCAGCCGGGCCCGGCGTTCGAAGCCGGCGTCCGGCACGGGCTGGAGCGGGACGACCTCACCGCCGAATTGTTCTCGGTCCGAGCCCGAACCCTGCTCGGCAAGGCTCGGCGCGAGGAGGCGAGCGCTTATGTCAGCGGCCTCCTCATCGGGGCCGACCTGAAGGTCGGACTGCGCCTGGCCGGTGACGGGGAAGTGGTGGCGATGGGCCGGCCGGACCTCACCCGGCTGTTCTGCGCGGCCATCGAGACGGCCGGACGGCCGGCGCGGGCGGTGGACGGGGAAGCGGCCTTCCTGGCCGGTGTGCGGCATCTTGCGGAGCTGATAAGATGACAGCGGGCGAACTGCTGGGGCGAAGGCTTGGCGAATGCCCGCTGGTGGCGATCATCCGCGGAGTTACGCCCGCCGAGGCGGAAGCGATCGGAGCGGCGCTCTTCGAGGCCGGCTTCCGGATCATCGAGGTGCCGCTCAATTCGCCGGACCCGCTCGCCAGCATCGAGCGGCTGGCGCGGCGGTTCGGCGATGAAGCGCTGATCGGCGCGGGGACGGTGCTCGACGCGGCGGATGTGGCGCGGGTGCGCGACTCCGGGGGGCGGGTCATCGTCTCGCCCAACACCTTCGTGCCCGTGATCGAGGCGGCGGCGGCG
This sequence comes from Allosphingosinicella sp., assembly GCA_036400035.1. Classification (GTDB taxonomy): domain Bacteria; phylum Pseudomonadota; class Alphaproteobacteria; order Sphingomonadales; family Sphingomonadaceae; genus Allosphingosinicella. The sequence continues at coordinate 14,323 of DASWLY010000257.1, forward strand.
GCGGGCCTGGTGTCGCTCCCCGGCTTCTTCACGCCATCGGAGGCCTTCGAGGCGCTTCGGGCGGGGGCGACCGGGCTGAAGCTCTTCCCAGCCGAGGGCGCGGCGCCGGCGATCGTGAAGGCGCAGCGGGCGGTGTTGCCGAAGAACGTGCCCTTGCTCGTCGTCGGCGGGATCAGCCCCGGCAACATGAAGCCCTGGTTCGAGGCCGGCGCCCAGGGTTTCGGCCTCGGCTCCGGGCTCTACAAGCCGGGCCAGTCGGCGGAAGAGACCGCGATCAAGGCTCGGGCTTATGTCGAGGGGGTGCGGGGCTAGGGCGTGATGGCTTCAGGTTGATTCACTGCGTCATTGCGAGCGCAGTGAAGCAATCCAAGGGGGCCTCGGAGGCCCGCTGGATTGCCGCGTCGCTTCGCTCCTCGCAATGACGGGTCGGTAAAGGGCGATCATGCCCCACGGCCCAAAGCCGCTTCCGCCTTGGCGAAGGCGACCTCGTCGTCGACGTCGAGCCACCAGCGCCCGCCGCAATCGTGGATGAAGGCGCGGCCCGCCTCGGCGAGGGCCTGGACGCCTTCCGACAAGGACCCGGTCCCTCCCTCGGCCAAGCTCGCGCCCAGCGCCTCGAACAGCGCCGGAGTCGCGATGAAGATGCCGGTGTCGACGGCGTCGTAGGGCTCCAGCGTCTTGCCGATGCGAGCGATTCGGCCGCCCTCCCCCACCTCGATCTTGGTGGCGTCGTCGAGATCGAGCCTCGGGTCGTCAACGGCGAAATCGGCGCCGAGAGTGAGCGCCGCGCTGCCGCGATCGGCGGCGATCATGTCGCTCAGGATCGCAGGATCGAAGAGATGATCGGACATGAGCAGGATGAATTCGGCCCCAAGGTGCGGCGCGGCGGCGAGGACGGAGAGGCCGTTGGGCCGGTGCCACTGGGGATTGCGCACCGCCGCGATCGGCAGGCCGATTTGGCCGGCGAGCTCTTCCAGGACCGCCTCCAGCGGCTCGGGCTCGTAGCCGGTCACGACGACGAACCCGGTGGCGCCGCCTGCCGCCGCGGATCTCACCACATGCTCGATCAGCGGCAGGCCGCGCACTCGGGCGAGCGGCTTGGAAGCGGCGATGCTTCGGAGCCGCGTCCCCTGTCCCGCCGCGATGATCAGGCACTGCATGGAAGGCGCTTTAGGAGTGCCGGGCCCCGCAGGCGAGGCCAAAGCATCGCCGCCCTCAGGGAAAATCGCGGACGAAAAAAACGCCGCCGTGGCGAGCAGCCGCGGCGGCGTTTCCTTACCTGACCTTACCGGCTCAGAAGCCGATGTGGATCGTCCCGAGGATCGTGCGCGGCGCGCCGACGGCGAAGTTCGGGTTGCCGGCGGCGTTGATCTGGGTGCTGATGTTCCCGAAGTAGAATTCGTCGAACAGGTTGATGACGTTGAGCTGGAGATAGGTCTTCTCCAGGCCGAAACTCTCCAGGTTGATGCGGGCGTCGAGATCGACCGTCGTATAGCCTTTCACGCGGACGTCGTTGGTGTCCGTCGCGAAGCGGTCGCCGACCCTTTTCGCCTGGAGACCGAGCTCGACCGGACCCAGATTCGCCTGGGCGCGGCCGCCGAACGTCCATTTCGGGGTCTCGGCGACCATCTTGCCGGCCGTCGGCGAGCAGCCCGCCGGAGGAGTCGGCGAGTTGCCGCAGGTGACGCCCGCCGCCACCGCGCCGGTCTGCACATTCTCCTGCAGCTCGGCACGGATGTAGGAGCCAAAGACGTAGAGCGTCAGCGGCCTGACCGGCGACCAGGCGACGCTGGCATCGGCGCCGTAGCTCTCGACCTTGCCGACGTTGCGGTCGATCGAGATGCCGAGGTCCGGGTTGAACGACGACACGATGCGGTTGGAATAGTTGATCACCCAGCCGGTCGCCTGAGCCTGGATGTCGCGGGTGGTGTAGCGGATGCCGGCGTCGAACGCGTCGGTCGTCTCCGGAACGACGGTCACGATCGGAGCGCGATAGAGGTTGTCGGTCCGCGGCGCCGAGAAGCCCTTGGCATAGCTGGCGAAGACGCTGGCGGCGTCGGTCAGCTTGTAGGTGACGCCGACGTTCGGAAGCAGCTTGCTGAACTTGTACTGAGCCTCGAACGGCGCGAAATACGGCGTGGGGCCGGTGCCCGGCACGGTAGCCGTCGGAGCGATGACGATCTTGGCCGGAGTCACTCCGGCCGGGCTCGGGATCGGCTCGCTGGTGCAATAGGCGAAGCCGCTGCCGCGGGCCTCCGTGAAGCAATTTTGCTCCAGGTCACGGGTGAAGAACGGCGCGCGCAGGCCGACTTCGAGCCGAAGCCGGTTGTCCATGAACTTGCCGATATACTGGCCGGCCACCTGGTGCAGGAGAGCGACCGACTTGCGGTCGCGCTGCTGAATGATGAAACCGTCATTGGCTCGCACCGGGGTCCCCTTGCGGCCGCCGAACGGGCTCTCCGGAACGCCGTTGATGCCGATGAAGCCCCATTCGCCGGTCTGGCGGTGGCTGCCGCGGTCGAAGGTGTAGGCGACGCGGAAGCGGTGCTGCTCGGTCGGGTCCCAGATCAGCGAGGCGGTGAGGCCGAGGCGGCGGGTGTTGGTGTTGTTCGGAGTGTAGAAACGCACCGTGTCCAGCGTGTCGCCGTCGCCATTATAGTCGACGCCGAGCGAGGTCGGATTGGCGCCGCGCACGCGAACGTCCCGCTCGGAGAGCGTGGTCGTGCCGCCGCCGTTCGCAAGCACATACTGGAAGCTCGGGTCTACGGTCAGGATCAGATTGTCGGCGAGGCTGAAGCGCGAGTTGATGCGGATGTTGCCCGTGTCGGACGGGTTGATGCGCAGCTCGTAGAAGTTGGTGCAGGTCGACGGCGCGAAGCTTCTGTTGGTGCTGACGAGGGCCGAGGTCGAAGCGTCGTTGTCGGCCACCCCCGCCTGCGGAATGTCGCGGCCGCAGATCGGCTCGTTCTCGAAAGCCAGGATACGGTCCTGCTGGGTCCCGTTGAAGTTCCCGATGATGAGCGGGTTGTCCGGAGTGGCCGCGGCGCTCGCCGCCAGCGGGATGCCGATGGCGGTGCTGCGCAGGTCGTTGACCGAGGGGTTGCGGTAGAAATTGTTGCGGTTGCGGTTGTAGTGGCCGGCGACCGAGATGAAGTCGTCGCCGCTGAGCGGCTGGTAGATGCGGGCGTTGTACTGCTGCTTGTAGATCTCACCCGGGCCCTTGAACTTGTCGTTGCGGGCAAAGCTGGCCGCCACGAAGGCGCGGGTGCCGAAGCTGGTCAGCTCGCCGGTCTGCACGAGTCCGAAGACGCGGTGATAATCATACTCGCCCAGGGAAGCGGAGAGCCTGGCGCCGAAGTCGCGGGTGGGGATGATGGTGCGGTAGTTGACGGTGCCGCCGGCCGCCGAGGCGGTGGGGCTGTCGACGTCGGTGGCGCCGAAATTGACGTTGACCTGCTCGATCAGCTCGGGATCGAGCTGCTGGTTCGAGAAGATCGCGTAATTGCCGGTATCGTTGAGCGGCAGGCCGTCGAACGTCAGCGAGATCCGGTTGCCGTCGAAGCCGCGGATCCGGATGTTGCCGCCGGCGGAGCCGTAGGGGTCCGACTGGGTGAAGTTGACGCTCGGCAGCAGGTTCACCGTGTTGAGGATCGACTGGCCGGCGGCCTGCCGGGAGATGATCTCCTGGGTGAGGACGCCCTTCGCCTTGGTCGAGTCGGGAACGACGATGCCGTCGACGCCGTCAGCCGAGCGCGTGCCCGTGATGACGATTTCTTCCTCGACCTCCTGCGATCCGGTGGACTGAGCGAATGCCGTCATCGGCATGACGAGCGCCGTGGTCGCGCAAAGCAGCGAGAGCTTCTTCATGGTAGCTAATTCCCCATCGGAGGCCGAATCGCCTCTTCCCGGCGCCTGCTATAGCCCCCTTCTGACGATTCGAAGACTCTTCCGGGCGGCAATCCAAAAAAAGTTACATAGGTTGCAGCAAAGCCGCACAGCCGCCTAAGCGATTGATATCGTTAGCGGAACGAAATCAGGCTCCGGCGGCCTCCGGACGTCCGTCGAGGCGCCGGCCGAGGGCCACCGCGAGCGCGACGAGCGGCGGGACGAGGACGATCGAAAGCACCACTTTGGCCAGCATCTGGCCGATCAGCAGGTCGGTGATCGGGAAGACCCCATAGAAGGAGATGGTGATGAAGAGCAGGGTGTCGACGATCTGGGAGAGGACCGCGGCGATGCCCGCCCGGAGCCAGACCATCCCGCCCTCGCCCTTGCCGCGAAGGGCGCTGAAGATGGTGACGTTGAGGAATTGCGAGACTCCATAGGCGATGATGCCGGCGATCCAGATTCGCGGAGTCCCGCCCATGATGGTGTTGAAGGCGCCGAGCCGGTCGGCCGGCATGTCCTGAGCGGCGGGCAGTTTGAGGACGAAGATCGCGAGCAGGATCGAGAAGACCAGGGGCGCGAAGCCGATCAGCACCAGCCGGTTCGCCGTCTCGCGCCCGAACAGCTCGGCCACCGCGCTCGAGGCGACGACGAGCAGCAGGAAGGCGAAGATCCCCGCCTCGACCGCCAGCGGCCCCAGCGCCACCTGCTTGTTGGCGAGGACTCCGGCGATGCAGACCATGCCGCCGTAGAAGATCGAGTAAGCGAAGAGCGAGCGGGGAATCCCGCCTCCCGCGGCGCCGATCGAGGAGGCGGCGGAGGCGGAGGCGGCCGCGGCGGCTGGAACTTCTGTGGTCATGGACCGTGCGTAACGGCTTTCCGCGCCCGCAAAAAGGGCTTTCCGTCGAGCCATTCTCCGGCCATCTAGGCGGGCCTTCCCTGATCCAGATCATGAAAGCCGAGCCGCCTTGACCGACACCCGCCTCGACGTGCTTGCGATCGGCGACGCCGTAGTCGACGTGATCGCGCGGGCCGACGAGTCCTTCCTGGTGGAGGAGAAGCTGGTCAAAGGCTCGATGCAGGTGCTCGACGCCGACGGAGCGACCCGGCTCTATTCGAAGATGCGCCAGGCCCGGGAGACGAGCGGAGGTTCGGCGGCGAACACGGTCGCCGGAGTGGCGGCGCTCGGCGGCCGCGCTGGGTTCGTCGGCCAGGTCGCCGCGGACCAATTGGGCGAGATCTTCATCCACGACATACGCGCTCTCGGAGTCGAGTTCGTGACCCCGCCCAAGACCGACGGCCTCCCCACCGGCCGCTGCCTCATCCTCGTCACGCCCGACGCCCAGCGGACGATGAACACCTTCCGGGGCGCCGCCCATGAACTGACCGTGGAGGCGCTCGACGCCGAGCAGATCAGGGGCTCGGCGATCCTCTATCTCGAAGCCTATCTGTGGCGCTCGGAAGGGCCGCGCGCGGCGATGAACGAGGCGATGCGGATCGCCCGCCAAGCGGGTCGCAAGGTCGCCTTCACCCTCTCCGACATCGCCTGCATCGGACCGCACCGCCGCGAGATCGTGGCGATGCTGGACAGCGGCGCCATCGATCTCCTCTTCGCCAACGAGATGGAGATCATGGCCCTGGCCGACCTGGCGGATCTCGACGACGCGATCGCGGCGATTCAGGGCAAGGTGCGAGTGCTGGTCGTGACCTGCGGTGCGCAGGGCGCGCTCGCCGTCGAGGGCGGTCGCCGGGTCACCGTGCCGGTGGCGCGGATCGGGGGCCGGATCGAGGACACGACGGGCGCCGGCGACCTGTTCGCCGCCGGCTTCCTCGTCGGCCAGGCGGAGGGCCGGACGATCGAGGAGAGCCTCAGGATCGGATCGATCGCGGCGGCCGAGATCATCTCCCATTTCGGCGCCCGGCCGGAAGCGGACCTGCGCAAGCTGGTGGAGGAAAGTTTGTGAATCGCCTTGCAACAGCTCGCGGGCGGATCGTCCTCCGGACGATCCTTCGTTTTCAGCGGACGGTGACCTTGTGAAACGGCTCGCTGTTTATTGCGGCTCCTCGATGGGCGCCGACCCGCTCTTCGCGGACACGGCGCGGGCCCTCGGCGAGGAGATGGCGCGCCGGGGCATCGACCTCGTCTATGGCGGCGGCCATCGCGGCCTGATGGGAGTGGTCGCCGATTCCGTGCTGGCGGGCGGCGGCAAGGCGTTCGGGGTCATCCCGCAGGCGCTGGTCGACCTGGAAGTCGCGCATAAGGGGCTGACGGAGCTCCACACGGTCACCTCGATGCACGAGCGCAAGGCCCGGATGACGGACCTCACCGACGCGTTCATCGCCATTCCCGGCGGCATCGGGACGTTGGACGAGCTGTTCGAGGCCTGGACCTGGAACGCGCTCGGCTATCATTCCAAGCCCTTCTGCCTGTTGAACGTCGCGGGCTTCTGGGACCGTCTGATCGAGTTCCTGGATCATGTGACGCGGAGCGGCTTCATGTCGCCCGAGCGGCGCGCCCAGCTTCTCGTCGCCAGCGAAATTGGCGAAGCCCTGGAAAAGCTGGACGAAGCCGAAAAAGCCGCCGAAACCAGGATGGTCTGGTGACTCCCGCCGTCATTGCGAGCGGGGCGAAGCAATCCAGCGCGGCCTCGGACGCAGGCTGGATTGCTTCGTCGCTTCGCGCCTCGCAATGACGGATTGGGCGGTTACTGCCGAGGCGAAACACGGGGGGAAGCAATGAACGACGTCAACCGGATCCTGATGGGAATCGCCGGGATCCTGGTCATCCTCGGGATCGCCTTCCTGCTTTCGTCCAACAAGCGGGCGATCCGGCTCCGGGTCGTCGGGGCCGCCTTCGCTCTGCAGGCGGGAATCGCCGTTCTGGTGCTTTACACCCCCTGGGGCCGCCGGGCGATCGAGGGCATGGCGAACGGAGTTTCCAACCTGCTCGGCTACGCCAACAAGGGCACCGAATTCCTGTTCGGGCCCGCCGCGAGCAATCCGCTCGCCAACACCTTCGCCATCGCCGCCTTGCCGGTGATCGTCTTCTTCGCCTCGCTGGTCGCGATCCTCTATTATCTCGGCGTCATGCAGCGGATCGTCCGCTGGGTCGGCGGCGCGATCGGCTACGTGACCGGGATCAGCCGGGTCGAATCGCTGGCCTCGGCCGCCAACATCTTCGTCGGGCAGAGCGAATCGCCGCTCGTCGTGCGCCCCTATCTCGCCGCTCTCGCGCCGCCGCAGCTCTTCACCGTCATGGTCGTCGGAATGGCGGGCGTGGCGGGCACGATCCTCGCCGCTTATGCCGCTCTGCTGGGAGCGACCGCCCTCCCCTACCTCCTCGCCGCCGCCTTCATGTCGGCGCCGGGGGGGATCCTCATGGCCAAGATCATGATGCCGGACGAGCCGCGCAAGGACGAGCTTCCGCTCGAGGACGGGGCCGCGACGCCCGCGACCGACGACAAGGTCGACGTCGCCGAGACCTTCGAGGAAGGCGAGCAGCCCGCCAACATCATCATGGCCGCCGCCCAGGGCGCCCAGACCGGCGTGAAGCTGGCCGTCGCCGTCGGAGCCATGGTCCTCGCCTTCGTCGCCCTCGTCGCGCTCGCCAACGGCCTGCTCGGCGGAGTGGGCGGCTGGTTCGGCTATCCCGAATTGAGCTTCCAGCGGATCGTCGGCACGGTCTTCCAGCCGATCATGTTCCTGATCGGCGTTCCCTGGAACGAGGCGGGGACGGCGGGCGGCCTGTTCGGCACCAAGCTGGTCCTGAACGAATTCGTCGCCTTCATCGACCTGGGCGCGCTTCCGGCGGGGACGCTCAGCCCGCGAAGCGTCGCCATCGTCACCTTCGCGCTCTGCGGCTTCGCCAATTTCAGCTCGATCGCGATCCAGATGGCGGTGACCGGCGGCCTCGCCCCCAACCAGCGGCCGATGATCGCCAAGCTCGGAATCAGGGCGCTGATCGCCGGCTCGCTCGCCAATCTGATGAGCGCCGCGCTGGCGGGGCTTCTGCTGCCCTGATCCCCCGTCATCCCGGCGAAAGCCGGGACCTCCGCGAGAACAGGCACGGAGACTTTCACCCGACGAGGCCCCGGCTTCCGCCGGGGTGACGGCTTGAGCGGTTCCCGCTAAGACGTCCCCATGTCCACGCTCGCCGAACCCAGCATCGCCTCCGTCTCGCTGACGGCTTCCGACACCGATCCCGAAGGCTTCGCCCGGGAGCTTGGGCAATCGTTCGAGCGCTACGGCTTCGCGATCATCGCGGACCACGGCATCCCGGCCGACCTCATCGCCCGCGCCGAGGAGAAGGCCAGGGCCTTCTTCGCCCTGCCGGAGGACGTGAAGCGCTCCTACCACGTCGCCGGCGGCGGCGGCGCTCGCGGCTACACCCCGTTCGGGATCGAGACCGCCAAGGGAGCGACGGCCTACGATCTCAAGGAATTCTGGCATGTCGGGCGCGAGCTTCCATCGGGCCATCGCTACAACGACACCATGGCCCCCAACGTCTGGCCGGACGAGGTCAAGTCGTTCCGCGACACCTTCCTCGAGCTGTTCGCCGCCTTCGACGCAGCGGGCCTGAGGATCCTGGAGGCGATCGCCCGCCACCTCGGCCTGGCGCCCGACTTTTTCGAGGACACGGTGAAGGACGGCAATTCCGTCCTGCGCTTGCTCCATTATCCGCCCACCCCCGGCGACGGGCCCAACGTCCGGGCCGGAGCGCACGAGGACATCAACACGATCACCCTGCTGCTCGGCGCCGAGGAAGCGGGCCTCGAGCTTCTCGACCGCGAGGGCAACTGGCTTCCCGTATGCCCCCGGCCGGGGGAGCTGGCGGTCAATATCGGCGACATGCTCCAGCGCCTGACCAACAATCTGCTTCGCTCGACCACCCATCGGGTCGTCAACCCGCCGCCCGAACGGCGCGGCCAGTCGCGCTACTCGATGCCCTTCTTCCTCCATTTCCGGCCCGATTTCCTGATCGAGACCCTGCCGGAATGCCTGGAGGGACGCCCGAACCTGTATCCGGAGCCGATCACCGCCCACGATTTCCTCCTGCAGCGGCTCCGGGAGATCAAACTGGCCTAGAGCCTGAGGGTTTTGCTGCCCGGCCACTTCGTCATTGCGAGCGGAGCGAAGCAAATCCAGCGCTGCGCCTCCGCTGGTGGATTGCCGCGTCGCTTCGCTCCTCGCAATGACGGGTCAGGACTTACCCCGCGTCCTTCAGATTGTCCGGCCCGAAGCCCCACGGGATGAGCTCCGAGATCCGGTTGACCCGCATCTCCGTCCCGTCGCCGTTCGCCGAGACCACCTCGACGTCCCGCCCTGAAAGCTGGGCCGCCTCGAGGATCGACTGCCGGCAGCCGCCGCAGGAGGTGACCACCGCCTCCCCCGCCAGCGCGCCGACCGCGACATGGCCCCCGGCCACCGCGATCCGCGCGATCCTGTCCAGGCCGAAGGCCTGCTGGGCCGCCGTGAGCGCCGCGATCTCGCCGCACACACCAAGCCGGTAGCAGGCATTCTCCATGTTGGCGCCGACGGCCACCTCGCCGTCCACCGACTCGATGGCGCAGCCGACGCTGAAGCGGCTGTAGGGGGCGTAGGCGCCGAGGGCGGCGGCGCGGGCGCGTTCGACGAGGGGATCGGAGACTTGGGTCATGAGCCGACCATAAAGGGATTGGCGATTCGCGCCAGACCGTGCCACCAGCCGCTCATATCGAATTAGGCGGAGACGGGACGATGACTTCGAGGTTGGCGACGGCGGCGTTCCTGCTGGCGCTGGGCGGTTGCGCGACGACGGCAGACCGCGAGCCGGCGGCGCCGGTCGAGGTGAAGCTGATCGCCTTCAACGATTTCCACGGCAATTTGCAGCCGCCCAGGTCCACGGTCGACCATCCCGCGCCGGGGCCCGAAGCGGTCCGGGTTCCGGCGGGAGGCGCCGCCTACCTCACCTCCGCCATCGAGTCCCTGCGCTCCCGCAACGACAACAGCCTCGTCGTCTCGGCGGGCGACATGATCGGCGCGTCGCCGCTCGTCTCGGCCCTGTTCCTCGACGAGCCGACCATCCACGCCATGAACCTCATCCGGGTGGACTATAACGCCGTCGGCAACCACGAATTCGACCGCGGCCAGGCCGAGCTTCTGCGCATGCAGAATGGCGGGTGCGAGAAGAACACGGTGCGCGCGCCCTGCGCCGTCGAGCCGTTCACCGGCGCCCGCTTCCACTTCCTGGCGGCCAACGTCGTCAAGCAGGACGGATCCACCCTCTTCCCCGCCTACGCAATCCGAAGCTTCGGCAGGGGCGCCCGCGAGGTGAAAATCGGGATCATCGGAATGACCCTGAAGGAGACCCCGACGGTGGTGACTCCGGCGGGCGTCGCCGGCCTCACCTTTCGCGACGAGGCGGAGACGGTGAACGCGCTGATCCCGAAGCTGAAGGCGGACGGGGCCGACGCGATCGTCGTCGTCGTCCATCAGGGCGTCTATTCGAAGCTCGGCTATAACGACCAGAGCTGCGGAGCGATCGAGGGCGAGCTTCTGCCGATCCTCGACCGGCTCGACCCGGCGGTGGACGCCGTCGTCTCGGGCCACACCCACAATGCCTATGTGTGCGACTATGGCCGGATCAATCCGGCAAAGCCGATCCTCCTCACCAGCGCCGGGCGCTACGGAACGCTGGTCACCGACATAAACCTCACCATCGATCCCGCCGCCGGCAGGGTGATCGCCAAGCGGGCGGAGAACGTCGTGGTCCAGAGCGAGGCCTTCACCGGCTCGCGCGGCGAGACGCCCTTGACCGACGCGGTGCCCCGCTATGCCGCCGATCCCGAGGTGGCGGCACTTGTCGACCGTTACGCCAAGGCCGCCGAACCGATCTCGGCGCGCGCGGTGGGTCGGCTGGCCGGGCCGGCGCTGAAGGCAGCGAACGAGCACGGCGAGTCCGTGCTCGGCAACCTCATCGCCGACGCTCAGCTTGCGGCGGCGAGGGGGCCGGGCGCGGGCGGCGCCCAGATCGCCTTGATGAACCCAGGCGGAGTCCGCGCCGACCTCGTTCCCGCCGCGGATGGCGGGATCAGCTTCGGCCAACTCTTCGCCGCCCAACCCTTCGCCAACATGCTGGTGGTGAAGAGCCTGACCGGACGCCAGCTTCGCGCCGTGCTCGAGCAGCAATTCGCCAGCGGCTCGAACAGCGTCCAGAGCCCCTATGTCCTCTCCCCTTCCCATAACGTCCGCTTCGCCTACGACCTGTCGAAGCCGGAGGGGCAGCGGATCGTGCTCCTGACCGTCGATGGCCAGCCGGTTCGGGACGATTCCGTCTACCGGACGGCGATGAACAACTTCCTGGCCGGCGGCGGCGACAATTTCACCGTCTTCAAGGAGGGTGGCGAGCCGACCGGCGGGATGCAGGACGTCGACGCGCTCGAAGCCTATATCGCCGCGGCGGGGAACCTCACGCCGCCGGCGCTGGGGCGGGTCGAGAACCGGACTCCCAAGCCCTAAGCCCCTCTCCCTGCAGGGGAGAGGGAGGGGCCCGCGAAGCGGGAGGGTGAGGGCCTGTAGCAAGGAGTAAGGAAGGCGCTCACCTCCCACCGCTTCGCGGCGGGCCCCTCCTCTCCCCTACAGGGAGAGGGATTTTCAGCGGAACGGCGGCTCGTCGAAGCTCCTGAGCTTGCGCGAATGGAGGTTGCCGCCCTGGTTCTTGAGGATCCGCAGGGTCTCGATCCCGATCCTGAGATGCTGGCTGATCGCCCGCTCGTAAAAGGCGTTGGCCTGGCCGGGCAGCTTGATCTCGCCGTGAAGCGGCTTGTCGGAGA
>DASWLY010000258.1:0-7524 GCA_036400035.1 Allosphingosinicella sp.
GCCGACGACCGATACCGTCACCGGCCGGATCGTCTGGCGACTCCCGGCCGACTGACGGATCGACCGGACAACACGATTTTCAATTTCCATACGAGAGGAAAGTAGAGACCATGGCAGCTCCAGCACCCGGCACCCCGCCTGCCGAAAACCCCTATGGCCTGATGGCCGCACTCGAGGAGGGCGGCGCGATCGCCTGGGCGACCTTCATCATCCTCGTGATCATGTCGGCCGGTTCCTGGTACGTGCTGTTCGTGAAGCTGTTCGAGCAGCAGAAGATCATCAACCAGGGCCGCCGCGCCCGGACGACCTTCTGGCAATCGGCCAATTTGCGCGAAGGCGCCTCGAAGCTCGAGAAGAACAGCGCCTACCGCCAGATCGTCGACGACGGCATCCTCGCCCTCGAGCAGCATGACAAGCTGACCGATCCGATCGACCAGCACGACTGGATGCTGAACTCGCTGGCGCGCAGCCAGGGCGCGATCACGTCGCGGCTGTCGAGCGGCCTCGCCTTCCTCGCCACCGTCGGCTCGACCGCTCCGTTCGTCGGACTGTTCGGAACCGTGGTGGGCATCTACCGGGCGCTCGTGAAGATCGGCGCCGCCGGTCAGGCTTCGATCGACACCGTCGCCGGCCCGGTCGGCGAGGCGCTGATCATGACCGCGCTCGGCCTCGTCGTCGCGGTCCCGGCCGTGCTCGCCTACAACTGGCTGATCCGCCGCAACAAGGCGATCGTCGAGGAGCTGGCCCGCTTCTCGAACGAGCTGCACGGCTACATGATGTCGGGCGGCGCGGTTCGTCCGGTCATCGCCAACCGTGCCGGCGCCGGCGGCGCCACCGCCACCGCCACCGGCGGAGCGAACGCCGCCAAGGGTCCCGGCGCGGCCTCGCCGGGCGGCTCCACCGCCACCGGAAGCGCGATCGGCGCTCCCCACGGCGGCCCGAAGAAAGTCTGACGAACAGGCGACGGCGGCGCCGCAAGGCATCGCCGTCGCCGGCTCCCGCGGCACCCCTGCTAGATAGGAATACCGACCATGGCCATGAATGTCGGCCAAGAGAACGAAACCGGCGAAGAATCGCCGATGTCCGACATCAACACGACGCCGCTCGTCGACGTCATGCTGGTGCTCCTCATCATCTTCCTCATCACCGTGCCCGTCGTCGTCCAGACGATCCCGATGAAGCTTCCCAAGGTCGATTTCGAGCCGACCCAGACCAAGCCGGAGAACGTCTCTCTCTCCGTGCGCGGCGGCAATGGCGGCACCTGCGAGGTCTATTGGGGCCTCACCAGGATGAACAGCGACGAGCTGCTCCAACGCGCGGTGAAGAAGCTGGAAGACGAGATCAAGAATGTCGGCGGAGTCGAGAACCTCACCGAAGAGAATATGCCCGAGGCGCATATCCGGGCCGACATCGATACGCCCTACAGGTGCGTCGGCGGAGCCATCTACACGATGCAGCGGGCCGGCTTCGCCCGCGTCGGCTTCATTTCCGAGCCGCCTCCGCGGGGCGGCGGCGACCGCATGTAAGCGGCTCGGCACAGCAGGTTTTTTAGGAGTAGAAAATAATGTCAATGGCAGTCGGGGGTTCTGACGACGAACCCATGATGGACATCAACACGACGCCGCTCATCGACGTCATGCTGGTGCTCCTGATCATGTTCATCATCACCATCCCGCTCCAGACCCATGCGGTGAAGCTGGACCTTCCGCAGGACCAGCCGAACAACCAGCCGCCGCCGATCGATCCGGTGAAGAACAAGATCGTCATCTCGCCGCAGGACCAGGTGCTGTGGAACGGCCAGCCGATCGACCTCGCCCGGCTTCGCCAGTATCTCGACGTCACCCAGACGATGAACCCGGTGCCGGAGCTTCACCTCCAGCCCGAGCCCAACGCCCGCTACGAGCTGGTGGACGAAGTCCTCGCCGTCACCAAGCGCGCCCGGGTCGAGAAGATGGGCTTCGTCGGCAACGAGGCCTACGCCACCTTCTAAGGCGAGCAAACTTCTACTTTCTCTCAGGGGCGGTCCTTCGGGGCCGCCCTTTTTTATCCTGCCCATCGGCGATGAGCAGGCAAGCTAGCGAAACTCCCGCACCACCTCGATCGGGCCGACGATGGCGGCGTTGAACGCCTCCAGTGCCTCGGAGGGGATCCAATATTCGCGATGGGCGCGGCCGCCCGCGTCCTGCACCTGATAGGCGTCGAGGAAGGATTTCAGCACCTCGAATCGCGTGACGAATCCCGCACCGCTGGCCGGTACGTTCCAGTCGCGCGCGATCTTCACCGCATATTCCTCGCTGACTACCGGATAGAAGATCGGCTGCTCCGGCAGCCGCGGGGGGAATGCGCGCATCCCGCTCGCCTCGATCAGCCCGAGCTCGTGCGGGCCGACCGGCCGCCACAAAGTCACCGTCGGCTCCCCATCCATCGCCGCTACGCCGCTATCCCGTCGAACTGGAGGCGGGCCAGGCGGGCGTAGAGGCCGCCGTCGGCGCGCAGGCTGGCGTCAGTGCCCTGCTCGACGATCCGGCCCTGCTCCATCACCACGATCCGATCGGCGGCGCGCACCGTCGCCAAGCGGTGGGCGATGACGATCGTCGTCCGGTCCTCCATCAGCCGCTCGAGCGAGCGCTGGACGAGCCGCTCGCTTTCCGCGTCCAGCGCCGAAGTGGCCTCGTCGAGCAGAAGCAGGGGGGCATCGCGAAGCACCGCCCGGGCGATGGCGAGGCGCTGGCGCTGGCCGCCCGACAGCCGCGCTCCGCCTTCGCCCATATAGGTGTCCAGCCCTTCCGGAAGCTTCCTCAGGAACTCGGCCGCGTTGGCGGTCTCGGCCGCCGCCCAGAGCGCGTCGTCGGACGCGTCCCAGCGCCCGTAACGCAGATTGTCCCGCGCCGAGGCGGCGAAGATCATTGTGTCCTGCGGCACGACGGCGATCCGCGAGCGGATTTCGGCCGGGTCCGCGTCGGGCAGGGGGATTCCGTCGAGCAGCACCGATCCCGCCTCGGGATCGTAGAAGCGCAAGGCGAGCTGGAACAAGGTCGACTTGCCCGCGCCCGACGGGCCGACCACGGCCAGGGTCTCCCCGGGAGCGATGCTGAGCGAGAAATCGTGAAGCGCGCTCACTTCGCGCCGGGTCGGATAGCGGAAGGTCACGCCGCGGAATTCGAGCGCGCCCCGGCCAGGGGAGGGCAGGGGCTTCGGATTGGCCGGGGCCTTGATTTCCGGCTCCTCGCGAAGCAGCTCCGCGAGCCGTCCGGCGGCGCCGGCCCCGCGCAGAAGGTCGCCATAAACCTCGGTCAGCGCCCCGAACGCGCCGGCGACGAGCCCGCCGGTGAGGACGAAGGCGGCGATGGTGCCACCGCTGATCCGGCCCGACTGGACGTCGATCGCGCCTTGCCACATCACCATCGTGATCGAGCCGAAGATGAGCGCGATGACCCCGGCCGTCATCATCGCCCGAAGCGTGATCCGCCGCCGGGCGGTCTCGAACACCCGCTCCACCGCCGCCTGGAAGCGGCTCGCCTCCCGAGTCTCCTGGCCGAAGCCCTGGACGATCTTCATCGCTCCGAGCACCTCGTCGACCATTGCGCCCACTTCGGCCACCCGGTCCTGGCTGGCCCGTGAGACGTTGCGGATCCGGCGGCCGAGGAAGACGATGGGCAGGATGATGAGCGGGATGCCGAGCAGCAGCATCCCGGTCAGCTTCGGCGCCAGGGCCAGCAGGTAGACGATCCCGCCCAGGCCCATCACGATGTTGCGCAAAGCCACGGAGATGGTCGTCCCGACCACCTGCTCTATGATGGTCGTGTCGGCGGTGAGTCGCGAAGCGATCTCCGAGGGGCGATTCTCCTCGAAGAAGCTGGGCGCGAGCCGAAGGAGGTTGCGCTGCACCGCCTGCCGCACGTCGGCCACCACCCGTTCGCCGAGCCAGGACACGAAATAGAAGCGAGTCGCGGTAGCGACCGCCATCACGACGACGATGAGCAGAAGGTACTGGAACCACCGGCCGATATCCCCGCTTGTGCCGGTGAAGCCGCGGTCGATGATCAGCTTGAAGGCGGCCGGGATGGCGAGCGTCGCCAGCGCCGCCACCAGCAAAGCGAGCAGCGCCCCCGCGACATGGCCCTTGTAGCGCGCCGTGAAGCTCCAGATCAGCGCCAGGTTGGCGATCCGGCGCGGGCTCGCATTCTCGTCGATCGTTTCGGCCATGCCCGCGGCGGTAGCAGGGGGAGCGCTTCCCGTCATCCCGGCGAAAGCTCGTCGCCCAGCGGAGGCTGGGGCCCCGGCGGGTGAAAGGTGCCGAATTCTTCACCCCCTGGGGCCCCAGCCTGCGCTGGGGCGACGAGCAGGGGACCCATCCCACCCGTGGATGGTTTTGAGTCGAAACCCGTTTTCCGTTGACGGCCCTGCCGCAGCGCACCATCTAGGGCCCCGCATGCTTTATGACGCCTATGAAATGCAGCGTTCGCTGCTCGCCGGGGCCAGCACCTGGGCCAATTTCGGCGCCGGCTGGCTGAACAACCCCGCCAATCCGTTCGCCTACAGCCAGATGGGGCCGATCGTCGCTTCCGCGCTCGACGTCTTCGCCCATGCCTCGGCCTCGCGCGGAAAGCCGGAATTCGGCCTTCATTCCACCCTGGTCGACGGCAGGCCCGTCGCGGTCAAGGAGGAGGTGGTGCTCAGGAAGCCGTTCGGCCAGCTCAAGCATTTCCGCCGCGAAGGCGTCGAAGGCGGGCCGAAGCTGCTGATCGTCGCTCCGATGTCGGGCCATTATGCGACCCTGCTTCGAGGAACGGTCGAGCGGATGCTTCCGGGCCACGACGTCTTCATCACCGACTGGCGCGACGCCAAGCTCGTGCCGCTCGATTCCGGCCGCTTCGATCTCGACGATTACATCGATTATCTCGTCGAGTTCCTCGAACATATCGGCGGCCGGGGCGGCGACAGGCGTGCCCACATGCTCGCGGTCTGCCAGCCCTCCGTTCCCTGCTATGCCGCCGCCGCCGTGATGAGCGCGGACAAGAACCCGGCGCGCCCGCGCACCCTCACCATGATGGGCGGCCCGATCGACACTCGCGAGGCGCCGACCGCGGTCAACACCGTGGCGACCGAGCGCCCGCACAGCTGGTTCCAGCAGAACGTCATCGCCTCGGTCCCCTACACCTATCCCGGCGCCGGGCGGGCGGTCTATCCTGGCTTCCTCCAGCTCGCCGGCTTCATGGCGATGAACCTTGGCGATCACCTCACCGGCCATTGGGAGATGTTCAAGCACCTCGTCCAGGGCGACGGCGAGAGCGCCGAGGCGAGCAAGGCCTTTTACGACGAATATCGCTCGGTCTGCGACATGACCGCCGAATTCTACCTTCAGACGGTCGACGTCGTCTTCCAGCGCCATCTCCTCCCCAAGGGCGAGATGAAGCACCGCGGCCGGCGCGTCGATCCCGCCGCGATCAAGGACGTCGCCCTCCTCGCCATCGAGGGGGAGCGCGACGACATTTCGGGCATCGGCCAGACCAAGGCCGCCCTGGAGATCTCGACCAGGCTTCGCCGCGACATGAAGCAATATCACCTCGCCAAGGGCGTCGGCCATTACGGCATCTTCAACGGCAGCAAATGGCGCGACCGGATCGCCCCGGTCGTCGAGGACTGGATCGCCAGGCACGACTAGCCGTCGTCCCGGCGAAAGCCGGGACCTCGTTGGGATTGGCCGCAGCGCCCTTTCCTCCCTGAGGTCCCGGCTTTCGCCGGGATGACGAGCCAAGGTCCACTTGCGCAACGACCTCGCGAGGCTATGTGCGGCGCAACAGCCGCACAGGAGAGATCCGGTGAAGAAGATCGAAGCGATCATCAAGCCGTTCAAGCTGGACGAGGTGAAGGAGGCGCTTCACGATGTCGGAGTCTCCGGAATCACCGTCACCGAGGCCAAGGGCTTCGGCCGCCAGAAGGGCCATACCGAGCTCTATCGCGGCGCCGAATATGTCGTCGACTTCCTTCCCAAGGTGAAGCTGGAGGTCGTCGTCGAGGACGGCCTCGCCGAGCGCGTGGTGGAAGCGATCGCCAACGCCGCGCGCACCGGCCGGATCGGCGACGGCAAGATCTTCGTCATGGACGTCCAGGAAGCGCTTCGAATCCGCACCGGCGAGCGGGGAAGCGACGCGATCTGACGTCCCCGTCGTCCCAGCGCAGGCTGGGACCCCAGCGGGTGAAGAACGAGGCGCCTTTCACCCGCCGGGACCCCAGCCTGCGCTGGGGTGACGAAGAGGGGCGGCAGCCGCTAAAGCCTCTTTCGTGGAAGACCCCCGCCTCGCCTCCATGTCGCCGGACGAGCTGCGGTCCGCAATGCGCACCCTCGGCTACCGCACCCAGAACGACCTTGCCGCCGCCATCGGGGTCAGCCGTTCGGCGGTCAGCCTCTGGCTCGAGGGCAAGGTGGGCGTGCCGCGGCCGGTGGCGATGCTCCTGAGGATGCTTATCGCGGCCCAGCGGCGGGCTTATTAGCGTCATTGCGAGGAGTGTAGCGACGAAGCAATCCAGCTCGGCGCTGACACGTCCGCCGCGCCGGATCGATTAGCTTCGCTCGCGATGACGGTTGCCCACGTGAATTGTTCACCCCCGGCTGGACCCTCGGCGGCCGGCGGGGAAAGGCTTGGCCCGAGCAACCGCCCGAGTCGGCGGACGCACTTCACCGGACCAATAGCGAGGGCACCATGGCGAGCGACGCGGGCAAAATCCTGAAGCGGATCGAGGACGAGGAGATCGAGTGGGTCGACCTGAGGTTCACCGACCCGCGCGGCAAGTGGCAGCACCTCTCGATGGTCGCGGGCATGGTCGACGAGGACCAGCTGTCGGACGGCTTCATGTTCGACGGAAGCTCGATCAACGGCTGGAAGGCGATCAACGAATCGGACATGATCCTGAAGCCCGATCTCGACGCCGTCTATGTCGACCCGTTCAGCGCGACTCCGATGCTCGTCGTCTTCTGCGACATCGTCGATCCCGGCACGGGCGAACTCTATTCCCGCGACCCCCGCTCGACCGCCAAGCGCGCCGAGAGCTACCTCAAGGGCAGCGGCATCGGCGACACCGTCTTCGTCGGCCCGGAAGCGGAGTTCTTCATGTTCGACGACGTGAGGTTCGAGGATGGGTACAATTCCTCCTACTTCCGGATCGACGACGTCGAGCTTCCGACCAACACCGGCCGCGAATATGAGGCGGGCAACCTCGCCCACCGGCCCCGCGCCAAAGGAGGCTATTTCCCGGTCGCCCCGGTCGACAGCGCGATGGACATCCGGGGCGAGATGGTCTCGACGATGATCGAGATGGGCCTCCCCATGGACAAGCATCATCACGAGGTCGCCGCCGCCCAGCACGAATTGGGTCTCACCTACGGCACCCTCACCCAGACGGCCGACCGGATGCAGATCTACAAGTACGTCGTCCACATGGTCGCCCAGGCCTATGGCAAGACGGCGACCTTCATGCCCAAGCCGATCAAGAGCGACAACGGCTCGGGAATGCACGCCCACT
>DASWLY010000259.1:0-3822 GCA_036400035.1 Allosphingosinicella sp.
GCGCAGCCGGCCGGCGCCTGAACCGTGGCCCCCTCGCGGCGGTAATGATCGCCGCGCAGGTCGCTGAAGCGCTTGGGGCCGAGCATCAGCTCGCGCATCACCAGCAGGGCCCAGCGCTCGCCGATCAGGTCCAGCGCATGGGCGGTGCCGCAGGCGTCGTCGTAGCGCCGTTTCGCGGCGGCCCGTCCCGAGTCGGTTACATTTTCTAACTTCATAGTTGCTTTTTATAACTTGAGCGGGCATCAGCGTCAAACAGTGATTCGCCGCCAGGAGAAAAACATGCCCCGGATGATCTTCGTGAACCTCCCCGTCGCCGACCTTGGCCGGTCGGTGGCCTTCTACAAAGCCATCGGTGCCCAGCAGAATTTGCAGTTCACCGACGAGACCGCGACGATGATGTCCTTGTCGGACGCCATCAACGTCATGCTGCTCACCCACGACAAGTTCCGGCAGTTCACGACCAAGCGGATCGCGGACTCGCACGAGACGGTGCAGGTGCTGCTCGCCCTCTCCTGCGACAGCCGCGAGGCGGTCGACGACATCACCGACAAGGCGCTCGCCGCCGGCGGCCGCGAGACTCGCCAGAAGGAGGATCATGGCTGGATGTACGGCCGAAGCTTCGAGGATCCGGACGGCCACACCTGGGAGCCGATGTGGATGGACGCCGCGGCGGCAACCGAAGCCATGGCGCAGCCGGCCGGCGCCTGAACCGTGGCCCCCTCGCGGCGGTAATGATCGCCGCGCTTGAGTTGGATCAGGGGCCGCCGTCGAAAGGCGCCCGAAGCAGGAGAACATCATGTCCGACATCCGCAACCCGCACGGAAGCTTCATCTGGTATGAGCTTCTGACCGCCGATCCCGATGCCGCCGCCGCCTTCTACGGCGACGTGATCGGCTGGACCGCCGCGAGCGCCGGCCAGCCCGGAGTCGACTACCGGATCTTCTCGGCGGCCGGAAAGCAGGTCGCCGGGCACATGAAGCTCCCCGACGGCGCGGCGGAGATGGGCATGCGGGCGGGCTGGCTCGGCTATATCGGGGTCGACGACGTCGACTCGGCGGTCGCGAGCGTCACCGCCGCCGGCGGCAAGGTACACATGCCCGCGATGGACATGGAGGGCGTCGGCCGGATGGCGCTGGTGGCCGATCCGCAGGGCGTCGCCTTCTACGTCATGCGCGGAGCGAGCGAGGAGGCGAGCACCGCCTTCGCCGCGATGGAGGCGGGCCATTGCAACTGGAACGAGCTTTCGACCCCCGACCAGGACGGCGCCCTCGCCTTCTACACCGGCCAGTTCGGCTGGGAGAAAGGCGACGTCATGCCGATGGGCGAGATGGGCGGCTACCAGTTCATCCATCATGGCGGCGGGATGATCGGGGCGATCATGACCAACCCGCCGGGCCGGCCCGCCGGCTGGAATTTCGCCTTCGGAGTCCGCGATATCGAGGGAGCCCCGGCGAGGATCTCCGCCGGTGGCGGCATCGTCCACCACGGCCCCGTCGAGGTGCCGGGCGGGGACTTGGTGGTGATGGCGAGCGACCCGCAGGGCGCCGCCTTCATGGTCGTGGGCCCCCGCGGCTGAGCTTTTTGAAAAGGAGAATGACGATGAGCAATTCCAAGCACGAACTTTCGATCACCCGCTTCATCGATGCGCCGCCCGCGGCGGTCTACCGGACCTATACGGAGCGGACCGAGGAATGGTGGGCGCCCAAGCCCTGGAAGACCCGGGTCGTCGCGTTCGAGCTCAGCCCCGGCGGCCGCTTCGCCTTCGAGATGGAAGGGCCGGAGGGCGAGCGCCATCCGGGCGAGGGCGTGGTCCTGGAGGCGGTGCCGGGGGAGCGGATCGTCATCACCAACGCCTTCGCGGCGGGCTGGGAACCGCGGACGACGATGGACAGCGACTGCGACTTCCCAAGCGTCACCATCGTCACCTTCGAGCCCGAAGGCTCCGGCACCCGCTACACCGCCCGAGTGCGGCATTGGACCGACGCTGCCCTGAAGGCGCACGAGGCGATGGGTTTCCAGGAAGGCTGGTCGATGGTCGCGGCGCAGCTCGCAGGCCTGGCCGAAGCCGAGGCGATCGGGACCGTCGCCGCCTGAACGTTCGAAAAAGAGGAGAGACGTCATGACCTATGTCGAAGGCTTCATCGTCGCGGTACCCGCGCAGAACCGCGAGTCGTACCGGCGGCACGCCGCGGAGGCCGCGCCGCTCTTCGCCGAGTTCGGCGCCACCCGGCTGCTCGAGGCCTGGGAGGAGGACGTCGCCGACGGCAAGGTCACCGACTTCCGCCGCGCCGTCCAGGCGAAGGAGGACGAGAAGATCGTCTTCTCCTGGATGGAATATCCCTCGAGGGCAGCGCGCGACGCCGCCGTGGCGAAGATGATGAGCGATCCGCGAATGGAGGAAATCGGCGCCGCGATGCCGTTCGACGGCTCGCGGATGATCTTCGGCGGCTTCGCTTCCTTCGTCGACGAGGGCTCGGGCGCCGGCTTCTATGTCGACGGCTTCGTCCTGCCGGTGCCCGAGGGCAATCGGGAAGCCTATCGCGACATGGCCTCGAAGGCCGCGGCCGTGTTCCTCGAATATGGCGCGCTCCGGGTCGTCGAGGCGCTCGCGGACGACGTCCCCGACGGCAAGGTCACCGACTATCGCCGCGCGGTCCGGCAGGCGGACGGCGAGGAGGTCGTCTTTTCCTGGATCGAGTGGCCCGACAAGGCGACCCGGGTCGAGGCCTGGGCCAAGGTCATGGCCGATCCCCGGATGAAGCCCGACCACGACACGATGCCGTTCGACGGCCAGCGCATGTTCTGGGGCGGGTTCGAGGTGCTGGTCGATTCCAGGGCCGGGATCGGCACCGATGCCGCAGTGCGCGAGATCGCCTGACGCATACCGCTCCCGTCATTGCGAGCGTAGCGAAGCAATCCAGTCGGGCGCGTGTCACGGGCTCAGCGCTGGACTGCCGCGCCGCTTCGCACCTCGTAATGACGGGCGGGCAAAAGCGACCAGGCTCAAAAGAGGAGCAATCGAAATGACCGACAAGATCACCCCCTGCCTGTGGTTCAACCACGATGCCGAGGAAGCCGCGAACCTCTACGTCTCGCTCCTCCCCGACAGCCGGATCGACGACATCGTCCGCTCGCCCGCGGACAATCCGAGCATGAAGGAAGGCGGAGTCCTGGTGGTGGAATTCACCCTCGCGGGACGGAAATATACGGGCCTGAACGGCGGCCCGGCCTTCCCGTTCACCGAGGCGGTGTCGTTCATGATCCGTTGCGAGGATCAGGCGGAAGTCGACCGGCTCTGGGATGCGCTGCTCGCCGACGGCGGCCAGCCGAGCCAGTGCGGGTGGCTGAAGGACCGCTTCGGCCTGAGCTGGCAAATATGCCCGCAGGAGATGCTGGAAATGCTGGCCTCTGACGACCGGGACGCCGCGCGCCGGGCGATGGAGGCGATGATGACGATGTCGAAGCTCGACCTGGCGCAGCTGCGGCGCGCGTTCGAAGGCGAGGCTGCGGCGGCCTAGCGCCCGTCATCCCGGCGAA
This sequence comes from Allosphingosinicella sp., assembly GCA_036400035.1. Classification (GTDB taxonomy): domain Bacteria; phylum Pseudomonadota; class Alphaproteobacteria; order Sphingomonadales; family Sphingomonadaceae; genus Allosphingosinicella. The sequence goes on from DASWLY010000259.1 coordinate 3,538, forward strand.
AGCCGGGACCTCGGGGAGACCCGCCGAGACATTTCGACCTGGGATCCCGGCTTTCGGGTTCCCATCAAAGTATTATTTTGATGGGGGCCCTCCCGGGATGACGAGAGGGGGACGGCCACACCGGCGGCCGTCCCCCTTCCCGTCAGAGGATGAAGTCGCTGCTCGTGATCGGGTCGGGCGGGTTGATGACCAGGACCACCTCGAAGTCGGAAACGCCGTCGCCGTTGGTGTCGCCCTGGACCATCCAGACCGGCCCGCCCAGCGAGATATTCTCGAAGCGCAGCT
>DASWLY010000260.1:0-39586 GCA_036400035.1 Allosphingosinicella sp.
GGCCCACGGCGCCGAGGAGCAGCGACTCGCCCAAGGGAGTCGGCGCCTCTCCGCTGTCGAAGACCATCGGCTGGTCCGGCGACACCCCCGCTTCAAGGAGGCCGACGATCAATGCGTCGGGGCCCCGGCCAGTAAGGCTTAGGAACGCCGCGAGATCGGCGGCCTCCTGCGAGCGGAAGTCGAAGCCTTCCTCCTTGAGCGCCGCGATGCTGCTCTCGTCGCCGGAGACCCAGCGCGCCGTCCCCGCGGCCTTGTCTACCGCCGCTTCGAGTTCACTCACCACGGGTGGCATCCCGACAAGCCCGCCGACATAATCCGTAACGCTCCAGCCGCGGCCGCCGCTCTTGAAGCTGAGAAGGTAGGTCGGACCGTCGGTCACCCGAGCCGCATATTCGGGTTCGAGCCCGAAGAAGTGAGCGGCGCGGAACCGCTCGATCAAGGCGTCGAGCGTCTGCCGATCGATCCGGGTGCGGTGCTCGCCGGGGAACAGCACACCCCCTCCCGGACCGAACTGACGATGGGCCTCGGGGGCGCCTTCCAGCGCGGGGGTCAGGGTCGTGAAGACGACTGCGCCGCTGCCGTGGATGGTCACCGAATAATCCGGGCATGGCCCGAGACAAGCCGAGCGCACCAAGCGGATGACGAGGCTCGAATAGTCGATCGGCGGCAGGGGCGCGGCGGGATCGCGCCACCTGGGCGGCCCGCGATAGGCGATGGTGACGGTGCCTCGCGCCGTCACCGCCTCGCCGCGATACCGGAACGGGCGGAACTTCCACCGGCGCGCCGCCGCGAGCGCCAACGCCGGGTCCGAACCGTCCAAGCCCCGCTTTTTGTCGACCTCGGCGGCCACGACCTCGCCCGTGGGCGAGATGGTGAGCATGACCTGGACCTCGGACATGGCCGCGCCCGCCGATGCGGGCACGGCGACGCTCGCCTCCCCTTGCACGCGGTGCCGGGCCACGGTGGAATCGTCGAACACGATGGGCGGGCGCGCCTGCGCCGCCGAACAGGCGGCGAGCACCGGCATGGCGAAGAGGACCGGACGCTTCATGGGGCGATGGTGGCGCTCAATGCCGCCCGCGGCAAGCCGTCCTTGAGCGCTCAGGCCAAGTCCTCGCGATAGTAGATGTCCCCCTGCAGGACCTCGCACGCGAAACGACCGTCCGGCGCTTCGATCCGGTTGAGGAAGGTGTGGGCGTAGGGGAAGAAGTGGACGTGGAGGTTGAGCGGGTAGCGGGCTTCCCGCTCGCGCGGCACGACCAGGATCAGGCGGCGGCGGGCGATCCGCCTGAGATCGGCGACGGCGCCGTCGAGGTCGAGGATATGCTCCAGCGTGTGGGTGCAGATGACGGTGTCGAAGGACTTGTCCGCGAAGGGCAGCCGGCCGAGCCACCCTTCGACGAAGCTGAGGTTCGAGGGGCCTTCCGCCGCCGGCGGCGCCAGGTCCGCGCCGACCACCGACCTTCCCGGATCGTCGCCCGCGATCAGCCTGGCGAGGTGGCCGCGACCGCAACCGGCGTCGAGGACGGTCTCCCCTTCCGCCTCCGCGAGTACGCGCTCGAGGCAGGCTCGATTGAGGTCGCACTCGCCGTGGATCGGCGTGATCGATGCGTAGAAGGCGGCATATTCCCGCGGCCCCATCGTCCGGACGCGCTCGCGGAAGGTGATGAAGCGGCGGGCCTGGCGGCCCCAGACCAGGTACATGACGGGCAGGAACAAAGGCGAATCGCGAAGCGCCGGGGGAAGCAGGTCCTCCAGCATGTAGCGGACGGCATTGACCGTTCGTCGGCCGATCTTGATCATGGGATCGTCATTGCGAGGAGCGGAGCGACGAAGCAATCCAGTTGGCGCAGGCGCCGCGCTGGATTGCTTCGCTACGCTCGCAATGACGAAGGCTAGGAGAGCGCCTTCCTGAGCAGGTCGTTGACGACCTGCGGATTGGCCTTGCCCTGCATGGCCTTCATCACCTGGCCGACGAAGAAGCCGAAGAGCTTGTCCTTGCCGCCGCGATATTCGGCGAGCTTGTCGGGATTGGCGGCGAGCACGTCGGCGATGGCGGCGTCGATGGCGCCGGTGTCGCTGGTCTGCTTGAGGCCACGTTCCTCGACGATCCGGGCCGGGTCGTCGCCGGTCTCGAGCATGATCTCGAAGACCTGCTTGGCGAGCGTTCCGGAGAGGGTGCCGTCGGCGGTGAGGCGGAGCAATTCGGCGGCCTGGGCGGGCGTAACGGGGCTTTCCTCGATGCTCTTGCCCAGGCGGTTCAAGGCGCCGAACAGGTCCGAGGTGACCCAATTGCTCGCCCGCTGGGCATGCTCCTCGCCGAGCTTCTCGAGCAAAGCCTCGAACCAGCGCGCCGTGGTGACGTCGGCGGTGAGGACGCCGGCATTGTAGGGCGAGAGGCCGAGCGCGCCTTCGTAGCGGCGACGCTTGGCGTCGGGGAGCTCGGGGAGGCTGGCCCGGCATTCCTCCAGGAACGAGTCCGACAGCTCGACAGGGAGCAGGTCCGGATCGGGGAAGTAGCGGTAATCGTGAGCCTCTTCCTTCGAGCGCAGGCTTCGGGTCTCCGCCCGGTCCGGATCCCAGAGCCGGGTTTCCTGGACGATGCTTCCGCCGCCCTCGAGCACGTCGACCTGGCGGTTCGCCTCAAATTCGATGGCGGCCATGATGAAGCGCACCGAATTGACGTTCTTGGTCTCGGTGCGGGTGCCGAGCCCGCCGCCGGGGCGGCGAACGCTGACGTTGACGTCGGCGCGCATGCTCCCCTGCTCCATATTGCCGTCGCAGCTTCCGACGTAGCGCAGTATCGCTCTCAGCTTGCGGATGTAAGCCCCTGCTTCCTCGGGACTTCTCATATCCGGCTTCGACACGATCTCCATCAGGGCGACGCCCGAGCGGTTGAGGTCGACATAGGAGAAGCTGGGATGCTGATCGTGCATCAGCTTGCCCGCGTCCTGCTCGAGATGGATGCGCTCGACTCCGATCCGCTTGGCGGTGGATTCGTCTTTGTCGTCGAGCAGGATCTCGATCTCCCCCTCCCCCACGATCGGGTGGTAGAGCTGGCTGATCTGGTAGCCTTGGGGCAGATCGGCGTAGAAATAATTCTTGCGATCGAAGCGCGACCACGGATTGATCCGGGCCTCGAGCGCCATTCCGGTGCGCACGGCCTGGCGGATGCATTCGGCGTTGGGCACCGGGAGCATTCCCGGCATGGCGGCGTCGACCAGGCTGACCTGGCTGTTGGGCTCGGCCCCGAACCCGGTCGAGGCGCCCGAGAAGAGCTTGGCGTTCGAGGTCACCTGAGCGTGGACCTCCAGCCCGATCACCACCTCCCATTCGCCGGTGGCGCCGTGGATTCGGTAGTCAGACATCGGCCACCTCCACCGTCTTTGCGAGCGCAGCAAAGCAATCCGGCGCGGCCTCCGGAGCCCGCTGGATTGCCGCGTCGCTTCGCTCCTCGCAATGACGGGGCAGGCTCACCACCACGCCTCCGGCCTTGCGGTGAAGCCGGCGCGTTCCTCCAGCGCGAGGGCAGCGTTGAGGACGCCCTGCTCGTCGAGAGCGCGTCCCACCAGCTGCAGGCCGAGCGGGAGGCCCTGATCGTTCAGGCCGGCCGGGACGGAGATCGCCGGAAGGCCGGCGAGGCTGGCGGGGACGGCGAAGACGTCGTTCAAATACATGGCGATCGGGTCGGCGCTCTTCTCGCCCAAAGCGAAGGCCGCCGAGGGCGCGGTGGGCGTTAGGATGAGGTCGCACTCGCTCCAGACGCGCTCGAAATCGCGGGCGATCAGCGCCCTCACCTTCTGCGCGCGGTTGAAATAGGCGTCGTAGAAGCCGGCGGAGAGGACGTAGGTGCCGATCATGATCCGGCGCTTGACCTCGGCGCCGAAGCCGGCGGCTCGGGTCGCCTCGTACATGTCGGTGAGGTTGCCGTTCTCCGGCGCCTCCCGAAGGCCGTAGCGGACCCCGTCGTAGCGGGCGAGGTTGGACGAGGCCTCGGCCGGGGCGATGATGTAATAGGTGGGAAGCGCGTATTTCGTGTGCGGAAGCGAGACCTCGACGATCTCGGCGCCGGCATCGCGCATCAGCTCGATGCCGCGCTCCCAGACCCGGTCGATCTCGACGGGAACTCCGTCGATCCGATATTCCTTCGGAATGCCGATGCGCTTGCCGCGCACGTCCGAGTTCAGTGCCGCCTCCCAATTGGGGACCGGCAGGTCCAGCGAGGTCGAATCCTTCGGGTCGAAGCCCGTCATCGCCTCGAGCAGGATCGCGCAGTCGCGAACGTCGCGCGCCATCGGCCCGGCCTGGTCGAGGCTGGAGGCGAAGGCGACGATTCCCCAGCGCGAGCAGCGGCCGTAGGTCGGCTTGATCCCGGTGATCCCGACGAAGGCGGCGGGCTGGCGGATCGAGCCGCCGGTGTCGGTGCCGGTGACGCCGGGAGCGAGCCGCGCCGCCACCGCCGCCGCCGAGCCGCCCGAGCTTCCGCCGGGGGTGAGCGCCGCGTTGCCGCCGTCGCTTCGGCGCCAGGGTGACAGGACCGGCCCCCAGGCGCTGGTCTCGTTGGAGGAGCCCATCGCGAACTCGTCCATGTTGAGCTTGCCGAGCATTCCGGCGCCGGCGGCGAAGAGGTTGGCGCTGACGGTGGATTCGTAGCGCGGCTCGAAGCCTTCAAGTATGCGGCTGCCGGCAGTCGTGGCGACGCCTTGGGTGGCGAACAGGTCCTTGATCCCGAGCGGCACTCCGGAGAGCGGCTTCAGGTCGCCCGAGGCTCGGGCGGCATCGGCCGCGTCGGCGGCGGCGAGGGCATGATCCGGAGTCTCGACGGTGAAGGCGTTGAGCGCCCTGCCCTTCTCCACCGCCGCGCTGAACGCTCCGGCGACCTCGCGGGCGGAGAAGGCGCCGTCGCGAACGCCGTCACGGATGGCGGCGATGCCGAGGTCGGTGAGGTTCATGCCGTCACCCCGGCGGAAGCCGGGGTCTCGGGGAGACCCGCCGTGTCTTCTCGACCTGAGGTCCCGGCTTTCGCCGGGAAGACGAACTTAATCATTCGATCACCTTGGGTACCGCGAAGAAGCCGTGCTCGGCGGCGGGGGCGTTGGCGAGGACGTCGTCGCGCTTGCCTCCGTCGGTGACGAGATCCTCGCGGAGGCGAAGCGTGTTGGGGATGACCGCGGTCATCGGCTCGACCCCCTCGACGTCCACCTCCTGCAGCTGCTCGACCCAGCCCAGGATGTTGTTCAGCTCGGGCGCGAGCGCCTCCACTTCGGCGTCGGTCACGGCGATTCGGGCGAGCCTGGCGATGTGGCGGACGGTGGCGGCGTCGACGGACATGGACTCTTTCGGTGGCGGATCGTGAACGGCCCGAGGCGCGCTAGCATCCACGCTGCAACGCGGCAAGGAGCGCTATTCGAAGTCGTCGCCGACGGGCAGGCCGCCGATGAACACCTGGCGGCGGCTGACTTCGCGGACCTCGGCATCGCCGCGCCGAAGCGCCTCGCGCTGCCGTTTCAGCGCGGCCGCCGCCTGTTCCGGAGTGGGAGCTCCAGGTTTCATCAAGGGTTCGTCCATCGGACGGACCCAGCGGCCGTCGACCTGACCGATGAACGTCGTGATCAGGTCGCACATATCGCCGTCCCCAGCCCGGCCCGGACCGGAGCAGCGATCCATGACGGCCACGGCCTTGGTCTGGCCGGGCCGCCAGAGGAGAAAACATTCGCCCTTGCCGGTGCATGCCCCGGGGTTGCCCGGGCGTCCGAGCACGGCTTCCCGCAAATCGGCCGGCACCGGCGTACCCGTGGGGAATACTCGCATCTGTCTGGGCGCCTCGACATATTCCTCGATCTCGGTTCGGGCGGCCCAGCGGTTCTTCGCCGCCATAACGGCTCGCGCATGGTCCCGGATCGTGGCGTTCGGGCTTCGGACGAGGCGCTCCAGCGCCCGTCGGCCGGCGGGGCCGAAATCGAAGCGCAGGGCCGCCCAGTCGAACTTGTCCGGGGCGATGCGGCCCGATTGGAGCCGGGCGAGCTGGTCGCGGGTCGAGATCGCGCCGAAGCTGACGATCGGCAACGCCAGGAGCAGGGCCACCAGGCAGATGCCGATCGCGATTCGCAGATTGACCGAGCGAAGCGAAGCGGGCCAGCGGGCGCGGCCGCGGATCACCGCATAGAGATAGGCGGCCGCCCCGGCGACGGTGATGGCAACGAATACGGCGGCCCACAGCCGATCGGGGGTGAATCCGTGCTGGGCGATGCGCTTGCCGGTCGAGACCGCCGCCACGATCGCGAGCGGAAGGACCACCGCCGCCAATGCGGCCGCGGCCCAGCGGATGAGCCGGGGGCGTGATTCGTCGTCCGATGCTCCGCTGCCGATCACGGCGTTGACGAGGATGACCGCGCCGAGGATGCAGACGAGCAGGATCGGCGTGGTCGAGCGCGTCTGCTCCCACAAGGGCTCGAGGCCGGTGAAGGGAAGCGCCAGAACGAAGACGACGAGGCCGGCCGCGAGGATCGGCGCCAGGAACGAAAGGATCGCGGTCGCGACTCGCTGCACGGTGCCGACGATCCGGTCGCGATCGCGCAGCAGCCCGATGGCCGCGCCGAGCGCCCCTCCGATGAGTATCCACGGAACCCACCCCTTCTGGAGCAGGTCGCGCAGAAGGACGATTCCGATCAGCTGGAACAACTCGGAAAGCAGCAGCACGAGCAGGTAGGTGATGAGGACGAAGCCCCAGGCGACGAACCACAGCACGATGTTGGTCAGGACATGGCCGTGGACGGTGCGGTAATCCAGGTTCCAGCGGCCCGAGTCGCGCGACGCCTGGAACAACGGGACGGCAATGACGACGGCCAGCGAAGCGGAGACGAGCTGCCATCCTTCCCCGGCGCCCCAGCTTTCCGGCTGCCCGTTCCAGTAGGTGACGAAACCGACCACGAGGCCGGCGCCGAGCGCGAACAGGGCCGACCAGAGCCAGCGCTGCCGTTCGAGCGAGAAGGCGAAGACAATTCCGCCGGCCGCCAGCGCCGCCGCTGCGCCCAGCCTCAGCGGATTTTCGGTCCACTGCCAGATTTCGGGGCCACGGGTGAGGAAATGGACCGCGAGGGCGATCGAAGCGCCCAGGATGAGCAGCAGCAGCGCCCGGACGGGCCAGGGCTCGTGCTCCACCGCCTGAGCTTCGCTCATGTCATTCCCTCTCCGAAACGTCTCTTCTAGCGCTTGCATTCGAATCTACCATCCGCTTGTGCAGCGACGATGCAGGCGGGGAGGATTTGATGTTGGCGCGGCGTTTCCTGTGGGTGGTGGCGGGGCTGACCATGCTCCTCATGCTCGGGGCGCTCCTCTATCGTCTTTTCGGCGCCGAGCTGATGCGCTTCACCATGGTGCCCTCGGCTCCCTTCCAGGGCGGGCCGCCGGCGGCGCCCAGCGCCTATTCGGACAAGAATCTCTGGATCGCCCGGCCGGACATCCAGAACAGCCCCGCTTCGTGGCTGCCGTTCGGCGTGGCGCGGGAAGAGACGGTTCCGCGGGCCTCGGTCTTCTTCATCCACCCCACTTCCTACCTGCAGACGTCGCGCTGGAACGCGCCGCTCGACGATCCGGAATCGCAGTGGCGGGCGCGATTGTTCGTGCGCAGCCAGTCGAGCGTGTTCAACCATGTCGCCCAAATCTGGGCGCCCAAATACCGGCAGGCGACGTTCGGCGCCTTCCTGACCACTCAGGAGGAGGCCCAAAAGGCACTCGACTTCGCCTATCGCGACGTCGCCGCCGCCTACGACCAGTTCCTTCGGCAGGCGCCGAAGGACCGGCCGATCATCCTCGCCGGCCACAGCCAGGGCAGCCTCCACCTGATGCGGCTGCTGGCCGAGCGGGTCGCGGGCAAGCCCGAGGCCAAGCGGATCGTGGCGGCCTATGTGATCGGCTGGCCCATCTCCATTCCCGCCGATTTGCCCTCGCTCGGCCTCCCCGCCTGCGAGCGGCGCGAGCAGGCGCGTTGCGTGGTCAGCTGGCAGAGCTTCGCCGAACCGGCGGATCCCAAGCAGATCACCGACGTCTACGATCGGTCCGCCGGGCGGACCGGCATATCGCGGGCCGGTTCGCCGATGCTTTGCACCAATCCGCTGACGGGCGCGCCGGGCGGTGAGGCGCCGGCCACGGCCAATCTCGGCACTCTCGTCCCCAACGAGGCGCTGACCGAGGGGCAGCTGAAGGCGCCGGGAGTGCCGGCGCGCTGCGACGTGCGCGGCTTCCTTCTGATCGGGGAGGACGCGCCGGACCTCGGCCCGTACGTCCTGCCGGGCAATAATTATCACGTCTACGATTACGCCCTCTTCTGGTCGAACCTGCGGGGGGATGTCACGGCGCGGGTGGCGGCGTTCGGCGGGGCGAAGTGAGGCGCGCCGCTTCCCGTCATCCCGGCGAAAGCCGGGATCTCGTGGAGACCGCGGAGACTTCTTGTCCTGAGGTCCCAGCTTTCGCCGGGATGACGGAAGGATGATCACCACCTCCGCCCCCGACTTCCGTGACGTCCTTCCCGAAGGCGGCCGGCTCCTCGGCCTCGACGTCGGCACCAAGACGGTCGGCCTCGCTTTGTGCGACGCCGACTGGACGATCGCGACGCCCGCCGAGCTCCTCCAGCGCGGCAAGTTCGCCAAGGACCTGGAGCGGCTTCGGGCGCTGGCCGAGCGGCATCGGGTCACCGGCTTCGTGGTGGGCCTGCCGCTCAACCTCGACGGCAGCGAGTCGCCGCGCACCCAGTCGGTCCGGGCCTTCGCCCGCAATCTCGAGCCGCTCGGGCTGCCGATCCTGCTTTGGGACGAGCGCTGGTCCACCCAGGCGGTGACCCGCACCCTGCTCGCCGCCGACGCCAGCCGCGCCCGCCGGGCCGAACTGGTCGACAAGATGGCCGCCGCCTACATCCTCCAGGGCGCGATCGACGCCCTGACGATGGGCTGAACTTCGTCATTGCGAACGAAGCGAAGCAATCCATCGCGGCTTGCGATCCCTCGCTGGATTGCCGCGTCGCTTCGCGCCTCGCAATGACCGACGCCGGGATGGGTTAGCCGGTGATCCGGGCGAGCGCTTCGCGCATGGCGGCGCGAAATTCGGGGCGGTCGTAGAGGTCGTTGTGGCCGGCGCCCGGGATCGTCTTGTCGTAGACGAGGCGGCCGGCGGCCCGGCGGAGGCCCTCGGTGCGCGGCGGCGGGATCAAGGTATCGCGGGCGCCGGCGATGAGCGCGGTGGGCACCGACGAGCCTCGCAGCCACTGGGCGGGCTTCATCTCGTGGCGGAACAGCCAGCGCACCGGCAGCCATTTGAACTGTCCCGCGGCAACGGCCTTCAGCGAATCGAACGGCGTGACGAGGATGAGGCCGGCCAGCGGGCGCCTCGGCGCCAGGCTCGCCGCGACCCCGCTGCCGATGCTGAAGCCGACCGCGACGGTCCGGGCGGGCCGCAGGCGGCTCACAGCGGCGTCGTAGGCGAGAGCGGCATCCTCGATCAGGGCGGCGGCGCCCGGGCTTCCGGTCGAGGGACGGTAGCCGCGATAGTGGAAGGCGACCACGTCCGCTTCGGGGAAGATGCCGTGCAGATAGGCGGCGGCGGCTTCGGCGTTCCAGGCATTGCCGCCGAAGCCGAGGATGAGGGTGCGCTGTCCGCCGGAAGGGGCGGCCGGCGAGATGTGGACGCCGTGCAGGCGGTTGCCGTCGGGCGTGTCGAAGCTGAGGCGCCCGGCGCCTGCCGGAAGCGGTCCCGCCCCGCCGACGGCGCCCGCCGGGAAGAGCATGCGCGCCTGGAAAGCGAAGATGAGGACGAGGAGCGCGAGGTAGAGGAAAACCGGGATGAGGAGGAGCTTGAGCATGTCCCTCCCTAGCGCGCGCAGGCCTCCGTCAAAGCCGGCTCGATCGCGTCGAGGGTGAAGGGCTTGGAGAGGACCGGCGCTCCGGCATGTTGGGGCGGCGGCGGTTCGATATGGCCGCCGGTGGCCAGGATATAAGGGACGCCCTGGGCGGCCAGGCGATCGGCGACGGGCCAGACCTGCTCGCCGTTAAGGTTGACGTCGATGATGGCGATGTCGAACCCGCCCTGCCCGACCCGGGCGAGAGCGTCGGAGACGGTATCGCAGGTGCCGGCGACTTTGTGACCGAGCGAGTCGAGGAAATCCTCCAGCATCATCGCGATCAGCGGCTCGTCTTCGACGATGAGGATGGATCGGACGGTCACCGGCGTCCGCTTAAGGGGTAACTATCGTTTGCGAAACAATTATTTTGACGCGGCGAATTACGCCGCGTCACCCCGGCGGAAGCCGGGGTCCCAGCGAGGCCCGCGCCGGTCGTCTTGCCGGCGAAAGTTGGGACCTCGTCGGGTGAAAAGCACGGTGTTCATTCTCGCCGAGATCCCGGCTTTCGCCGGGATGACGGGTCGGTCGCCGGACGCCGCCCCCCTCATTTCATCACCAGCGCGTCGCGCGTCGCTTCGGCGAGCTTCTGGACCGAGAAGGGCTTGGCGAGGAAGGCGACCCGCTCGAGGTCGATCGACTGGCGCAACTGCTCCTCGGCATAGCCGGAAATGAAGAGGATCGGCAGATCGGGCTGGCGAATCCGAGCCTCGCGGGCGGTGGTCGGGCCGTCCATCGTCGGCATGACGACGTCGGATATCATCAGGTCGACCCTTTTCTCGCGGTCCAGGATCTCGATCGCCGCCTCCCCGTTCTCGGCCAGCAGGACGGTGTAGCCGTGGCGAGTGAGCGCCCTCTCGGCGACCGCGCGGACGGTGGCTTCGTCCTCGACGAGCAGGATCGTTGCGGTCCCCCAGAGCTCGCCGGCGGGTTCCCGAGCCTTGCGCCCCGGCTTGGCCGCGGCCTCGGCGCGGTGGACCGGGAGGTAGATGACGAAGCTCGTCCCCTTCCCCGGCTCGCTCTCGGCGAAGATGAAGCCGCCCGATTGCTTGACGATGCCGTAGACGGTGGAGAGGCCGAGGCCCGTCCCCTTCCCCACCTCCTTGGTGGTGAAGAAGGGCTCGAAGATCTTGGGCAGGAGGTGCGGCGGGATCCCGGTGCCGGTGTCGGAGACCCGAAGCGCCGTATAATCGGCGATCGGCAATATCTCGCTGCCCATGCGCCTGACGTCGTCGGCGGAGACGGCGTAGGTGTGGAGGGTGAGCAGGCCGACGCTCTGGTCATCCTTGACCGTCATTGCATCCCGCGCGTTGACCGCGAGGTTGACGATCACCTGCTCGAGCTGCCCTGGATCGGCCCGGACGGCGCCGAGGCCGCGGCCGTGCTTGACCTGAAGCTTGACCCGCTCGCCGAGCAGCCGTTTCAGCAAGGTCGAGACTTCCGCGATCACGTCGGGGAGCTGCAGCACCTGCGGGCGAAGCGTCTGCTGGCGCGAGAAGGCGAGCAGCTGCCGGGTCAGGCTGGCGGCGCGGTTCGAGTTGGAGCGGATCTGCTGGATATCGTCATAGTCGCTGTCACCGGGCGCGTGGCGCATCAGCATCAAATCGCAATGGCCGATAATGGCGGTGAGGATGTTGTTGAAATCGTGGGCGACTCCGCCGGCGAGCTGGCCGACCGCCTGCATCTTGGTCGCCTGAGCGACCTGGCGCTTCAAGCGGTCCTCCTCGCTATTGTCCTTGAGGGACAGGAGAACGGCCGCTTCGCCCAGCCCTCGGGCGCCGGCGACGGTCAGCGCCACCGGCTCCTCGGCATTGGCCTTGAGGCGAACCGCGACGTCGCCGGAGAGCGAGGCGCCGCGGGCGAAGCGCCGGATCGAATCGGCGACGGCCGCCTTGTCCTCGTCGACGACGAGATCGCTCGGCCAGGTCGGCATGGCGGTGCGCGACAGGCCGGCGGCGCGGCGGAAGGCGGCGTTGAGGTAGACGAAGCGGCCGTCGCGGTCGGTCACGGCCAGGCCGAGCGGCAGGATCTCGAGCAGGGCGTTGATGTTGTGCGCCGAATCCCCGCCCACTCCGCCGATCTCGTCGAGGAGGAGGAACAGGCTCGGTCCGCCCTCCTCCTCCGCCAGCGGAACCTGGAGGATGCGCAGGGCGCCGCCGGCTTTGCCTTCGCGGGCGAATTGGAATTGGTGCTGCTCGCTCATCACCAGCAGGTCGACGAGCGGAGTCCCGGGCGGGACCTCCGTCTCGCCGCCGGCGCGGGCGTGGAAGGCGGCATTGGCCTCGAGGATCCGGCCGTCGGCGGCGGTGAGCGCGGTCATCAGGCCGGTCGAAGCGAGGCGCCGGCCGATCTCGCCGCGCAGCAGCGCGCGGGCTTCGGCGGCGGCGTCCTCGGGGTTGGTTCGGGCGAATCGCCAGAGCAGACGGCCTTCGCTCTGCCCGACGGCGCTCACCTGGGCGGTGAGGCTGAGCTCGCCCGACTCCAGGCCACCGGCCTCGGCCTGGCCGTCGCGGGTAGCGGCGGCGAGGATCGAGCGAAGGCCGTCGGCAAACGGGAGCTCGAGCGGCGGGCGGATCCCGAACCAGCGCTCGTAGCGGCGGTTGGCGGCAAGCAGCGCTCCGCCGGCATCGGTGACGGCGGCCGCATCGGGCGAGGCTTCGAGGGCAGCCCGGACCAAAGCGAGGTCGGTGCCCGCCTCCACCGCCTCGGGGACGGCGGCCTGGCCGCGGCCGACGAACAGCAAGGGCAGGCCGACGGCGAGCACTCCGGCGAAGAAGGCGGCCGCGAAGACGGGGTTGTTCAGCGCCCAGAGGAGCAAGGCCGCCGAAGCCGCGGCGGCGGCGACCACTGCCAGCACTCCGAGGCCGAGGCTCGGCCGGGTGGCCGGGGTGGAAGGATAAGCGGTCGACATATGCCGACCCATCCTTTCTTTCTCTCCCTCAGGTCAAGGGCGGCGCGGCGCGACCGGATGCGCACCGGCCGTTCGGGCGGCGGATAGAGCGCCTGGCCCGGCGACACGTTCAAGGCTCCCGCCGCGGCGGGCCGGTCTATGTCCCGGCGTTGCTCGCCCGCCGCTTCCACTTGTGAGCCGTCCACCAGCGCCAGACCAGGATCGAGGCGAGATAGCCGATCACCGCGCTGATGACGGCGATGATGAAGAGCCCGCTGACCGTGGCGATCGCGGCATCGGAAAACAGCCAGGCGAACCAGTCGGAAATCGTCGCGTCGCGGCCGGGCACGCCCTTGTGGCCGCCCAGGCCGAGGGAATCGCCGAGGACATAGGACGCGGCGAGGATCAGGGGTGTGGTGAGGGGGTTCGACAGGAAGGTCATCAGGGCGGCGACGGGGATGTTGCCGCGGAACGGGATGCACAGCAGCGCCGAGCCGACCATCTGCAGGCCCGGGATCATCACGAAGATGCCGACCAGCAGCCCGATCGCGACCCCGCGCGGCACCGAGCGGCGGGTGAAGCGCCAGAATTCGCTGTGGAGGACACGCTTGCCGAACGGCTTCATCCAGCGGCTCCTGGCGAGCTCCTCGCGCTTGGGCATGTTGCTTCGGGCCCAGCGGGCGAAGCGCCCTCCCCTTTCAACCACGGTCGCGCAACAGCCGGCCCTGCTCCCGCTTCCAGTCCTTCTCCTTCTGATATTCGCGCTTGTCGGGCGCCTTGCGGCCCTTGGCGAGCGCCAGCTCGACCTTGGCCCGGCCGCGGCTGTTGAAATAGATGGAGAGCGGGACGAGGGTCATCCCCTGGCGGGCGACGGCGCCGTGAAGCTTCGCGATCTCGCGCTCGTGGAGGAGCAGCTTGCGCGGCCGCTTGGGCTCATGGTTGTTGCGGTTGCCGTGGCTGAACTCGGGGATGTTGGCGTTGATCAGCCAAGCCTCGTCCTCCTTCACCTCGGCATAGCTTTCCGCGATCGAGCCCTCGCCGAAGCGAAGCGACTTCACCTCGGTGCCGGTCAGGGCGATTCCGGCTTCGTAGGTCGATTCGACCGCATAATCGAAGCGCGCGCGCCGGTTCTCGGCGACGACCTTCTGCTTGTCGAACGTGGCGGGGCGGGGACGGACCATGATCAGGAGATAGGGACGGAAGGGCCGGAAGGGAAACCATTCAAGCTGAACGCACAGCCGTTCGCGATCCCCCTCACAGCAGCCCCGCATGCGCCAGCGCGTCGTCCACAGCCTTGCGGCTGGCTTCGCAGGGTGGCGTCATCGGCAGACGGAGCTCGGCGGAGAAACCGCCGCGGACGCGCGAAAGCGCATATTTGACGGGGGCCGGCGAAGCATCGGTGAACAATGCGGCATGGAGCGGATAGAGCTTGTCCTGGAGTTTCAAAGCCTCCTGCCAATTCCCTGACAAGCAGGCATTCTGAAACTCGGAGCAGAGCCTTGGCGCGACATTGGCGGTGACCGAGATGCACCCCGTCCCGCCCATCGCGGAGAAGCCCAGGGCCATGTCGTCATTGCCCGAGAGCTGGACGAAATCCTCGCCGCAGGCCGCGCGCTGGGCGGAGACCCGGGCGAGGTTGCCGGTCGCGTCCTTGACCCCGATCACGTTGGCGATCCTCGCCAGCCAAGCCATGGTCTCCACCGAAATGTCGGTGATCGTGCGCGACGGCACGTTGTAGAGCAGGATCGGGATATCGACCGCCTCGGCGATCGCGGCGAGGTGGGCGTAGATGCCCTCCTGGTTCGGCCGGTTGTAATAAGGCGGCACGTGAAGGGCCGCATCGGCCCCGGCTTGCTTGGCGGATCGGGTCAGCTCGATGGCGTGGGCGGTGTTGTTGGAGCCGCAGCCGGCGATTACCTTCACCCGGCCCGAGGCACCCTCGACAGCGAGCTCGATCGCCCGGCGGTGCTCGGCGGACGTCAGCGTAGCCGATTCGCCGGTGGTGCCGCACGGGACCAGCGCATGGCTTCCTTCCGCCACCTGCCAGCGCACGAAGTCGAGAAAAGCGCGCTCATCCAACGCTTCGTCCCGGAAAATCGTCACCAGAGCCGGGATCGACCCGCGGAACATCACAAGACTCCTTCACGTGAGGCGTCGAGCCGACGATAAGGACGTGCTCGTTCAGGGCCTGATAAGGAGGGGGTTGGCATTCTGTCCAGCATGCAGAAAAAAGCGTTGGTCTTGAGCCTCTTGGGCGTCTCCGCCGTGTCCGTCGCCGCCGTCGCCACGGGGGTGAGGCCGGCGCATGTCGCCAAGATCCTCCCGGCCGCGGTGCAAAGCGCCATGCCGGCCCCGGCGCCGCTTCAGGTCCAGCCGCGACCGACGCCCCTTTATTCGCCGGCGCCGACGCCGGCCGCCGCCGACCTGGCCCGCTGGAACAGCCTCAGGCAGACCGACAGCCTGCCCTTCTCCTCCTACGCCTCCTTCCTGATGAGCCATCGCGGCTGGCCCGGCGAGACGGCGCTGCGCCGTACCGCCGAAAAAGCCAATGCCGACGGCGGCGCCGCCTTCGAGGTGATCGGCTTCTTCAGCGCCTTTCCGCCGCTCACTCCGGCCGGCCATGCCCGCCACGCCTTTGCCCTGCAGTCGTCGGGCCGCGGCAACGAGGCGCTCGAGGCGGCGCGCAGGGCGTGGACCGGCGGCCTACTGCCGCAGACCGACGAGGCGCGGATCCTCAGCCAGTTCGGCGGCCGGCTCACCAGCGCCGATCATGACGCGCGAATGGAGGCCCTGCTCGGCAACGGCGACACCCAGGCCGCGGGCCGTCAGCTGCCGCTGGCCTCGGCCCAGCGCCAGGCGCTCTACTCCACCCGGATCGCGCTCCAGACCCGCGCCGGTGACGCGGCGAGCCGTCTCGCGGCCTTGGGCCCGGTGGACGGCGATCCCGGCCTTCTGATCGACCGCGCCAACTGGCTTCGCGCCGGCGGCCAGAGCCTCGCCGCCCGCCAGCTCATGGCCCAGCCGCACCGGCTGACGAGGCCGCCGGCCAATGCCGAGAAATGGTTCGAGTCGATGATGACCCTTGCCAAGGGCGCGGCCAACGATGCGCAATGGTCGACGGCCTACCAGATCGCCTCCCAGCTCGACGACGCCTATCCGGCCGGCACGGACGTCAGCGCCCGCCCCTATGGCGAGCGCGACGAATATACCAATCTGGCGTGGCTGGCGGGAACCGCGGCGCAGAAGCTTTCCCGACATTCGGACGCGACCCGGATGTTCGACCGCTACGGACGCGCCGCCCGCTCCTCCCAGACCCGCACCAAGGGCTTCTACTGGGCGGCGCGCTCGGCGTTCAGCGCCGGCCAGCAGGCGCAGTCCAACGCCTATCTGGAGCAGGCGGCGGCGAGCCCCGACCAGTTTTACGGGCAGCTCGCGCTGGAGCGGCTGGGGCGGCGGGTGACTGCTCCCTCCCCCTCTTCGGCCACGCCTTCTTCGGCCCAGCAGGCGGCCTTCGCGGCTCGGCCGCTCGTCCAGGCGGCCCGAGCGCTCGGCGACATGGGCCGGTGGAGCGACCAGTCCCTGTTCGTTCGCGCCATCGCCGAACAGGCGGAGACGGAGAGCGAGCGGATCCTCGCCGCCCAGTTCGGCCGCACGATCGGGCGCCAGGACCTTGGAGTGTGGGTGGCCCGCGAAGCCCGCAACAAGGGGCAGAGCTTCTACGATCCGGCCGGCTTCCCGGAAGTCACCTTGCCCTCCGCTTATTCGGCCCACTGGGGCCTCGCCCACGGTATCACCAGGCAGGAGAGCTCGTTCGACCGCGCCGCCGTCAGCCATGCGGGAGCCCGCGGGCTGATGCAGCTCATGCCCGGAACGGCGCGCGAGCAGGCGGGCAAGCTCGGCTTGCCCTACGATTTCGGCCGCCTGACCTCGGACCCCGCCTACAACGTCATGCTCGGCACCAGCTATTTCGAGCGGCTGCTGGGCCAGTGGGGCGGCCAGGCGGCGCTCGCGGTGGCGAGCTACAATGCCGGGGCCGGCAACGTGAACAAGTGGGTGCGCGCGAACGGCGACCCGCGCGGCGGCACCGACATCGTCACCTGGATCGAGGCCATCCCCTATTCCGAGACCCGCAATTACGTTCAGCGCGTGCTGGAAAATGCCGTGGTCTACGATGCGATCCGGGCGCAGCGCGGCGGCGGCAGGGCCAATCGGCTGTCTTATTATCTCGGCAAGAGCGGCCCGGGCTGATGACTTGCCTCCCCATCGCAGATGGGGAGGGGGACCATGCGAAGCATGGTGGAGGGGTAACTGACGAGGCCTGTTCCAGCTACCCCTCCATCGACGACCCGCAGGCGGGTCGTCCACGGGTGGTCCCCCTCCCCATGCGTGCCGCTTGGGGAGGCAAATCGTGAGCGACCGCCCCAACTACATTACCCCCGACGGCTACCGCCGCCTGCGCGAGGAATATGAGGCGTTGTTCGCGATCGAGCGCCCGAAGCTCGTCGAGACGATCAGCTGGGCGGCGGGCAATGGCGACCGTTCGGAGAATGGCGACTATATCTACGGCCGCAAGAGGCTGCGCGAGATCGACCGGCGGCTCGGCTGGCTGTCGCGGCGGATGAAGGACGCCAAGGTCGTCGACGCCTCGGCGCAGCCGGAACGCGGCAAGGTGTATTTCGGAGCCACAATCGTCCTTGCCGACGAGGACGACAACCGGCGGACGGTAACCCTGGTCGGTGAGGACGAGACCGACGCTTCCAACGGCCGCATCGCCTGGACCTCGCCGATCGGGCGCGCCGTGCGCGGCGCCGCCGTCGGCGACCTGCGCCGGGTCACCCTGCCCGGCGGCGAGCGGGAGCTGGAGATCGTCTCGATCGAGTATCCGAAGGCGCGTTAGCCCGTCATTGCGAGGAGCGTAGCGACGAAGCAATCCAGCGGGCCTACGAGGCAGCACTGGATTGCTTCGCTGCGCTCGCAATGACGGCTACTGGCCGAACGCCTCGCGGGCCAGCCGTTCCACTTCCGGGTCCGCCTCCGGCGGCTTCGGAGAGCCGGCCGCCTCCAGGGCTTCCGCGACCGCCGTCAGCGCGGCGATTCGGGCCGCTTTCTTGTTGTTGCCGTCGATCACCGTCCACGGCGCCCAGCGGGTGTTCGTGCATTCGAACATGTCTTCCGTCGCGGCGAGATAATCCTCACGGCGGGCGCGGTTGCGGAAATCCTCGGCGGTGACCTTCCAGCGCTTCCACGGATGGTCGAGCCGCGCTTTCAGCCTCGCGTCCTGGGTCTCCTGGGTGATGTGGAAGAACAATTTGACGATCGTCGTGCCGTCATAGCTCTGCTGCGCCTCGAACTCGTTGATCTCATCATAGCCCCGGCGCCACTCGGCTTCGGAAGCGAAGCCCTCGACCCGCTCGACGAGTACCCGGCCGTACCAGCTCCGGTCGAAGACGCCGATCTCGCCGACGCCGGGCAGCTTGTTCCAGAAGCGCCAGAGGAAGTGGCGGGCTTTCTCCTCTTCGGTCGGGGCCTTGATCGGCCAGACCTGGAAGGCGCGCGGGTCCCAGCCCGAGGTCAGCCGCTGGATCGCCCCGCCTTTCCCGGCCGCGTCCCAGCCTTCGCAGACGATCAGGCTCCGGCGCTTGTGGACGATATGGGCGACCAGGATTCGCGAGAGCCGATCCTGAAGCGCCGCGAGGTCGTCGACATAATTGCCGCGGTAGCGGGCGCCGGTTTCGAAGTCGGAGAGTTTGAGGGTCATGGCGCAGGCGTAGCGCTCCCGTCATTCCGGCGAAAGCCGGGATCTCAGGACAAGAAGTCACGGTGGGTCTCCACGAGGCCCCGGCTTGCGCCGGGGTGACGGGATCTCGCCGCCACAGGGTTATTCCGGAGCCACCGCGTCGGCCGGGTCCTTCTTCGCAGCGCCCGCCGGCTCGACCAGACGGATGTTGAGCTCCCTGAGCTGCTTGGCGGAAACCACGCCGGGCGCGCCCATCATCAGGTCCTCGGCGCGCTGGTTCATCGGGAAGAGCACGACCTCGCGGATGTTGGGCTCGCCCGCCAGAAGCATGACGATCCGGTCGATGCCCGGCGCGGAGCCGCCGTGCGGCGGGGCTCCGAACTTGAAGGCGTTGATCATGCCCGAGAAATTGGCGTCGACGTCCGCCTTCGAATAGCCGGCGATCTCGAATGCCTTGTACATGATGTCGGGCCTGTGGTTGCGGATCGCGCCCGAGCTCAGCTCGACGCCGTTGCAGACGATGTCGTATTGGAAGGCGAGGATGTCGAGCGGGTCCATGGTCTCCAGCGCCTCGAGCTCGCCCTGCGGCATCGAGAAGGGATTGTGGCTGAAGTCGACCTTCTTCGCTTCCTCGTCATATTCGAACATCGGGAAGTCGACGATCCAGCAGAAGCGGAACTCGTCCTCGCCGATGAGGCCGAGCTGCTCGCCGACGCGGGTGCGCGCGAGGCCGGCGAGCTTCGCCGCCTGCGCTTCCTTGCCCGCGGCGAAGAAGATGCCGTCGTCGGGGCCCAGGCCGAGCTCGGCGATGAGCTTTCGCATCCCCTCCTCGCCATGGTTCTTGGCGATGGGGCCGCCCAGCTCGCCGCCCTTCTGGGTGACGTAGCCGAGGCCGGCATGGCCTTCGGAGCGCGCCCAGTCGTTCATCTCGTCGAAGAACTTGCGGCTCTTGTCGGCGGTCGCGGGCGCGGGGATGGCGCGGACGGTGCCGCCGGCCTCGACGATCCGGGCGAACAGGCCGAAGCCCGAGCCCTGGAAGTGGCTCGACACGTCCGAGATGAGGATCGGGTTCCTGAGGTCCGGCTTGTCGGAGCCGTATTTGAGCATTGCTTCCTTGTAGGGGATGCGCGGGAACTCGCCGGCCTTCGTCACCTTCTTGCCTTCCGCGAACTCCTCGAAGACCCCGGCGAGGATCGGCTCCAGCGCCTGGAAGACGTCCTCCTGGGTGACGTAGCTCATCTCGAAGTCGAGCTGGTAGAACTCGCCCGGCGAACGGTCGGCGCGGCCGTCCTCGTCGCGGAAGCAGGGGGCGATCTGGAAGTAGCGGTCGAAGCCGGCGACCATGATCAGCTGCTTGAACATCTGCGGCGCCTGCGGGAGCGCGTAGAACTTCCCCGGGTGGACGCGGCTGGGGACGAGATAGTCGCGGGCGCCCTCCGGGCTGGAGGCGGTGAGGATCGGAGTCTGGAACTCGGTAAAGCCCGCCTCGACCATCCGGCGCCGGATCGAGGAGATGACCTGGCTCCTCAGCACGATGTTGCGGTGGAGGCGCTCGCGGCGAAGATCGAGGAAACGGTAGCGGAGCCTTATCTCCTCCGGATAATCCGCCTCTCCGGCGACCGGCAGCGGAAGCTCTTCGGCCGCGGATTGCACGATGACCTCTTCGGCGGAAAGCTCGATCTCTCCGGTGGGAAGGTTCGGGTTGAAGGCCTCGGGGCCGCGCGACACGACCTCCCCGACGATGGTGACGACCGACTCGGCGCGAAGATGCTCCAGGGCCCTCAGCGGCTCGCTGTTCGCCTTGGCGACGATCTGGGTGAGTCCGTAATGGTCGCGCAGATCCACGAACAGGACTCCGCCATGGTCGCGCTTGCGGTGGATCCAGCCTGAAAGCTTCACCCTTTCCCCGACGTGGGAGGCGCGGAGCTGGCCGCAATGGTGGGTGCGATAGGCGTGCATGTAGGGCACTTTCTGGCTTTTTTCACGGATTGTGAGGATGGGGGCGCTTCGCCACGCAGCCTTGCTTTGTCAAGCGGTGAGGCCGCCGCTATGAGCGGCCCCGATGCAGATCCACCCGTTGATCACCGATTCCGATTCGCTGAAGTCCCTGTGCGAGCGCCTGGCCCGATCGCCGTTCGTCGCCGTCGACACGGAATTCATGCGCGAGAACACCTTCTGGCCGGATCTGTGCCTGATCCAGATCGGCGACGTCGACGAAGCCGCGGCCATCGATCCGAAGGCCGACGGGCTCGACATGAAGCCGCTGCTCGACCTGCTGGTCGACAACGAGGACGTGCTCAAGGTCTTCCACGCCGGAAGCCAGGACATCGAGATCATCTACAACATCACCGGCAGGACCCCGCATCCGATCTTCGACACCCAGATCGCGGCCATGGCGCTGGGGCTGGGCGAGCAGGTCGGCTATTCGAACCTCGTCGAGAGCCTCATCGGCAAGAGCCTCGACAAGGGTGCCCGCTTCACCGATTGGGGCCGCCGCCCGCTGGACCGGCGCCAGATCGACTATGCGATCGGCGACGTCACCCATCTCGCCGTCCTGTTCCCCAAGATGCTGGAGAAGCTTCGGCGAACCGGGCGCGGCGAGTGGCTGGACGAGGAGATGGAGAAGCTCGCCGACCCTTCCAATTACGAGAACGACCCCGCTCTGGCCTGGAAGAGGATCCGGATCTCGAGCCGGAAGCCGGAGGTGCTGGGACGGCTGAAGGCGCTCGCCGCCTGGCGCGAGCAGGAGGCGCGGAGCAAGAATCTGCCGCGCGGGCGGATCATGAAGGACGAGACCATCGCCGACGTCGCCGCTCATCCGCCGGCGAGCCAGGACGCGCTGGCGCGGGTGCGCGGGCTGTCTCCGGCCTGGGCCGGAAACGAGATCGGCGCCCGGCTGCTGTCCGCCCTCGCCGCCGCAGTGCCGATGCCGCAGGACGAGCTTCCGGCGCGGGAGGATCGCGGTCCCGGCCTCGGCAAGGAGGGAGCGCTGGTCGCCGACCTGCTGAAGCTGCTCCTCAAGATCCGCTCCCGGGAAAGCAATGTAGCGGCTCGGCTGATCGCCCGAACAGAGGAGCTGGAGCTGCTCGCCGCCGGGCGGCGCGAGGGGCTTGCGATCCTCGAGGGCTGGCGCTTCGACCAGTTCGGCCGCGACGCGCTCGACCTGGTCGAGGGGCGGCTGGCCTTCGGCGTCAAGGGCGGCAAGCTGACGATGACCCACACGGAGATAGGCCAATGAGGATCATGATCATGGCAGCGCTTGTGGCGGCGGGTTGCGCCGGCGCGCCCCCGGCCGAGGCGGTCGGCGCCGGCAAGTGCGATGCCGCCAAGGCGCAGAAGCTGATCGGCCGGACGAGAAGCGCCGCCGTCGGCGCCGAGGCGCTTCGGCTCAGCGGCGCCAAGTCGCTGCGCTGGATTGCCCCCGGCACGATGGTGACGATGGATTACCGGGAGGACCGCTTGAACCTGCGCCTCGACCCGAAGAACAAGGTTGTGAAGGTCGACTGCGGGTAGCTCCCGTCATCCCGGCGAAAGCCGGGATCCCAGTGAGGAATAGGCACTGCCAGATGGGCCGAGGTCCCGGCTTTCGCCGGGACGACGATTATTCGGTCCGCATCTCCGCCTTGCAGCCCAGCGCGGAGGCCAGCTTCCTCAGCCGCCTGTCGACGGTCTCGCCGTAGAGCGCCTCCTCCCCTTTCGGCAGGGTGAGGCGGATGACGTCGCCGTGGCGAGTCAGGCTGCTCCGCTCCAGGCTTGAGGCGAGGCCGCCGCTGAGGCGCTGGCCGAGGCGCATCGCCAAGCCCCAGCGGGAGGCGCATTCGAGGTCGCCGGCGCTGCACAAAGCGGCGATGCGCTTGTCCGGAAAATCGCGGCCGCCGCCGAAATTGGAGAAGAGCGCCTGCGCCACCATCACTCGGCCGCAGACGTCGATCCCCACCCAATTGCCGTGAAGCGCCATCTCGACGCCGCGCTCGGCCCGGAAGTCCGGATGCGCCTGCCAGGCGACGTCGGCGAGCAGGCAGGCGGCGAGACGAAGGCGGGCGCTGGCGGGGGAGTCCGAGAAGATGGGCGAGATCCAGCGGTCGAGCAGATCGCCATGTTCCCCGAAACGGCTGAGCCCCCGCCCCGCGTCCCGGGCGGCCTCGATCAGCGGATCCTTCTGCCGCTCCCGCGCCGGAAGCTCGTGGTAGAGCAGGCCCTCCCGGATCCCGAAGCTCGATACGATGAGCTCGCTCGGCTCCAGAGCGTCGACCAAGGCGGAAAGGATGAGCTTGGCGTTGGGCAGGGTCGGGATCCGAGACGCGGTCAGCATCGGCATGCTCTTGGGATCGCTCCGGCTCAGCGAGGCGATCAGCTTCCTGAGCTCGGCCGGGCGCTCGGGCGGCATCCGGTAGTGGTGGGTGATCGGAAGCGGATAATCGCGGGAGATGATGTCGAGCCGGGCGAGCGCGCGCCAGGACCCTCCGACCATATAGAAGGGCCGGACGCGGCCGCGTTCGCCGAGGCCGGATTCCTCCAGGGCCCGGGCGAGGCGCCGGCGCAGCTTCTTCTCGGCGGCGGCGTCGGGATTGCCGATGCGCAGGACTCCGAAAGGCAGGGATATGCTGGAGTGGACGGCGCCGCGGCTGACGTCGGCGAGCTCCAGGCTACCCCCTCCGAGATCGCCGACCAGTCCGTCGGCATCGGGAAAGCCGGAGAGCACGCCCTCCCCCGCCAGGCGCCCTTCCTTTTCGCCGGAAATCACCTGGGGCTCGAAACCGAGCGCCCTCACCTCGTCGAGAAAGGAATCGCCGTTGCTCGCATCGCGCACCGCGGCGGTGGCGAGGATGCGCAGGTCGCTGACCTCCATCTGCTCGATCAGCAGCCGGAAGCGGCGCAGCGCGGCGAGCGCGCGGGCCTGCGCGGCCTCGCCCAGCATGCCGGTCTCCCCCAGCCCCTGGCCCAGCCCGGCGAGGACCTTTTCGTTGAAGATGATCGACGGCGCCCGAGGCGCGCCGGAATAGACGACGAGGCGCACCGAGTTGGACCCGATGTCGACGACCGCCATCGGCTCGGCGTGAAGCACGGCCCCTTCTCTCACGGGCCCCGACGCAGGCGCAGCTTCGGTACCGACCCGCTGTCCTTCAGCGCCGCGCCGCGGCCGGAGAGGGAGGGGTTGGTCATGAAATAATGGTGGAGGTTGAACGGCCGGTCGCCCTCCGGCCCGAGCCGCTCGTAGCGGCCGTCGGGGTGGAGGCGCCAGCTCTGCTCATTGTCGATCAGGTTGGCGACCATCACCTGGTCGAGCACCTGGGCGTGGACGGTGACGTTCTCGAGCGGCACCATGTATTCGACCCGGCGGTCGAAATTGCGCGGCATCCAGTCGGCCGAGCTGATGTAGACGCGAGCCTTGCGGTTCGGGAGCTCGTCGCCGTTGCCGAAGCACCAGATCCGGCTGTGCTCCAGGAATCGGCCGACGATCGACTTGACCCGGATATTCTCGGAAAGGCCCGGCACGCCCGGCCTCAGGCAGCAGATGCCGCGGACGACGAGGTCGATCTGAACGCCCGCCTGGCTCGCCTCGTAGAGCTTGTCGATGACCGCGGGATCCACGATCGAGTTCATCTTGGCCCAGATCTCGCCGGGACGGCCGGCGCGGACTTGGGCGATCTCCTCCTCGATCAGGCGGAGAAGCTCCTCGCGCAGCTGGTGGGGCGAGGTGGAGAGGAGCTCGAGGTCGCGCGGCTCGACGTAGCCGGTGATGTAGTTGAACAACTGGGCGACGTCCCGGCCCACGCGCGGGTCGGCGGTGAAGAAGCTGAGATCGGTATAGATGCGCGCGGTCACCGGATGATAATTACCGGTGCCGAGGTGGCAGTAGGTGCGGTAGCCCCGCTCCTCGCGGCGAACCACCATCGAGACCTTGGCGTGGGTCTTCCAGTCGATGAAGCCGTAGACGACCTGGACTCCCGCGCGCTCCAGGGCCGAGGCCCAGAGCAGGTTCTGCTCCTCGTCGAAGCGGGCCTTGAGCTCGACCACCGCGGTCACCGACTTCCCGGCCTCGGCCGCGTCGATCAGCGCGCGGATGACGGCGGACTGCTTGCCGGCGCGGTAGAGAGTCTGCTTGATCGCCACCACGTCGGGATCGGCGGCGGCCTGCTTGAGGAACTCGACGACCACCTCGAAGCTCTCATAGGGGTGGTGGACGACGATGTCCTTGGTCTGGATGGCGGCGAAGCAGTCGCCGCCATGCTCGCGGATGCGCTCCGGGAAGCGGGGCGCGAACGGCGCGAATTTGAGGTCCGGCCGGTCCTCCTCGTAGAGCGCGTCGAGATCGGCGGTCCCGAGGAAGCCGGTGGATTCCGTGACGATCGCGTCGGCGGCGCCCACCCCCTCGCGGACCATCGCGACGAGCTCGTCCGGCATCTCGGCGGCGAGCTTGAGCCGGATGACGCTGCCGCGGCGGCGGCGCTTGATGGCGCTTCGGAAGTAGCGGACCAGGTCCTCGGCTTCCTCCTCGACCTCGATGTCGCTGTCACGAAGAATCCGGAAGGCGCCGCCGCCGACCAGCTCGTGATCCGGGAACAGCACGGCGATGTTGCGCCGGATCAGGGTCTCGACGGCGATATACCGCGCCTCCTTGCCGGGCAGGCGGATGAAGCGCGGCAGAGTCGCCGGGACCATCAGCAGCTCCCGGATCGGCTTGCCCGTGCGCATGTGGCGCAGGTCGAAGATGAGCGAGAAACCGCGGTTCGGGATGAAGGGGAACGGATGGGCGGGGTCGATCGCCTGGGGCGTCAGCACCGGGAAGATCTGCTCGCGGAAATGGCGCTCCAGCCATTCCGCCGATTCGCCGTCGAGCGCTCCGCTGCCGATGACGGCGACTCCGGCTTCGGCGAGGGCCCGGCGCAGATCGGTCCAGACCTGCTGCTGGTTCTCCGTCAGCTCGTCCGCTTCGGCGACGACGGCGGCGAGCTGCCGCGCGGGAGTCAGGCCGTCCGCCGAGGCCTCCTCGACGCCGAGCAGGCGGTGCGCCTTGAGGCCGGCGACCCGGACCATGAAGAATTCGTCGAGGTTGCTTCCCGAGATGGAGAGGAAGCGAAGCCGCTCGAGCAGCGGATGGGCCGGGTTGCACGCCTCCTCGAGGACCCGCCGGTTGAAGGCGAGCCAGCTCAGCTCACGGTTGAAATAGCGCTCCCGCGCCGCCAGCGGCCGCGGCTCGGGCGCCTTGGATGGAGCAGTCTCGTTCATTCAGGCTGACTTCTCGCTCTCTTGATCATGCCGCTCTCGGACAAGGCGCGCCTCGCCATTGCCACCGTCATTCGGCGGTGATGCGACAAGGCCGCCCGGTCGAGAGCGGCGACGACCTGCTGAACGGCGACATAGGAACGTTCGATCCGCGGCACAATGAAAGCAGGGACTTCCGGCGGGACCGCGATGCCGCGATCCCCGAGCAGCTTGACGATGAGATCGCCGATCAGCCGGTCGTCCGGGTCCCCGATCGCAACGTGGGGAGTCGCCGACAGGCGCGAGCGCAGGTCGGGCAGCTCGACGCGCCAGAAGGGCAGCGGCGAGTCCGCGACGATCAGAAGCGGCCGGCGCGACTGCTGGGCCTCGTTCCAGGCGTGGAAGATGGCTTCCTCGTCATGATCCTCGGCATTGTCGAACAGCCGGCCGTCGGTCTTGCGGACGAAGACCCGGCCGAGCAGGCTCCGCCCGGACTTGCGCGGCCCGGTAACCAGGGTCGCCATCACCGGCCATAGCGACCAGCGCTTGAGATGCTCGAAGGCGCCGCGGTTGGAGTCGGAGATGAGGAAATCCTCATCGCGGTCGGCTACCGGCCAGTCGAGCGGCAGCGCGATCTGCGCCACGTCAGTCGCCGCCTCGCGACAGGCGAAGCGAATTGCCCGATCCGGAGACCCGCCAGCCCTGCGCCTCGAGCGCGGCGGCCAGCGCGGCGCCCTCACCCATGTAAGTGACCCGCATCGCCGACGTGCCGCCGACCGAGGGATTGGTCGTGAAGGCCGAAGTCACGCCGGGCACTCGGCTGACCGAAAGCTCGGCCCGGCCGATCGCCGCCTGGTCCGGCGTCTCCACCTCGATGCGCACCACGGTGACGGCCCCGACGGGCGAGGTGCCCGGCGGAGGCAGCGGCCGGTCCGACTGCTCGACAAGAGCCTCCACTGCAGCCCCCTCCTCCTCCTCGATCTCTTCGACGAGGGGCGGCTCGGGGACGATCAGGGACGGGTCGGGCGTCAGCTGGCCCGCCGCGAGGGCCCGGCTGTAGAGCAGGTCGAGGCCGCGCACCCCCTCGTCGAGGAGACGGGGGATGAGAGCGCTGCTCTCCACCCGGAGCGTGAACTGGCCGATCACCCGGTTGTCCGGGCCGTGGCGCGCCGTGAAGGTCCCGACCGCCGGCCCGCCCGGATAGAGCCGCTTCAGGTGCACTTCCGGGGTGATCACGTCGGCCGCGCCATATTGATCGAGCAGCATCCGCCACCAGCCTCGGCCCGGCCGGCGGGTCTGGGTGACGTTGAGGAGCAGGGGGTCGATCCCCGAGCCGGTCGGGCGGACATAGTCGACCGGGCTGTTGCCGGTTCGGTAGCGGGCCCAGGCCCTCTGCCACTCGTTGCGCGATTCGAAGGTCTGGAAGGAGGAGCCGGTCAGCATCACCGGGATGACGAGCACCGGCGCGGAGCGGCGGACGGATCCGCTCACTCCGAGCAGCTGGCCGGTGCGGGCGCGGTCGAACAGGATGCCGAGGGTGGCGATATAGCGTTTGGGGCCGATCTGCTCCTGCTCGACGATGATTCCGGAGACCATTCCGTTCAAGGCGGAGTCGGTGAGGCCGGGCGCCTCGTCGACCGGCCGGCCGTTGGTCTTCGCCCAAAGCGCCTTCCACCCCTTCTGCTGCGCCTGGCGCCAGCCTTCCTCGCGGGCCTTGTCGGCGGTCTCGGCGCCGACGTCGACCTCGATCCCGGTAATCTCGAAGGTGCTGGCGCTGTCGATCGGAGGCACGCCGCGATCGGCGCCTTCGAGCTGCGCCCAGACCGCCCGCCCGACGAGGAGCGAGGCAAGGAGGGCGACGAACAGGAGGGACAGACGACCGGTCAGCTTCACGCCCGCCTTTTGGCGAGTTGGACGTCGAAATCCAAGCGCGATGTGGCTGTCGGCCGGAAGGCGAACCTGTTTCCCGGCGAAGGCCGGGATCCAGTCCGTCCGTCTGCGCCGCTGGGCCCCGGCCTTCGCCGGGGAACAAAGGGCTTCAATATCCTCGGTACAGGCTTTACGCGGCGGCGATGGGCGACAGCTACACCTACGCGAAGGCCGGCGTCTCGATCGCCGCGGGCAACGCGCTGGTCAAAGCCATCGCTCCCCTCGCGAAATCCACCGCCCGCCCCGGCGCCGACGCCTCGCTCGGCGGCTTCGGCGGATTCTTCGACCTCAAGGCGGCGGGCTATCGCGACCCCCTGCTCGTCGCCGCCAACGACGGGGTCGGAACCAAGCTCAAGCTCGCCATCGATTCGGGCCGGCACGACGGAGTCGGCATCGATCTCGTCGCGATGTGCGCCAACGACCTTATCGTCCAGGGCGCCGAGCCGCTCTTCTTCCTCGACTATTTCGCCACCGGGCGCCTCGACGGGGCCGTTGCCGAGAGGGTGGTCGCCTCGATCGCCGAGGGCTGCCGCCAGGCCGGCTGTGCCCTCATCGGCGGCGAGACGGCCGAGATGCCCGGAATGTATGCGGAAGGCGATTACGACCTGGCCGGCTTCTGCGTCGGAGCGGTGGAGCGGGACGAAGCGCTGACCGGCTCCGAGGTGGCGGCCGGCGACGCGATCCTCGGCCTTGCCTCCTCGGGCGTCCATTCCAACGGCTTCTCGCTGGTTCGAAGGCTGGCCGCCGACCGCGGCTGGAAGCTGGAGCGGCCGGCCTTGTTCGACCCGGAGGTGCTTCTGATAGAGGCGCTGCTGGCGCCCACGAGGATCTACGTGAAGCCGCTATTGCCGCCGATTCGGGCGGGCAGGATCCACGCCTTGGCGCACATCACCGGCGGCGGCCTGCTCGAGAATGTCCCGCGCATCCTGCCCGACGGCCTTCACGCCCGGATCGACGCCGGTTCCTGGCCGCAGCCGCGACTGATGGCGTTCCTCCAGGCGCAGGGGAATATCGAGCCGGAAGAGATGGCTCGGACGTTCAATTGCGGGGTCGGCATGGCCCTGATCGTCGCCGAAGAGGGTGTCGCCGCGATCTGCCGGGCGCTCGAAGAGGCCGGAGAGACGGCGTTCCGGATCGGCCGGATCGAGGAAGGCCGGAAAGGCTGCACCGTCGCCGGTCCGGGCGGCACCTGGAGCGCGCGGGGGGATTGGACGGCGACCCACCATGGCTGAGCGGGTGCGGGTAGGCGTGCTCGTCTCCGGGCGCGGCACGAACATGGTGGCGCTCAGCGAATATAAGAGGCGGGAGGCGCGAAGCTACGACCTCGCCCTCGTCGCCTCCAACGTCCCGGAGGCGCGCGGCCTGGTCGTCGCCAGGCGGCTCGCGATCCCGACCTGGTCGCGGAGCCACAAGGGGATGGAGCGCGAGGAGTTCGACCATCTGCTCGACCTCGCCCTGAGGGAGCATGACGTCGAGGTGGTCGCGCTGGCCGGCTACATGCGGCTGCTCTCGGCCGGGTTCATCCGCGCTTGGGAGGGGCGGATCCTCAATATCCACCCTTCCCTGCTGCCGGCTTACAAGGGGCTGGACACGCACCGCCGGGCGCTCGAGGCGGGCGAGATCTGGGTCGGCTGCTCGGTCCATCTCGTCACCGACGAGCTCGACGCGGGGCCGGTGCTGGCCCAGGCCAAGGTGCGGGTGCGCGAGCGGGAGACAGCCGAGCAGCTGGCCCAGCGGGTGCTCAAGGAGGAGCACCGGCTCTATCCCGAGACTCTGGACAAGTTCTGCGCCCGGCTGAGGCCTGGGCATGTGGATGTGCTACGCTAAGGTGCTTCGCTCCGTCATTGCGAGCGAAGCGAAGCAATTCAGCGCTGCGTCGCCGGCGACTGGATTGCTTCGTCGCTTCGCTCCTCGCAATGACGAGAAGCCTGTAACTACCCCACGATCTCTTCGGGCTTGAAGAAGAAGTCGATCTCGATCGCCGCATTCTCGGCGCTGTCCGAGCCGTGGACGCTGTTCGCCTCGATCGACTCGGCGAAGAGCTTGCGGATCGTGCCTTCGTCGGCATTGGCGGGATTGGTGGCGCCCATCACCTCGCGGTTGCGCGCGACGGCATTCTCGCCCTCGAGCACCTGGACGACGACCGGGCCCGAGATCATGAATTCGACCAGATCGTTGAAGAACGGGCGCTCGCGGTGGACCCCGTAAAAACCCTCGGCCTGCTCGCGAGTCATGTGGATGCGCCGGGAGGCGACGACCCTGAGGCCCGCTTCCTCGAGCTTGGCGGTGATCGCGCCGGTGAGGTTGCGCCGGGTCGCGTCGGGCTTGATGATCGAGAAGGTGCGTTCGGTCGCCATGGCCGGCTCTATGCTCCGTTGATGTGAGGTGATTTGCGCGGCTCTCTAGGGGGAGTTGGGGCGAAGGGCAATTCCCGTCATCCCGGCGAAAGCCGGGATCTCGGAGAGACCCGCCGAGATTATTCGGCCTGAGCTCCCGGCTTTCGCCGGGATGACGGCTGAGCTACGGCCCCTGCACCCACTTCCCGCGCTCGTCCTGCTTCCAGTAGCGGGCCTCGATCTCCGGCCTGCCCTTCAGCGCCCGCCAGGCCGCTCGGGCCGGGTCGAGACCGCCGGCGTCGAAGAAGTAGAAGGCGCGCTCGAAGCCGAGCGCCTCGTCGCGCCAGCGGCCGTCAGCGAGCGCGATGTTCGCGGCGCCGTTCGCCGGCTCCGGCTCCGTGGAAAGCAGGACCGGCTGGCTTTCCGGCCGCCCCCGGCCATGGGGCAGGAAGCTGTCGCGGGCATAGCTCCACAAATGCTCGTCGAGCCGGGCGAGCAGGTCCGGCTCCGCCACCACCAGCAGGCGCCCCCCGCCCGCGACCACCTTCTCGGCGATGCTCGGAAGCACCCGCTCCAGCGGAGAAGCGGTGAGGTGGTAGAAGTCGGCGATCATCGTCCGTCACCCCGGCGAAAGCCGGGGTCTCGAGGAGACCCGCCGTGTCTCCTCGATCTGAGGTCCCGGCTTTCGGGTTCCCATCGAAGTAATACTTCGAAGGGGTCCCTCCCCGGATGACGGACCTGTGTCACCCCTCGAAATTGACCGCGACGAAGCGGTCGAGCAGGGCCACTCCGTAGCCGGTGGCGCCCTTGTCGTAGAGGTGGCCCGCTTTGTCCGCCCAGGCCATCCCGGCGATGTCGAGATGGGCCCATTTGACCCCGCCCTCGACGAAGCGCTGGAGGAAGGCGGCGGCGGTGATCGAGCCGCCCTCCCTCGGTCCGACGTTCTTCATGTCCGCGATCGGCGAATCGATCAGCTTGTCGTAGGGATCGCCGAGCGGCATCCGCCACAATTTGTCGCCGCTGGCATTGCCCGCCGCGACCAGCTGCGCGGCGAGGCCGTCGTCGTTCGAGAAAATGCCGGCATATTCGTGGCCGAGCGAGATGATCATCGCACCCGTCAGTGTGGCCAGGTCGACGATCACCTCCGGCTTGTACTGGCGCTGAGCCCAGGTCATCGCGTCGCACAATACAAGGCGGCCTTCGGCGTCGGTGTTGATCACCTCGATCGTCTGGCCCGACATGCTGGTGACGACGTCGCCCGGGCGCTGGGCGTTGCCGTCGGGCATGTTCTCCGCCAGCGCGCAGACTGCGACGACGTTGGCCTTCGCCTTGCGCCCGGCGATCGCCGCCATCGCTCCGGCGACGGCGCCCGCGCCGCCCATGTCCCACTTCATCGCTTCCATTCCGGCGGCCGGCTTGATCGAGATTCCGCCGGTGTCGAAGGTGATGCCCTTGCCGATCAGGACGACGGGGGTCGCGGAGGCGTTGCCGGCGCCGTTCCAGCGCATCGCCAGAAGGCGCGGCGGCCGGACCGAGCCCTGGGCGACCCCAAGCAGCGCGCCCATGCCGAGCGCGCCCATCTGCGCCTCGTCGAGCACCTCGAACTCCACTCCGAGCGGCTCGAGCCGGGCCCGGCAGCGTTCGACGAAGCTCTCGGGGTACAGGATATTCGCCGGCTCGGTCACCAGCTCCCGAGTGAAGGAAAGCCCGTCGAGCAAAGCCGCCCGATCGTTCCAGGCCCGGCCGCCGTCGCCGGCGCCGACGATCACCACTTCCGCCAGTGTCGGCTTCTGCTTCTTGGCGAGCTTGGTTCGATAGCGGTCGAAGCGCCAGCTCCGGGCGGCGGCGCCGAGGCCGATCCGGGCGGCGGCTTCGCCTTCGAGGCCGAGGCCGGTAAGGTCGATGACGAGCCGGGTCTCGCCGGAGGTGAGCAGCCGCGCGGTGAGCGCGCCGCCGACCTTCTCGAACAGGCTATCGTCCTGGCGGCGGTCGCCGAGGCCGATGAGCAGCAGGCGGCGGGCGCCTTCGCCCTCCGCGACGAAGGTCTCGGCGACCGAAGCGGCCTCGCGCTCGAAGCGCTGGGCCTCGGCGGCTCGGGCGGCGACGGCGCGGGCGGCCGGATCGAGGCTGCCGAGACGGTCGGAGATCATGTCCTCGGTCCACACCGGAAGGGCGAGCGCGTAGGTCCCGGCGGGACGTTCACTGGCGAAGCTGATTTTCATAAAAGGGGGTTGCTCCTGGCTTTGGCTCTGCCTCTAGGCGCTCGCTCAACGCCTGCAAAGGGGCCGGCTCGACACCGTCATCCCGGCGGAAGCCGGGATCTCAGGTCGGAAACGCGCCTTTATCGGCCTGAGGTCCCGGCTTTCGGGTTCCCATCAAAGTAGTAGTTTGATGGGGTCCCTCCCGGGATGACGGGTGAACGTGTCCACCACTCTCCCTGCGGCATTGCAGCGCTGCCGTTCCGGTGCGATAGGCCCGGAAGGGTCGCGCGGGCTGCTGGCGGCGGGGAAAGTGAAGAAGCTCAATCTCATCTGCCTGACCGCCCTGCCGCTGCTCCTCGCCGCTCCCGGCGCGGCGTTCGCGCAGGACGACGCTCCGCCCCCGGCCGGCGAAGATGCCGCGGCGACCGCCGCCGCCGCTCCGGCGGACGGGCGCGAAGTCGCGTTCAGCTCCGACGAGCTCACCTACGACAGCGAGGCCCAGATCGTCACGGCGAGCGGCGACGTTCGAATGAACAGCGAGGGCAACAGGCTTCGCGCCGAGCGCGTGACCTGGAACCGCGCCACCGACGAGGTCCGGGCGGAGGGCAATGTCCGAGTGGTCAATCCGGGCGGCGACGTCGCCTATGCCGACAGCGTCGTCCTGACCGATGCGTTGCGCGACGGAATCGTCCAGAACATGCTTCTGGTGCTGGCCGACGGCGGCCGCCTCGCCGCCGACCGGGCGGAGCGGCGGGACGGCTACACCACCCTCTACCGGGCCGCCTACTCGCCTTGCGCCGTCCTGACCGAGAAAGGCTGCCCCAAGGACCCGACCTGGCAGATCAATGCCGTCAGGGTCGTGCACGACCCGGTCCGCAACCGGATCCGCTACGAAGGGGCCTCGCTCAACCTGCTAGGCGCCCGCATCGTTGCCCTGCCCTTCCTCTCGCATCCGGACGGCAGCGAGGGCGGGGGCAGCGGCGTGCTCGTGCCGGATATCCGGCTGAGCTCGAGCAACGGCTTCGAGCTGGCGGTGCCCTACTACCTGAAGCTGGCCCCGAACCGGGACGCCACCATCACCCCCCACGTCTACACCGAAGTGGCGCCGATGCTGGAGGGGCGGTACCGGCATCTGACCGGACTCGGCGCGTTCCAGGTCGGGGCCTATCTGACCTATGGCTCGCGGCTCCCGATCACCGTTCCCGCGACCGCGGTGCGCGACGAGGGCGTGCGCGCCTATCTCGAAGGGAATGGCCGGTTCCAGCTGAGCCCGCTTTGGACGGTCACCGCGTCGGCGCGCTACGTCACCGACCGCACCTTCCTTCGCCGCTACGACATATCGCGCGACAGCCGGCTGCGCTCGGTCGTCGAGGCGGAGCGGATCACCTCCGACAGCTACATCTCGATCGCCGGCTGGGCCTTCCAGGGCCTTCGGATCACCGACGTGGCGGGCCAGCAGCCGGTCGCGCTCCCCGCCATCGATGCCCGGTGGCGGCTGCCGGCGAAGATCTGGGGCGGCCAAGTGGAGGTGCAGGCGAACAGCCTCGCCATCCTCAGGACCGAAGGCCAGGACACGCAGCGCGCCTTTGCCGGAGCGCGCTGGGACCGGCGAAGCCTCACCCGCTGGGGGCAGGAGCTGCTGCTCACCGCTTATGCCCGCGGCGACGCCTATCACAGCAGCGACACTCTGCTGACCTCGACCGCCATCTACCGGGGCGAGCCGGGATGGCACGCCCGCGGGATCGCAGCGCTCGCGGCGGAAATGCGCTGGCCGCTGGTCGGGCCGTTCATGGGCGGAACGCAGCGGCTGACCCCGCGCCTCCAGCTGGTCGCGTCGGGAGCGACGGACAATCTGGAGATCCCCAACGAGGACGCCCGAGCCGTCGATCTCGAGGATTCCAACCTCTTCGCCCTCAACCG
The DNA here is from genome assembly GCA_036400035.1 of Allosphingosinicella sp. Taxonomy (GTDB): domain Bacteria; phylum Pseudomonadota; class Alphaproteobacteria; order Sphingomonadales; family Sphingomonadaceae; genus Allosphingosinicella. Next base: position 34,109 of record DASWLY010000260.1, read on the forward strand.
CTTCCCGGGCTACGACCGCTGGGAGAACGGGCCGAGGGTGACCTACGGTCTCGACTGGGGCGTCGACCTGCCGGGAATCGCGGTCAGGACCACGGTCGGCCAGAGCTTCCGCCTCGACGACCAGCCAAGCATCCTGCCGCCCGGCACCGGCCTCTCCGACCGCTTCTCGGATTTCGTCGGCCGGACCAACGTCAAGTTCGGAAGAAAGCTCAACGTCGTCCACCGCTTCCGGATCGACAAGGACAGCCTGGCGCTTCGCCGCAACGAGATCGACGCCGTCGTCGGCGGCCGCCAGACCTACGCGACGATCGGCTACCTCCGCCTCGACCGAAACATCGACCCGGCGATCGAAGACCTGCGCGACCGCGAGGAGATACGCCTCGGCGGCCGGGTCCGCTTCGCCGGCTATTGGTCGATCTTCGGCTCCACCGTCGTCGATCTCACCGACGCGCGCGAAAGCCCGTTCTCGAGCGCGGACGGCTTCGAGCCGGTGCGCCACCGCATCGGCATCAGCTACGACGACGACTGCCTCGAGATCGGAGTGACCTGGCGGCGCGACTACGACAAGGTCGGCGACGTCGACCGCGGCAACACATTCCAGTTCCGGGTGGCGCTGAAGAATCTCGGGCGCTAAGATACGCGCGTCATCTGGGGTTCAGCATATTTCAGGCATCGCTGGCGGCCTGCATTAATCGGAGGAATGATGAAGCTCGGCATTTATTACGGGGCGGCGTTGATGCTCGCCGGCTCACTGGGAGCCGTTGCCGCTTTCGCGCAGACGGTCGGCGACCCCGCGCGAACCGCGCCTACGGCAGGCCTCAACCTCCCGGCCAACCCCCAGTTCATCTCCGAGGACGATCCCAATCTCCGCAAGGCGACGGCGATCGTCAACGGCGCCGTCATCACCCGCACCGAGGTCGACCATCGGATCGCGATCATCCGGCTCGCGGCCGGAGGCGAGATTCCCGCCGAGGAGCTGCCTCGCCTTCGCCAGCAGGTGCTTCGCAACCTGGTCGACGAGGTCCTCCAGATCCAGGCCGCCGAGCAGGCCGACATCAAGATCACCCCGCGCGAGGTCGACCAGTATTTCGCCCGCTACGCCCAGTCGCAGTTCAAGCTCACCCCTGAGCAATTCGCCGCCTATCTGCGTTCGAACGGCGCGTCGCCGGACACTCTGAAGCGGCAGATCCACGGCGAAATGGCCTGGTCGCGGCTGCAGAGCCGGAAGATCGAGCCCTTCGTCAATATCAGCGAGGAGGAAGTCCAGGCGGTCATCGACCGGCTCAACGCGGCCAAGGGCACCCAGGAATTCAAGGTCTCCGAAATCTTCCTTTCGGCGACTCCCGAGACCGCCGCGGAAGTGCGCGCCAACGCCACTCGAATCGTCCAGCAGCTGCGCGGCGGCGCTTCCTTCCTCGCTTATGCCCGCCAGTTCTCGGAAGCCTCGACGGCGGCCGTCGGCGGCGATCTGGGCTGGGTGCGCTCGGCGCAGCTGCCCGACGCGCTCGCCTCCGCGGTCCAGACGCTTCCGGTCGGGAGCATCACCGATCCGATCGCGATCCCTGGCGGCTTCTCGATCATCCAGGTCGCCGACACCCGCCAGGTGCTCACCGCCGACCCGCGCGACGCCGTGCTCAGCCTGAAGCAGATGACCGTCCGCTTCGCGCCCGGGAGCCCGAAGGCCGTCGTCGACGGCAAGGTGCAGGACCTGGTTCGCGCGACCCAGACCATGGGGGGCTGCGGCGGGGCCGAAGCGGCCGCTCAGCCAATCGGCGCCGAGGTCATCACCAACGACCAGGTCCGGGTCCGCGATCTTCCGCCGGCGCTTCAGCAGACCCTGCTCGGCCTCAGCCTCGGCCAGGCCACGCCCGCCTTCGGCTCCTCGGACGACCGGGTCAGCGTCCTCGTGATGTGCGGCCGCGACGATCCGGATCCGACCGGCGCCCTGAGCTTCGAGCAGGTCTACAACCAGATCGCCGAGAACCGGGTCAACCTGCGCGCCCGGCGCTTCCTGCGCGATCTCAGGCGGGATGCGGTGGTCGACTATCGTTAGTGCGGACCCTTGTCCCCGCCGGTGATCCAGCCCCTGGCGGTCGCGCTCGGGGATCCGGCGGGAATCGGCCCGGAGATCACGGCCAAGGCCTGGGAGCGCCGCGCCACCGAACCGGTGCCGTCCTTCTTCGCGGTCGGTGCGCCCGAGGCGCTCCGCGCGGTCTGGGGCGGTCCGCTTCAGGTGGTGGCCGGTCCCGATGAAGCCGCCTCCTGCTTCCGGGAAGCCCTCCCCCTCATCCGGATCGACTCGGCCGGTGAGACCCGCCCCGGCCAGCCGAAGCTCGAAGGGGCCCGCAACGCCCTCGACGCGCTGGAGCTCGCGGTCGGGCTGACCCGGTCGGGGGCAAGCTCGGGCCTCGTCACCGGGCCGGTCTCCAAGGCCCAGCTCTACACGATCGGCTTCACCCATCCCGGCCAGACCGAATTCATCGCCGAGCGCTGCGGCATCGCGGCCGAGATGGCGGCGATGATGCTCGCCGGCCCGACTCTGCGAACGGTGCCCGTGACCACCCATGTCGCCCTTCGCGACGTGCCGGGCCTGCTCACGGCGGAGCTGATCGTCCAGCGCGGCCGGACCACGATCCGGGCGCTCCGGCGGCTGTTCGGGATCGCCCGGCCGCGGCTGGCGGTCGCCGGCCTCAACCCGCATGCCGGCGAAAGCGGCGCCCTCGGGCGCGAGGAGATCGACATCGTCGCTCCCGCGATCGAGCGGCTTCGCGAGGAGGAGGCGGAGGTGACGGGGCCGCACGCTCCCGACACGATGTTCCACGCGCGGATGCGCTCGACCTACGACGCGGCTTTGTGCCTCTATCACGATCAGGCGCTGGTGCCGCTCAAGACCCTGCATTTCGACGAGGGCGTCAACATCACCCTCGGGCTGCCGATCGTCCGCACCTCCCCCGATCACGGCACCGCCTTCGACATCGCCGGACAGGGCCGGGCCGAGCCGACGGCGATGCTCGCGGCGCTGAACATGGCCGCCGCCTGCGCCGGGCGGCTGGCGGCGGCATGACGCCGCTTCCGCCGCTGCGCGAGGTGATCGCGCGGCACGGGCTTCGCGCCGCCAAGGCGCTCGGCCAGAATTTCCTGCTCGACGAGCAATTGCTCGACCGGATCGCCCGGGTGCCGGGCGATCTCGAGGGAAGAAGCGTCTACGAGGTCGGCCCGGGTCCGGGCGGCCTGACCCGGGCGCTGCTTCGGGCGGGCGCGCGGGTGGTCGCGGTCGAGCGCGACCGCCGCTGCCTTCCCGCGCTCGCGGAAGTCGCCGAGGCCGCCGACGGGCGGCTGCGGGTGATCGAGGGCGATGCGCTCGCGATCGAGGAAGCCCGGGAAGCGGGGCCGGGCGCCCATGTCGCCGCCAACCTCCCCTACAATGTCGGCACCGCCTTGCTGGTGCGCTGGCTCGGCGGGGAGGAATGGCCGCCCTGGTGGGCGTCGCTGACCCTGATGTTCCAGCTTGAGGTCGCGGAGCGGATCGTCGCCCGCCCGGGCACCGGCGCCTACGGACGGCTGGCGGTGCTCGCCCAGTGGCGAAGCGAGCCGCGGATCGCGATGAAGGTCCATCGCTCGGCCTTCGTGCCGGCGCCCAAGGTCATGTCGGCGGTGGTCCACATCGTCCCGAAGGCGGCGTCCGAAGGGGTCCGGGCGGCGACCCTCGAGAGACTCACCGGCGCCGCGTTCGGGCAGAGGCGCAAGATGCTGAGGCAGAGCCTGAAGGGGCTGGAGGGGGCGCTGGAGGCGCTTGCGGAGGTCGGCATCGATTCCGAGCGACGCGCGGAGACGCTGTCGGTCGAGGAGTTCGTGGCGGTGGCGAGGGCGATGGACGCCTGACCCCAGCCGTCATCCCGGCGAAAGCCGGGACCTCGGCGCGGAAAAGGCGCTGACGACTTCGCGACCTGAGGTCCCGGCTTTCGCCGGGATGACGGTGTCGCTTCAGTTCTTCGGGGCCACGGCCACGGGCCGCTGGGCGGTCATCACCTCGGGCGGCGGGCCCTTGGCGATGACGGCGGCGAGCTGGGTCGCCTGGGCGCAGGGATTGGCGCAGAGCGTCCTGATCCGCTCGAGATTCTTCTTGGCCCGCTCGACCGCGCCGCGCTGGACCAGGGCCTCGCCCTGGCCGGCGAGGGCGGCAACATCGTTGGGCTCGAGCTTCAAGGCTTCGAAATAGAATTTGATCGCCTTGCCCGGCAGCTTCTGCCCCTGCGCCGCCCGGGCGAGGCCGATATAGGCCTGCCGGTTGCGCGGATCGAGGACCAAGGCGGATTCGAGCAGGTCGGTCGCCTCCTGGTAACGCGCCTGGCCGGCCAGCGACTGCGCCTGCTGGGTGAGAGCGGCCGAGCGCGGGTCGATCTGGTCGTCGGGCTTCTGACCCTGGCCGGCGCTCGCCACGGTCGCCAGGGCGATGGCAACGGTGAGGGCGATGGGGGTGAGGCGCATCAGTAACTCCATGATCCTGTCGCCCGGCGGTCTAGCATGGCGCCCGCCACCGCGCGACGAAAAAGCCGTCCGTGCCGTCATGCGCCGGGGTGAGGATCCGCCCCGAGCCGGCGGCCCGCCCGACCGATATGGCGAGGTCTTCCGGAACCATGGCTGAACGGCCTTCGAAGGCCGCCGCCTGGCCCCGCCCCTCGTCCGCCAGAAGCGAGCAGACGGCATAGACGATACGCCCGCCGGGCCGGATCAGTTCCGCTGCCAGATCAAGCAAATAGGCCTGGAGCTTCACATATTGGGCGAGGCGCTGCGGATCGAGCCGCCAGCGCAGCTCGGGATTGCGCCGCCAGGTGCCCGTGCCCGAGCAGGGCGCGTCGACGAGGATCAGGTCGGGAGCGTCGACGAGGTCGGCCAGCGCCTCGAGCTCGCGCCCCGGATCGAGCAATCGGGGCTCGACGATCGTCACCCCCGCCCGCCTCAGCCGCAGGTCCATCCGCGAGAGGCGGCCACGGTCGGTGTCGGAGGCGACGAGACGGCCCGAATTGCCCATTTCGGCGGCGAGCGCGAGCGTCTTGCCGCCGGCGCCGGCGCAGAGGTCGAGGACGGTCTCGCCCGCCGCGGCGGAGCAGGCGAGCGCGAGGAGCTGGCTGCCTTCGTCCTGCACCTCGACGAGGCCGGCGGACCAAGGCTCGCTCTCCTCCACGGAGACGGCTTCGGGCAGCCGGAGGCCGACAGGCGACAGGGGCGTCGGCACCGCGCCCGGGAAGGCGGCGAGCAGATCGTCGCGGCCGGCGCGGAGGCGGTTGACCCGCAGATCGAGCGGAGCGCGGGCGAGGAGCGACTGGAGATCGGCCGGCGACAGGATCGGATCGAACCGGCGGACGAGCCACTTGGGAACCGACGAGGATCGGGGCCTCAGGCCCTTTTCCTCGCCCGAGGCCAAAGCGGGGCCGTGCGGCGAGCCGTCGAACACCGCGAGCAGCCCCGGATCCTCCG